>JBDTWS010000032.1:0-28716 GCA_040006575.1 Betaproteobacteria bacterium
TTATCCAAATTACCTTTTTCAAGAATGGCGCCATTAGCTGCGGGTGCCTTGATTCCGCTGCTGGCCGTGATGGCGGGCTGCGGCAAGGGTGAGCAGGGAGGTGGCGGCATGCCCGGCATGCCGCCGGCCGCAGTGACATATGAAGTGGTCGCGCCGCGCGATATCACCATTGAACGGGAATACGTCGGCCAGACCAATGGCTCGCGAGAAGTGGAAATCCGCGCACGCGTAAATGGCATCGTTGAAAAGAGGCTGTATGAAGAGGGCAGCGTGGTGCGCGCGGGCCAGCCGTTGTTCAAGCTCGATTCCGCGACCTTTGCAGCCGCTGTGGCGCAAGCCGAAGCCGGCGTCGCCACGGCGGAAGCAAATGCCAAGCTAGCCGAACGTGATTACAACCGCCTGAAGCCGCTGGTCGAGGCCAAAGCCATCAGCCAGAAAGAATGGGACACCGCTGCGTCCAGCATGGAAGTGACGCGCGCACAACTGAAGCAGGCGCTGGCGCAACTGCGCACCGCGCAGGTGGACCTGGGCTACACCGAAATCCGCGCGCCCATATCCGGCATCGTCGGGCGTGCCTTGAAAGTCGAGGGCGCGCTGGCCAACGCATCGGGTGACAGCTTGCTTGCGACACTCGCGCAAACCGATCCCATGCACGTGAATTTCTCCATCACCGACAACGAGCGCACGTCAACGCAAGGCGAAGTTGCCGCCGGTACGCTGGTGGTGCCGAAGACCGGTTTTGTGGTCAAGCTGAAAAACTCCGAAGGCAAGTGGTTGAAGCCGGTCGGCAAGCTCGATTTTGGTGATTACAAGGCGGATGCCAACACCGGCGCCTATGCGGCGCGGGCGATTTTTCCGAATCCCGATGGCGCGTTGTCGCCGGGCCAGTTTGTGCGTGTTGTGCTCTCGGGTGCAACACGCCCCAATGCCATCGCGGTACCGCAGCGGGCAGTGATCGAAGGCCCGATGGGCAAATCCGTCTATGTGGTCGGCAAGGACAAGGATGGCAAGCCGGTGGCCGAACCTCGCCCAGTGGTGCCGGGTGACTGGGTCACGCTTGAAGGCAAGGAAACCAACGGCTGGATCATCACGCAGGGCTTGAAAGCCGGTGACAACGTCATCGTCGATGGCACTGCGCGGATATTCTTCCCGTTCCAATCCATCCAGCCCATGACTGCCGCAGAAGCTGCGCAGGCTGCCGCGAAGCAGGGTGCGCCTGGAGCGCCACCTGCTGCACCGGATGCAAAAGGTGAAGGCAAGGTCGCCACGCCTGCTGCTGCCCCGACAACGCCGGCGCCTGCCGCCGACGGCAAGAAGTAAGCGAGAGGACCCTCAATATGTTTTCACGCTTCTTTATAGATCGGCCCATCTTCGCCTTCGTGCTTTCGATCTTTATCGTGATCGCGGGCCTGGCGGCGATGCGCGTGTTGCCGATCGCGCAGTATCCCGAGATCTCGCCACCGGTCGTCCAGGTGATCGCGGTCTATCCCGGCGCGTCCGCCGAGGTGATCGAACAAACCGTGGCGGCGCCGATTGAAAATGCGCTGACCGGTATCGAGGGCCTGATGTACATGGCTTCGACTTCAACCTCGGCCGGCAGCGTTACCATCCAGGTGACTTTCGAGATTGGCACCAACGTCGACAAGGCTGCACAGGACATCAACAACCGCGTGAAGCAGGTCGATGCCAAGCTGCCGCAGGAAGTACGCCGCCAGGGTGTTACGGTGCAGAAGGGCTCGTCCGCATTCCTGCAGGTGCTGGCGTTCTATTCGCCCGATGACACCTTCAACGACCTCTACATATCCAACTACGTGACGTTGAATGTGCTGGACGCCATCAAGAAGATTCCCGGCACCACCAGCGTGCAGATCTTCGGCGCGAAGGATTACGCCATGCGCATCTGGCTGAAGCCGGATCGCATGACGCAACTGAAGATCACGGTGGACGAAGTAGCGCGTGCGCTCAATGAGCAGAACGCGCAGTTCGCCGCCGGCAAGATCGGCCAGACGCCGACCGGCGCGGGCCAGGAAATGGTCTACACCATCACCACCAAGGGACGCTTGTCCACGCCGGAGGAATTCGAAAGCGTGATCGTCCGCTCCAATAACGACGGCACCACATTGCGCCTGAAGGATATTGCGCGCGTCGAACTGGGGTCGAAGGACTATGACTTCATGGGTCGCGTTAATGGAAAACCCGCCACACTCATGGGCATTTTCCTGCAGCCGGGCGCCAATGCGCTGAGCGTTGCCGATGAAGTTCATTCCACACTGACGACATTGAAATCGCGTTTCCCCAAAGGGATGGATTATTCGGTGCCCTACGACACCACGCGTTTCGTCAACGTGTCCATCCGGGAAGTGGTGAAGACGCTGGCCGAAGCGATGGTGCTGGTGTTCCTGGTGGTCTTCCTGTTCCTGCAGAACTGGCGCGCCACGCTGATCCCGTTTGCCGCAGTACCGGTCGCGTTGATCGGAACGTTTGGCGGGTTGATGCTGCTGGGCTACTCGATCAATACGCTCACCTTGTTCGGCATGGTGCTGGCGGTGGGTATCGTGGTGGACGATGCCATCGTGGTGCTGGAAAACGTCGAGCGCCACATGCATGAGGATGGCTTGTCCGCGCGCGAAGCTGCCCTGAAAGCCATGAAGGAAGTGACCGGGCCGGTGATCGCCATCGTGCTGGTGCTGGTCTCGGTGTTCGTGCCGATCGCCTTCCTGGGGGGCCTCACCGGTGAGTTGTATCGCCAGTTCTCGGTGACGATCTCGATCGCCGTAGTGATTTCGGGTTTCGTTGCGTTAACCATGACGCCTGCCCTTTGCGTGATGGTGTTGAAGGGCCAGAAACGGACGCCGGGAAAATTCTTCACATGGTTCAACGATTTTTTTGAGCGCGTCACCAGGCGCTATACCAGCGGCGTGGTGTGGATGATTAAACGCGGCGCAGTGGGCGTGATCCTGTTCCTGGGCATGGTGCTGATCACGGCCGGCCTGTGGAAAATCACACCCGGTTCACTGGTGCCGGATGAAGACCAGGGCTACTACATTGCCGCCGTGTTCCTGCCGGAAGGCTCGTCGCTTGAACGCACCGACAAAGTCACCAAGGAAGTGGTTGCCGCCATCCGGTCCAATCCCGCCAATGAGTATGTCATCGCCTTTACCGGCTTTGATTTCCTCGGCGGCGGTTACAAAAACAGTGCGACCACGATCTTCGTCACGCAGAAGCATTGGGACGAGCGCAAGGTGTCGGTGAATGAACTGGTCGGCGAGTTTTTTGGAAAGACCGGCCACATCAAGGAAGCGCTGGTGCTCGCGTTTGCGCCGCCGCCGATCTTCGGGCTTGGCAATACGGCGGGCTTCGAGGTCTATATCCAGAATCGCGGTGAAGGTGGTGCGGCCAAACTGGCCAATGCCATGTACAGCATCCAGGGTGCAGCCAGCCAGAGCAAGATCCTGGCCGGTGTGCAATCTCTGTGGAAACCGGCTTCGCCTCAATTGAGGGTCAATGTCGATCGCGAAAAAGCCAAGGCACTCGGCATTCCGCTGGACAGCGCGTTCAATACGCTGGCCGCCACGCTGGGCACGTACTATGTAAACGACTTCAACAAGTATGGCCGCGCCTGGCAGGTGCTGATGTCTGCGGACAGCCAGTATCGCAAGCGTCCCGACGACATCGGCCGCATATACGTGAAGAGCGATCGTGGTTCGATGGTGCCGGTGTCCGCCTTCGCGACAATCGAATACTCGGCCGGTCCCGATTCGCTGGACCGCTACAACAACCTGCCCGCGGTGAAGTTGCTGGGGCAGGCCGCGCCAGGACACTCATCGGGTGAGGCGATCGCGGAAATGGAACGTATCGCCGCGCAGGTGCTGCCGTCCGACATGAGCTACGACTGGACCGGTTCATCGTTCCAGGAAAAACGCGCGACCGGCACGTCCGGCATTGCGCTGGCGCTGGCGGCCGTCATGGCGTTCCTGATCCTTGCCGCGCAATACGAAAAATGGTCGCTGCCGTTTTCAGTCTTGCTGGCGATGCCATTCGGTATTTTTGGTTCGCTTGCTGCGATCTGGTTGACGACGCATGTGGGTGCCCTGTTTGGCAAGGCGGGCCTGACCAATGATGTGTATTTCCAGATCGGCCTTGTAACGCTGCTGGGCCTTTCGGCAAAGAACGCCATCCTGATCGTGGAATTCGCGGTCTATAAATCGGAAGAGGGTTTGAGTGCGGCGGCGGCTGCGCTGGAAGCGGCGCGCCTGCGCTTTCGTCCGATCCTGATGACTTCGCTCGCCTTTATCCTGGGCGTGGTGCCGCTGGCGTTCTCATCCGGTGCGGGTTCGGGCGCGCGCCATTCCGTCGGCACCGGCGTGATGGGCGGCATGCTGGCCGCGACCTTCCTGGCGATTTTCTTCGTGCCGATGTTCTACAAGATTGTGTCGGACCGCAAACTGCGCGAGTCGCGCAGCACCGATGAAATTCGCGCCGAAGCCGATCAAGGTCACCTGGCCGCCTCGCGAAAAAACATCCCCACACCGGGACATCATTCGCTGCCGCCTGAGCAACGATAGGAGCTACACATGAAATCCATCCAGGTAAAAACGTCGCTCTCGCTGGTCATGCTGGCGCTGCTGGCCGGCTGTGCGATCGGACCGGACTACAAGCGTCCCGCAGTGGAATTGCCCGCGGCCTATGCGCCTGCGCCGCAAGGTGCCGCCGCAGTCAACACCACCTCCGCTGCATCAACGGCGTGGTGGACGACGTACAACGATCCGGTGTTAAACCGCGTTGTTGAGGAGGCGCTCAAAAACAATCTCGATATCGTCCAGGCCGCTGCACGCGTGGCCGAATCGCAGGCGCTGCTGGGTCTCAGTATTTCCGACCAATTGCCTTCGGCGTACGCCACGGCCGGCCGCAGCCGCTCGCGACTTTCGCAGGCGGTGCCGGGCGCGGGACAGGACGGCATTCCTGCCGAGAGTACCAACAACCGTGTCACGCTGAACCTCAGCTGGGAAATTGATTTCTGGGGAAAATATCGCCGCGCGACAGAAGCCGCGCGTGCGGACCTGATGTCGGTGGAAGCCAATCGCAACGGCGTCAAGTTGACACTGGTCACGCAGGTGGTGCAGGGATATTTCAACCTGCTCGCGCTCGATGCCGAAGTGGTCGCCATCCAGCAGGCGGTGCGGCGTGGCAATGATGCGTTGGGCTTGCAGCAAAAGCGTTTCGATGCCGGCGTGATTTCTGAATTTGATTTCCAGCAGCGCGCTGCCGAGGTGGATTCCGTCCTCACGCAGTTGCCGCCCTTGCAGAGCCAGCGCGGCAAACAGGAACGCGCGCTTGCAGTGCTGTTGGGCCGCACACCGCGCGCGATCCTGGAAGACAGGTTCGAACGCTTGCCTACACTGACGCCGGTAAATGCAGTGGTAGCGCCAGCAGGATTGCCGTCCGACCTGCTGTTGCGCCGTCCTGATTTGGTGGAGGCGGAGCAAAAACTCGCTGCCGCCAACGCGCGCATCGGCGTGGCGCGGGCCGCGTATTTTCCGTCGATTTCATTGACGGGATTGTTCGGCAGCGAGAGTAGCGCGCTGGGTGACCTGTTCAGCGGGCCGGCGCGAATCTGGTCCTTTGCCGGCGATCTCACGCAACCGTTGTGGGGTGCTGGCCGTGTCACACGCGGCGTTGAAGTAGCCGACGCGCGAAACGACCAAGCGGTGGCTGCGTATCGCAATGCCGTGGCGAATGCATTCCGTGAAGTGCAGGATGCGATCCAGGCGCAATCATCGGCGCGCGAAGTAAATGAGATCGAACAGCGCAGGGTTACCTCACTCGGCAAATCGTGGACGCTCGCCAAATTGCGTTACGACAACGGCATCGCCAACCAGCTCGAAGTCATCGATGCCGAGCGGCAACTGTTGCTGGCGGAAATGAACCGGCTGGAAGCTGAGCGTGCGCTACGCGCGGCAGTGGCAGATTTGTATAAGGCGCTGGGCGGGTAGTTCGCACTAGCGTGGCTGGGCGTCGATAACCTTCAATTCGCATACATAAGCACCTTCGCGCCAACTAAAACTCCAGCATTGGCGTGGCCTGCAGAGCCTTTTTTCTCTGTAAGCCGCGCCGATGCTGGAGTTTTTCATTTCAAGCATCGCTTGCGTGCTATTTGCGCGCCGCCTTTATCGCGCTGGACTTGTCGCGTCAGGATGGTCGCTTTTCAGCAAGAACAGGCTAACTTAAGTCATCCGAAAGTTTGTGCGTAGGACTATGTGCGCTTGTTGAGGCGGGCATGCGTGTCGCGTCGCTTAGAGAATTGACCGGCAGGTGCCAAACGTGTCGATGCTTTTTTCAGTAACTCGCCAACTGATTGTGTGGAGCGCCCCAGAGCTAGCCACTTGAATCCCTTGGAAGAACTGGTGCACAGAAAAATCAACCGGCATGCGCGCCGCGATCACCTCGCTTCATATTAGTCGAAAGCCAATTACCTTTTTCTGCCTGAACAACACGCGCATCGGGGAATGAGTAGAATACCCACGACAAAACAACCCTACAATTGCGCCGCACGCTCATGGCTGGTAAAGACGAATCCGCGATGTCCCCGACGTTCTCGGTGTACCTGGACCTGGTGCGGTTCATGGCGGCGCTCGCGGTGTTTGTCCATCACCTTGCCAGCTCACCTTTTACCAAAGGCAGTGTGTGGTGGCCATTGCGGCCCTACGGCGCCATCGCCGTCACGATATTCTTTGTCTTGTCCGGTTACGTGATCGCCTATGTCAGCGCGACGCGTGAGCGCACTGCGCAGCGCTATGCGTCGGCGCGGATCGCGCGCTTGTATTCCGTGGTCCTGATCGCGCTGCTGCTGACAGCCGTGTTCGATTTCATCGGCATTTCACTCAATCCCGAGTTCTATCACTTTCACAAAGTACTGTGGAAGCCCGAGAGCTGGAGCGGTTATATCGCATCGCTTTTCCTCGTCAACGAGTACCAGGTTTTCGACTTTGACGGCATCGCACCCGGCAGCAACAGCGCATTCTGGTCGATGAGTTTCGAAGCCACCTACTACCTGATCGCCGGCCTGATGTTGTTCAGCCGCCGCGTGATTGCCATTGCATTTTCCCTCCTGATTCTCCTGCTGGCGGGCAGGACGATCGCGGCCATGTTGCCGATCTGGGCTTTGGGCTATGCGCTCTATTTCACGCATGACCGCATTCATTTCCGCACCATCCCGGCGCTTGGTATTGCCGTCATCTCGGCGTTGTTTCTGCTGGTGCTGCCGCACGTTTCGCATCACCTGCCCGATGGTAATTTTGGCATCAGTTTCCCCTGGGGGCGCGGCCCTTTCGAGCGCGAATTGCTGGTGGACTACCTGGCGGCCATTGCGATCTCGGCGCACCTTGTATCGGTGCGCAGGCTGGATGCGCCGTTAATGAAGTTGCTGGACCACGCATCCACCGTGGTGCGCTGGCTGGGGTCGCTGACGTTCCCGCTTTACTGCATTCATGTTCCGGCGATCTGCCTGCTCGCCGCCATCAGTCCCTGGTCACACGCATCGATGACGCACCTGTTTTTTATCAGCGTCGTGACGGCTCTCCTGGTCATCGCGATCACGCCGCTGTGCGAGGCAGTGAAGAAGCTGCTGCGCGCGACCATGATGCAGGGCGTGCAGCAGGCAAGACATGCAAGCGGACCTGTGCTCTGAGATAAATTTAATCCGCGAGTGGCTTTTTCTGCCAGTCGAACGCGTTGCTCAACAAGGCCAATTTTTCCGTATTCTTCGCGGTGATACGCATTTCGATGCAGCCGCGCGCCGTGCAGGCGTAAACATCCCGCAGGATTGAAAATTTGCGCGTGGAAGTGCGAGCGAAAAAATGAACGATACTCTCCCGGCTTGCAACGGCGCGTGCGTATCGACAAGTATGTCGGCGTAACTGCACGTGGAACAACGATCGCGCTGCGTGTTTTATCCGGGATTGGCCGGCTCCTGGTCGGCCCGCTCCCTTGTTTCATCACTTTGTGAGAATCTCGCGCCAGCTGACACGGCGGCCGCTTTTCTTGAGGACCATGTTGGTCTGGTTGAAAGCAAGCGTGTTGGTCCCCTCAATTTCCATTTTGGATGAGGAACGCACAAGCGAGATAATGTTTCCGCTGTCCCCGCGGACTACCACCGGCCGCGACGCCATCCCTATAAAGGACTCAGCAACAGCGTTGCCGCTATCCGATCCTACGAAATAGTGAAAACTGTTTCCCAAACTCCCCTCGGTGCAGACATCCTTGGGCGGCACGTGTGTAGTGATGGCGAGGGTACCCAGGTTCAGCGTGGGATCGGTCACCATTCTTTCGCCCGGCGATGAATTGGCTGGATTGAAATCAAAGTACCAGCCCGAAGAGACTGCGAGGTCGACGGTGGACGGGATCATGTCGCGCGTTGCGCCGTGATCCTGGAGCGTTTGCTTCACCAGTTTGCCGTTGTTGTGGACGTCGCCGAGACTTGCGCCAAGCTGGTCCTTGATTCCGTAAAAACTTTGCTGGACGGTATCACTCAGATCAAGTGGTCCGAGCAATCGCCCGGTCCCGACATATACCATGGCGTTTGTGCCAACCTTGCCGAGTTCAGGCTTGATCGTCACCGGTTGTGGTTTTGTGGTTCCATCGCTTTGCGGCGCCTTGAATTCCGCGAGCAGGGTGGCGCCGGCCGCTGAGGTCAACGTGTGAGTGGATGCGTCCTCGAATCGCCAGAAATTGCCGGCCACGTCGCCTCCATACACCCGTAGCGCGGTGTTATCGCGATCGGGGACTTCCGCCCACGCGCTGATTTTCGCAAGTCCGCTCGGGCTGGCAGGAGTTCCCACGCCGGTGGATATTTTCTTTAGGATGTCGCCGGTCGTGGCATCGAGCATGTACAGGTAGCCCTTGCCGCTGCCCTTTGGCAGTTCAGTATCGCCATTTACGTAACCCGAGGTGAGAAGTACCACCCAGCGACCGTCCCCCAACTTGGTGATGACCGGATTGCCGAAGCTGTATCCGAGGTCGCAATCACGTGTGCCGCTGACCGCGGTGCCGCCCGGCGCAATGCAGTTCGTGCCGGCAGAAAATTCCCACAGCAGTTTAGGGATATCTCCGGTAATGTCGAGAGCGAAAAACCCACGCCCTCCCGCGTTCAGGCCGCTAACGAGAACGGTTTTCCACACGGCCGATGAAGTGCCGCATTGACTGACGCAGATGTCTGCCGTGGCCGGCGAGCCGTCGACGAAGAACTGGTGGTTAGTCGAGTAGTCACGATTGGCAAGTTTGTAGAGATTCTTTGTGACCATCGACGGAATGAAGGCCCATGACTCGGCGCCGGTGTTGGCATTGAAGGCATGCAGCATGCCGTCGTTGGCGCCCACGTAGGCCGTCGCCGTACGCACGGTCGCGGTCTTGAATGCCTGGTATCCCGGGTCGACATAGCCGCGATCGGGGATGTCGACGATGACTGCTTCCGAAGAGGCGATGTCACCCAGGACGTGCGTGCGATTTCGAAAAAACGCGTTGGTCAACAGTTCAGCAACCGGCGCGTCATTGTTGGGCGCTTCGTTGGACCGGTCTCCACGAAGGAAATCAACCAGCTTCGGTCCGGTTATGGATGACTGCTGGCTTGCATTGAGAGAGGAATAAATTGAGAGCATTGCGGGATCGAACAGCGGTTGCTCGGTGGCAGGATCCAGGGTGGCCCACGAAAAATTCTTTAGTTGCGGCGTGCTACCTGCGGCCGGCATGTAAATCTTTCTCGCTGAGAAATTGACGGCCTGCACATCGACCTTTTCAGCCGCTGACCAGACAACCATGCTGGGGTCGTTGGATGATTTGCCCGTGTCCTTGTCCAACCGGATTTTCTTCAAATCGCCGTACCAGTCGGGGGTGCGAAAACTGCTGATGATGACGGTGTTGTTTTCGTTTGAAAAATTGGGAGATGACACGGTGACACCGGCAGCCGTTTCGTCACTCGGTTTGAGCAGCCCACTCACAATGCTGTTTAACGCCTTAGTGGTTGAATCAAGATCGCCGGTTACCCGGTAGAAGCCGCCGCCGTTGACGGCGGCGTGCCAAAGGTCATCCACCGTTGTCGCCGTGTTCAGTACTGGAACGGGCCAGTCCCAGTTCTCATTCAGGATTTGCTGATAGTCAGAGGTGGCGTCGGTCTCGTAACTTGATACATAGGTAAAATTGCCGGCCACGCCAACCCCCAAGGTGAACGTCGTCATGTGCTGGTGTTTTGCCTTGTCACGGGAGGACGTGGGCACATTGTCGATCATTGACGGGCGCAAGTCGGTCGTCCTGTAATACTGTGCGACGTCGGCAAGGGTGTTGGATGTGGTGAGGCCGGATTTGCAGGCCTCACAATAGGGTGCCGGCGTGCCGGGGCCGTCCTGGTTTCCGACGTTCGTGACGCCATCAACTTTGAACCCGCCTGCGTTCTGTATCATGATGCCGTCGGTCACGAGGACCGCATAGTTGGCCTGGCACGACTGCACGATAGGATCGGGAATCGCTTTGTTCGTGCCGGTGGCCAGGTCCTTGTACTTGAAGTTCGATAGACCGGTGAGAACGCCCGCATAGTACATTCCTGTCAAAGCGAGCGGTGAATGCAGGTTCGTCGTGCTGGTGCCATAGGGGCTGCCGTAAATCTTGGTGTAGAAATTCTGGCGGCCCGTTGCATCAAACGTTTGAACCGGCAGGAACTTCTGTGCCACTGGGCTGGCGGTGGGCAGTCCGCCAGATAGTCCGTAGCTTGAGCCCATGTATCCAACGCGGGCATTTTTATCTAGCTTTTGCAGTCCGAGGCCAAGTGCCGCCTTGACCACGCCGACCCTGTTTCGATAGTACGCATACCAGTTGGCGAAGTTGCCCATTTCAACGGTATCGGCCGGATCAATATCCACACGCGTGAAGCTGCCGTACCGGCCGTGAGTAAAGTTGAAAGGGTTGCCGGAGCCGAAAGACACGTAACTTGCCTGGCAAACGTTAGACGGCGGAGCCACGCCGGGGATGTAGGTCCACTCGGCAACGGCGCCCGGGCCAAGGTTTACGGCAGCCGTCGAGTTACACGCGCGTGCGTAGGCTTCGTAGACATAGGGACCGGTCTTGACTGCAGATCCACATTGCCGGAGCCCCCGGTCTTTGCACCATTCCACGGTGCTGACGTTGTAGTAGTACGGGGCGCCGTAGCGATATTTCTGATAGGGGAAAGCGGCGTTCGGATAGCCGAGCCCACCGGACTTCAACTGGTAGTTGGAGGCATCTTTCCCATTTTGCTTGCAGTGGTCCTTGTCGGTGGGATCCGCCGTCTTGGAATCGCAAAACACGGATTCTGGATACTGCGTCGTGAGGTTTATTGGGGCCGCTGCTGATGCCAAGTTGTACGCATCGGTCCTGACCGCTGTTGGCATCGCATTGCCGTAGGTAGTGTTCGTGCCATTCCAGTCCACTGGCGGTGGGTATTTTGTCATGGGGTTATAAAACACCTTGTTTATGTTTGCTGCATTGATGGGCGGATCTCCCATGAAGCAGGACAAGGTATTGAGCTCCGGACTTTCACCCAGATTCGGCAGCAGATAACCTCGACAAAGCGAAGCACTGCCTACGCCGGTTGTATTTCGCAGCGAATCACCAACCCACTCCTTGTTCATTGATGTCGAATCGTCGATGATGAACGTGAGGTTTGTGGGTACCGGATTGACACCGGAACTTAGCGCAGGTATCGGCACTGTGGCCAGCGTTTGCGCCAGCAGCATCGGCGATGCAACTGCGATTGCCAAAAGCGCAAAAACGCCCGGCAACAAATTCAAGGTTTTCAATTGCTTGCATTTTCTGGTTAAGCGCATGTTGGTTCTCGATTTGGATAGGGAAAGGTATGTCCGGTTACAGCTCAAGAATGCTTTGCGAGAAGCTCTGGGTTTGTCGCGGCCCAACGGCGCGGACCGTGACGCGGTAGTAGTAATAGGTGCCGCCAACGATGGGCCTGGCGTCAGATCTGCGGCTGTTTTCTGCATCTGAAAGGCGGCCTGTAGACTCGCCCGATATACAATTGTTTGAGCCTGAATTCGGCGAGCCGACACCGCTGCAAAGACGCTGAATCACGTATGAAATCTGGTTGCCTTTCGTATCGGTGATCGACTTTGCGTAAACCGGCTGGTCCCAGGGATAGGACTGCCAGCGTGTGGTGGAGTCCGGCAGTCCCGGCTCGGTTGCCGCAGCCCAGGCGAAATACCCGTTCGCGGGTGAATTGTTTTCAAGGCCCGTGCCGGCCGAATTTGTCAGCAACCATGAGCGCGCTTCTTCAATCGCCAGGTCGGCGCTTTGCAGGGTCGATTGCCGGAATGCGACGTTGCCGGCAGCGAGAATGCTCGAGTCGAAGGCACGGATAAGCGCAACTGCAGCAAGTGACATGGCAATCAATACAATGAGTGCAGTGAACAGCACACTGCCTTGCTGCATCCGCCCGTTATGCCGAAGGTGCGTCCACGCGAACGCGACGTGATGTGAATTTTGGCAATGGGGAAATGTGGTCATGGCAGGTTCCAGACACGGTTTCTCAGCGATACGGTGGTCTCGCTCACCTTGTATCGGTAGCATTTCCAGTCAGGTGAGGACTGTGGAATGGGCAACGTTGTGCCATCGCTCCACTTGGGCAGATTCAGCGTGGTGTTGCAACTGCCGTCGACAGCCGTCGAGCGTTCAGCGTGTGAGCCACGCGAAACAATGGCAAGTTTCACTGCGACAAGGTGCTGCGGCCCCGACAATCCGCTTCCGTCGAAAACATAGCGGCCCTTGAATCCGACAACGCCGGTCGCCAGGGCGCGCGTGGTGGAGCTTGTTCCCTGTACTGTGTTTGCCGTCTCGGTGACACGTAGCGTGCTGTCCGCCGGATTGACAAAAAAACGTTTCAGGCTCAACGCACCCATGTTGAAAACATAGCTGCCCGTCGGAAACGGAGCCGCAGGGTAGATCGCGTTGTTCTGATTCCATGGACTCGCGCCGGCGAAGGCGTGATTCAGGTCCACGCCCTTGTCAGTGATTTCCACCATCGTGCAATCGGCTGGGTTGGCTGGATCCGCCAGGATGGACAATTGCTTTGGGCCGAAAAAATAGTTGACGCCGACGTTGATCGCCCCGTCACCGGCGGCAAATGGCGAGATAAGTCTCACCGGCAGCGGCATTGCGCCATTGGTTCCGGAGAGCGCCAGCACCTGGTCCGTTATGCCATCTGCACTGGCAGAAATAGTAACGGGGGCCAACGGAAAAGTTCCAGGGTCGGACAAGCTGCCGCCAAACGACGCATGCACCGTGCAGCCCAGCGCACTTGTGTTCGGTAGTCCAAATCCCGAGTTTCGAATTTCACGCTCGACCATGTACAACGTCAGCATTCCCCCCGTTTGCGCGTCGTTGTCGGAAATGATGGTGCGGCGTCGGTTTTCGGAAGTGAGGAACGCCTGTGTAATGGCGAGAACCACGATCAGGCCGATTACAAGCGCAATCATCAATTCAATGAGCGAAAAACCGCTGTTCTGGCCCGGTGTGATCGTCACACTTTTCGCGATCATGGGTTTTCCCCGTTGATGTACGTGACGAAATTCAGGCGCCGCCAGCTTGCATCCTGGGGCGGGTGCCAGCACAAGGTGATATCCACGGAGTTGTCTGCGTTAACGGTGATTTGCTGCCGCCCGCTCTCCGCGCTCGGCAACGTCTTTGCAACGCTTGCAAGCCACCTCGCCATTTCGCTGGTCGGCTGGCCGGCCAGTGGCGAAGGTGTGCCGGACGGCTCGCAATTCAATGAGGTTGCAAAATGTGCGTATTGCAAAAGATTGGCTTGGTCCATCCAGAGTACGGCTACAAGCTGGTTGGCCAGGAAATTAGCCTCCGAGCGGTAGCGCGCTTCTGCCGTTGACTGGATCGCCACAGCTTGCAGGCGAATCAGGGCGAGGATGCCGACAGAAAAGATGAGCATGCCGATCAATGCCTCCAACAGCATTGAGCCGCGCTGTGAGTGCTGATGAACGCGAGTGGCAGGCACATGTCGCAATATGCGTTTCTTCATAATGCGGATGCCGTACAGGTACGTGGATCTGCCGGGTCGACGCGTGGATCGCACATTTTTATCATTCCGCCTGGTTTCACATTGACTTCCAGGCAGCGAACGTTGCCGCCGTCCGTTTCGCAGGCCCCGTCTTTCGGAAACAGGGCGATAGCGGGAATGACGTTCGCCGGCTCTGTCACCGAATAGTCCCCCAGGCTGTTGAAGACAATGCGTTGCGCATTTGACAAGACGCGGGTATTGCTGGACGCTTCCGCGCCGCTACGAGCCTGGATGAAATCAGCCGCCGTATTAGCGCCGTCTTCCCGGTAAAGGCGAATGAGCCAGTTCCTGCCGGCAAGTGTGGCAACAACGTTGTTTGACGAAGCGCTGTCGATACTGTCGTCGGTCAGGACGAATTCAACGGAGACGTTCCTTCGCAGCGCCTCGGCGCGAGCAAGTTGGAGTCCGGACGATAACGTCTCCGCTGCGGTCCGTATTTGCGCGTTCTTCAGCCAGATCAGCGCATTCGGCAAGCCAAGGCCGAAGACGACGCCCACAATGGTGAGGGTGACGCACAGTTCAATGACCGTAAAGCCCGCGTGTCGGACTTGAAACGTTCCGCTGTAAACATTTGCAAGCTTACCTGTAGTCATTTCATTTTCCTTAGCCTGGTTTCCGGGAGGTGCAGTTGCCACGCATGCGCCGTGCTACTGCTTTGTCATTTGCCAAGCCGGGTCTGCAAGAAAACGGCGCGCGGCTTTGACTGCGGAAATTCTCGACTTGAGTGGCTTACGGAAGACTTACGTATCCAGCCGGCGCGCACATGCCCCGATGAGCGGTGCGATCGAAGTGGTGAGCGGTTCGAAGACGTACCGCATGCGGCGAAGTGTTACTGCGTAAGTAACAGCAGCGCTCCATCACCCATGGACTTTGTTGAATAATTTTTAGCTTTTTCCATGGCAATAACGGACCAAATTCCGCTCGGTATTCACGTTCTGTATGCGAAATGTAAGGTGCCGCATGCTTTCTTTTGAGTTGCAAGGTGAGCAACCTGCCAACCAGCAATCGCACAGCAAGATCGCGGCGTCACCAGGGAGCAGGATCATCACAGAAGCAGCGACCACTCCAATATCAAGAAAATTACTTAAAAGTAGAGGCAATCATGAGCCTTTCCGGTTTTACCTCAGGAACCGCTGCCGATTTCGATATCGCACTTCTTGAATGCAACAGGCTCTACGACGAGGGTCGATATGACGAGGCGTTGCAGAAAGCAGAGTTATGTGCCGGATGGGGCGAGATCGACTTTGACCGCAGGTGGCGCGGGCTAAGCGCGCTGGGACATGTGCATCACGCGGTGTTGCACTATAAAGCCGCGCTGGACGCGCAGAAGGAGGCTCTCGACCTCGCGCGCGTCCACGCGAACAATCTTCGCCTCGCAATCAGCTGGAACAATATGGGTCGAGTGTTCCTGACGGCGTGCCAGTGGGACGCGGCGGTGGAATGCTTTTCACACGTGGCCGAGGATGATGAGCTGTCAGCTGCGTGGAGCAAGTACCAGCCGCTCGGCAACCTTGCGCACTGCTATCTGCATTTGGACATGTTGCCTGCTGCCGAGGAGTCCGTGCGGTTCGCGCTCGCGCTGGAGACACCGGATGTCGTCGAGCAGGAGCCGTATAGCTACATGATGTTTCGATTGACATTTGTTCAGGTGGCGCTGGCCGGCAACGGCATATGGCGCGACGAGACGACCAAGCGCGCGAACCAGGTATACCAGTGCGCGGCAAAAAATGGCGGCAAGCACCACGCGATCATCCAGGAACTAGTCAAGGGCAACATTGAATTTGCGTTCGGCGATCGCGCCGCAGGGCTGGGACTTCTCGAGTCTTTGCGCGTGCGCGCCGTTGCCAATCCGCTGTTGATGGGTGATGTCTTGTTTTCATTGATGCAGGCCGAAAAGATCATGGGCCGTCCGGAGCGCGTACGCTCATGCGCGAGGGAATGGGCGCGCTATCTCTATCCCGAGGGCGCGAAGCATGCCGCGATCAAGTTGGGTATCCATGGGGTGTTCGCGCCCGGCGCATTTCTCTACGACCACCTGCAGGGTCTTGGTGATGGAGACGCGCTGCAAGCGTTGCCAGCATGGATCAAGAACGGAATGAAGTTCCCGAAGTAATTATTTTTCGGGGCTCCGTTTGGTCCTATCGGATTGCTTGGCAGCGTTGGTACGATCGCTCGAAAAGGTTGCATCAAAGTCAAACGTGTTTCGACGCATAGTTTTCACCCAGTACTCAATCAGTATGCGATATGTAGGTCTTGCGGGATTAAGGTCACGGCAATTCATTGGATCTACATGGAAACAACCAGCTTTGTTTTGCATCCAGGGCGCCCGCTGGAACTGCCCGTCGCCGATTGGAACTCACCGCATACACTCGTGCTGGCGCTTGGTTGCCCCACGGCGCAACCTTTTGCGCGCACTGCTGAAAGCCTCAGCGACAGGTTTCCCGCAGCCAAGGTGGTTTACTTTCGTGCGCCCGGAGTTTCACACGTTCATAGCTGGGGAGCGCCGGGGATCAACGGCATCATCGGGCGCTTCGAACACACCAGGCTTGGCATGTTTTCAGTCGGTACCCGCCAGCCTGTTGACTCTTTTAAATCAGGCACAACGCTTGCGCGGCAGCTTGTCCAATTCGACACGGATCTGCGTGGTGCATTGCTTTTCGTCGATCGACAGCATATCTCGGTCGAGGACTTCCTTGCGGGATTTAACGGCAGGGGGCCACGCATTCCCATCCTCGGCGGCCTGACTGACGGTGCGCCACAAGTCACGGGCATTAGCGCTTCGAGTCGCGGTCGCATGCGTCGCAGCATGGCGGTGGTCGTTGGCTTCTATGGCCAATCGCTGCGCATGAGCGTGGGCATTGAAAGCGGATTCTCACCGTGCCGACATCGCTGGAAAGTGACACGCGCAGATGGACGCCGGATACTGGAACTGGACGGGAAACCTGCTCTCACACGCTATCGCGAAGCACTGGGGCCACTCGCGGCGCGCCTGCCTTCAGTATCAATTCAGTTTCCACTTGGGCTGGAGTCCAGCATCCACCCCGGGATGTACGTCGTGCGTTCGGTGCTGTCGATTGACTATGCGACGGAGTCGATGACGATTGATGGCGGAGTCGCCGAGGGGGCGCACGTCAGCCTGATGTATGCCAATCCCAACGAGTTGCTGGAGGCTACGGATGCACTCGGCCGTCAGGCAGTGCTGCAGCTGGGCAGGAACGCTAACGCGTTGGGCATCAATGCCTGCTGCGTTATTCGCCGCGCTCAACTGGGGACACGCTTCGACGAAGAGCCGCAGCGCCTCCGGAACCTGCTTCCTCCGGGAATTGCCCACACCGCTTTTTTTTCTAAGGGTTGTGTTGCAGGTGACGGCACGCGCGATTCCAGCCTCCATGGCCAGAGCTCTGTGTATGCGCTCATAGGCGAAGAGCAACCGGTGCGCGCCCTACGCATGGAGTGCGCGGTTGTGAACGCCTAGCGCACTTTCTCGTACGCCGAATTTTTTAAAATTTCCTCGGATGACTTATGCAGAAGCTCGCCGCGGATCACCAGGCCGTATCAGTTTTCCCTCCAGGTCCACTGGAGTCGATACTTTCCGCACAATTTGCCGGCTTTGACGCATGGCGCACATCCGTCGTGGCCGGGCTCAGTGAGTATCGGGAATGGCTCGACGCAGATGGCGGCACTGATTTCTCACAGGCAACGCACTTTCACGAGTTGCTCGCCACGATCAGCAATGGCCGGCTAATGCTTGCAGTGGTGGGGGAATTTTCACGTGGAAAATCCGAACTGATCAACGCGCTGTTGCATCTGCCTGGACTCCCCCGATTGTTGCCGTCCAGCATCGGCAGAACAACCATGTGCCCAACTGAGCTCTTGCACAACAAGGATGACGCACCATGCATCCGCCTATTGTCTATCGACACGCTAAGCCAGCACGCCTCCATTGCGCAACTGAAGCGTGAAACACTGTTGTGGTCAAAAATTCGTATCGATGTGAACGACCCTGCCGCTCTTGCCGCTGCAATGGCAAATTTGTCGATGACCCGCAAAATGCGCTCGGTCGACGCTGCAATGCTGGGACTGCTCGCGGCAACCGATTTCGCCGGCTCACGTTACGACGACACCGAAACGATCGATGTTCCGGAATGGCGATACGCGATCGTCAACTATCCGCACCCGATCCTCACCGCGGGCCTGACCATACTCGATACACCTGGTCTCAATACCATTGGCCAGGAATCCGAACTGACACTGAAAACACTGCCTGGCGCACAGGCGATTCTTTTCATGGTCAGCGCAGACGCGGGGCTGAGCAAAAGCGACATGACCGCGTGGGCGCACCTGTCTCAAAACGCGTCCAGTGAACGCGTCGTGGTACTGAACAAGATCGACACTGTCTGGGATGGCCTCAAATCGATCGACGAAGTGCGGGATTCCCTGCGCAAGCTGCTGATGGATATCGCGCGTGCGTTGAGGCTTGTGCCGGGGTGCATTTTTCCCGTGTCTGCGCGCAACGCACTGGTGGGCCGAACCAGCTCAAACGCCACCCAGGTGCGTGGCAGTGGAATTGAAGCGCTGGAGCGCTACATCGCCGGCAATCTCATTGGCAGGAAAAAACTCATCATCGCGCAAGCGGTAACCGCCAGCCTCGGGACGATGATCCAGACCAGCCTAGCGGGCTTGTCGGCCACGCGCGCGAAGTTGACCGACACCATTTCCCTGCTGGCGGGCTCGGCGAACCTGGAGGTGGCGGCAATGTCCATTCAATGGCAAGCACTCTCCGCAGAAAAAAACCGCTTCAACGGTGCGCTGGCCCTGTTCCGGAAAGTGAAATCGCGTCTGCTGGCTAGTCGCAACATGCTTTCCGCACAACTCAGCCCCGCGCGCACGGACCAGATATGGCAGGAGTCGCTCGATGATATTGCGGGAAGCTGGACGACACCCGGCCTGACACGTGGCATGCGCAGGTTGATGCGCTCCATTGAAGATGACTTCGCGACAATTTCTGCTGGTGCGGCAGTAATGCAGGAGACACTTTCCGAAAGTTATGAAGAGCTCCGCAACGAATTCGAGCTCCAGCAGATATCCTTCGCGCGTCTCGATCTATCCGGCGCGGGCAAGGATCTGGAATTGCTGGCATACAAGACCGAAGCGTTTTGTGCTGATCCGAAGAATGTGGTGTTTCTCGAAAAATCCTTCATGATCCAGCGGTTCTGGCAGACACTGGTCGAGCAGTCGATTGCCGTCAGGAAAAATGCAATAGCCGACATGGAACGATGGACCGCCGCCGCACTGCTGCCAGTGGAACTAAAGCTGGCCGAACAAAAAAAACAACTGGAAACACGCCTTGCCAGCATTGAGAGAATTCGCACGGCAGCCACCAGTGCCAAGATAGAGGTTGGCGTACTTTCTGCAGAGTGCAAGCGCATATCGGCCCGCTACGACAGCCTGTCCCACCTTGCACGGGCGTTGGGGCTGCAGCCGGATCTCGCCGCTGCGATGCCGTTGTGACTGAGCCGCTTGAAAAAACGTGGGCGGAATCTTCTGCCACGCAGCGCTTGACCTCAGCGTACCTGCGCGCTCATTAGTGCAAACCGCACCGCGACCAGCGCGGTTTCGCAGCGCTCGATTGCCGCGCGGAAGGCCGCTTCTGAATACAGCGCATGTCCCAGGTTCACGTTCTTGCGCAGTTGGAGCAATTGCAGATCTGCGATAGAGACTTCGGTGATGGCGTCACTAATGCGCGGGTCAAGCAAGCTAGCCATGTTGTACCTCTCTAAATAGAGCGCTACGCGGGAAATAGACCGTAATCAGGGTTGCTACCGAACGCTTTCCACCGACTCGCGGCGGGCAAGCCGGAGCGGTGCGCAAATTGCGCCCGGCATGTTCCTGGATTGACGTGCTTTGCATGCTATTCACCTATCAGCGTAAACGGAAATACAGGCGGAATAACTATTCCGCCCGTCTCGCTGCAGACAATTACAACAAATCAATACGTCACAATTTGCAAGAATCCTCCGCAGGTGCCGTAGCCCGGATGCGACGTCAATTGCAATGCACAGCCGTCCTGTGTCGGCGTTCCTGCCGGTGCCGGACGTGCATCCTGGAAGCGCACATTCAGGTAGTAGCGCGTCCCGGGGGTGAGCTTGCAGACCGGACTGGTGGCGTTCGTCGTGACCTGGAACGTAAAGCCGTTCTCATTGAAGCCCGTCGAGTAGCACTTGTCGGCAGCGGCGATTTTGGACGTATCGAAATCGCACGGTGACGTTGAGATGGACATGAACGAAGCCGCAGGCGCGCCAACCCCACCCTGTGTCATGAAGATCTTGCCGACCTGGCTGTTATTTACGATCGGCGTGCCCGGCGTAAATGCATACGCCAGCGCCTGGTTGGGCGCGAAGTCAATGAAGTCCGACCCCGTCTGTGTGCCGTAGTCAAGCAGGTCAATGTTGTGATACCAGAGCGTGCTGATGGCCGGCGTGCTTTTGCACTTCGACGTGTCGACCGACCACGCATTGACGTTGTAAGCGCCACCCGAGTTACCGCCGCCATTGGGACCCGCGTGCGTCTGCGCAATCAACCTGGCAAGCTTCGAGACCGGTTGGGGAATCGGATTGTTATTGATATCAACGAGGCCGAATGACTGCGCACCACTGGAGCCGCTGGCGACGACTATCGAAACACTGGGTGTTGTCGCCGTACCTGCAAAGTTGGTCGCCGTCACCGTGATCGGGAAGGTTCCCGATTGCGTGGGCGTGCCGCTCAGGACGCCGCTTGTCGACAAGGTCAAGCCCGTTGGCAGGGTACCGGTGGCCTTGGTCCAAGTCATGGGCGCCGTGCCGTTTGCACCAAACGTATAGGAGTAGGCGGCGTTTAGCGTGCCGACCGGTGGCGAGAGGCTGGTAATGGTGGGTGCTGTCGCTGCGGGGGGCGGCGTGCCTTGCGCAGCGATGGTCACGGCTGTCTGGTACGCCGGGCTGTTGCCGGTGTTGGTAGCGATGACCGAGAAAGAAAAGGTTCCTGCTGTGGTTGGCGTACCCGACAGGATTCCCGCGGTACTGAACGTCAGTCCAGGCGGCAGCGTGCCTGTCGAGCTCCAGTTGATGGGTGTGGTGCCACTTGCCGTAAAGGACTGCGAATAAGCGGTGGCCACAATGCCTGGGGCCGGTGAGGTGGCGTTGACCGTGGGCAGGACAGTCTGTGATCCGCCGCCGCAACCCGCTGTGTTGATGGATATTGTGCCGGCGCCCATCGTCACAGTAGCACCGGGACAGGCGCTGCCATTGACGGATACGGTCTGCGCAGGTGCAGTGCCAATGGCGCCAACAACGATCAACGAAGAAATCAGGCAGGTTTTCATTTTCAGGATGTTCAATGTAGTCCTCTCGGGAAGTAAAATCCGGGTGTTTGTCTTACGCATCTGTCGATGGTTCACCTACCTCGCGAATTAAAAATTACATCGGTAACGCCCTATGAAAATTGTCGTTTCAGGGCGACAGGCGCGGCGCAAATTGGCATGCGAAAAAATTCGCAAATCCGGCATTAAAAGTGGACAAGCCACGCGATCGCGGAAATAGACTTTTTCTCAGCTCGCACAACTTCCTACAAAAAAACATTGTGCATCCCGACAGGTTTTTGCCATTCGCGCTTGCCTGCAAGCCTTGCCGCATGCACTACGATGAGCGATCGAAAAATTTGTGGAGGTGCTTATGAAATGGGCCGGAATGTATTTGATTGGTTTTGTCATCCTGATGGGCGGCGTGCTGGGTGCGCTTTGGCAGATGGGCATCCTTGCCAGCATTGGTGCGACGTGGACCGTGATCGGCATCGTCATCCTCGTTGGGCTGGGTGTGATGGCGGCTGTATCGAACAGCGGTAACAAGGAAACGGTTGAGATAGATCGGAAGTAAAAAACGCACGGCGCGCAGGCGCCTTGCCTTGTTATCGCCTGCAGCCAGGCGGTGCAAGCGACGCAACTACTTCTGCGCCTCGAAAAAAAAGCCACCGGCGTTGGTGCAAGATCCAGCGGCGCAGCGCGGCGAGCCTTTCACTGTGGCCCGCGTCCCACGCTGAGGTTATACCGTCTGACGGCCCCTCAAGCGCCGCAAGCGTCAGTAAGCGCCTGGCGAAAACCCCGGCGATTCTGGAACCGGAACGCAAATGCGCGCAATGCGACAATAGGGCGTTCCGTTCCCGAAAAAATATCCATGAACTTGTTTGTGTCCGCGCGGCTCGCTACCATCCGCGCAGAATTCCCTGCACTCAATGACAACTACATTTATCTCGACAACGCCGGTGGTTCGCAGGTGTTGCGTCGGGTGGCGGACCGCATTCACGATTACCTGCTGACCACCAGCGTGCAACTGGGCGCCAGCTATGCGCAGTCGCAGCGGGCTTCACAGAAAGTGCTGGATGCGCGCCGTGCGATCGCGGCGCTCATCAACGCCGCTCATGACGAGGAAGTGGTGATGGGCGGCTCGACCACGGGCCTCATGTTCCTGCTGACGCAGGCGATCCTGCCCGGCATTCTCGCTGGTGATGAAATCATCGTCACCAACACCGACCATGAAGCCAACATAGGCGGCTGGATGCGTCTTCGTGAGGCGGGGGCGGTTGTAAAAGTATGGGAGGTCAACCGCGACAGCCTCGCGCTGGAACTCGATGAACTGCAAACCCTGCTGACGGCAAAAACAAAATGGGTCGCGATGACGCACGCCTCAAATGTGCTTGGCACGGTAAATCCTGTCGCCGAAGTCGCCGCCCGCGTGCACGCCTGCGGTGCGCGCCTGTGCGTGGACGCCGTGGCCTATGCACCGCACCGCCTGGTCGACGTGCAGGCCAGCGGCGCGGATGTGTATGTATTCAGTTTCTACAAAGTGTTCGGCCCGCATTACGCAGTGCTGTGGGGCCATCGCGATTTCCTGCTGGCGTTACCGACGCTCAATCATCATTTCATCGGGCCGGAAAATCTCCCGTACAAACTGCAGCCGGGCAACGTGAATTTCGAATTGTCATACGGCTGCGCAGGCATCGGCGAATACCTGGCCGACATGGGAACGCTGTTCGGCGTGGAGGGCGACCATCGCACTCGCATGCAATTCGCGTTCGACTGTTTTGCGCGGCATGAGGATCGGTTGTGCGAACAATTGCTGGGTTTCCTTCGTGGCCGTCCCAACGTGCGAATCATCGGTCTCGACAAGGTGACCAGCGGCAATCGCATGCCCACCGTGAGTTTCGTCGTCGCAGGCAAATCCCCCGAAGATATCGTGCGGCACATGGACAAGTTTGATATCGGTATCCGCTTTGGCGATTTCTACGCAAAAAGGCTGATCGAAGCGCTGGGCCTGCAACATCACGGTGGTGTGGTGCGTGTGTCGATGGCGCACTACAACACGACTGAAGAGATAGAGCGGCTCATTCATCATCTCGATGAAGCGATCGGCTGATCGACCGTCGAAAAAAATTTCAGGGGACGCCGATGGCTGCCGACAAAAAAATGACTACCTGGATTGCCTTGTTCCGCGGCATCAACGTTGGCGGCAACAACCTGATGCCGATGAAGGCACTTGCCGCGTTGCTGGAGAATGCAGGCGGCAGTGGCGTCAAAACCTATATCCAGAGCGGCAATGCCGTCTTTCGCCATGCGGAGTCTGATGCAGCGAAACTGGCAAAGCGCATCGAAGCGGCGGTAGAAAAAGAGTTTGGTTTCGCGCCACGCCTGATGTTGTTGACGCAACGTGAACTAGTGCACGCCGCGAAGTCGAATCCTTATCCGCAGGCGGACGCGGTGCCTACGTCGCTACACCTTGCGTTCCTTGCAGCGCAGCCTAGAGAGCCCAAACTCGATGCATTGGACGCGCTCAAGGCCGACACAGAAGCCTTCACGCTCGGCAAGGGAATTTTCTACCTGTACACGCCGGCGGGTTTCGGCAAGTCAAAGCTGGGCGAGCGCTATGAAAAATTGCTGGGTGTCAGCGCCACCGCGCGCAACTGGAATACCGTGACCAAACTGCTGGAAATGGCGCAGCAGGCCGGCGACGAATAACCGGCATGACCTACCAGGCTTCCTCCAGCATCGTGCGGTATTCGTCCGGCGTGGCGACGCGTGGATTGGTGGCGTGGCAATGGTCCTTCATCGCTTTGCCGATGGCCTCGTCGAAAAAACTTTTCGGCACGCCAATGGCTTCAAGCCCCTTTGCGATGCCGATATCCTGGTTCAATCCCGCGATGTATTGATCAACGGCTGCACCGCCGCCCAGTCCCATTGCCCGGCGAAGTTTCACGTATTTGTCCTGCGCGATTACACTTTCGGCGCTGGCATTGAATCGCAACACGGTCGGCAGCACGATTGCGTTCAGCGTGCCGTGATGCAATGTTTTCTGCGGGTAGCTACCCAGTGCGTGCGACAGCGAATGCACCGCGCCCAGGCCTTTCTGGAACGCCATCGCACCCTGCATCGAGGCTGACATCATCTGCCGGCGCGCCTCGCGATTGCCGCCTTCGTTGACGGCGGTGCGAATCCATTTCATCGCGCGTTCAAGTCCGTCGAGCGCGATGCCTTCGGCCGGCGGATTGAATGCCGCCGAGAGGAATGTCTCGATGCAGTGCGCGACAGCGTCCATGCCGGTGGCAGCAGTCAGTCCCGCAGGCAGGCCGAGCGTGAGGTCGGGATCGCAGATCGCGGCTTTCGGCATCAGGTTCCACGAATGAAATCCCACCTTGCGGCCGTCGGTCAAAATGATGATGGCGCCACGCGCCACTTCACTGCCGGTGCCGGAGGTGGTGGGAATCGCAATCAGCGGCGCACATGCCGCCGTGATCTTGCTGCTGCCACCTTCGATGGTCGCGTACTGGGTCAGTGGCGCATCGTGGCCGGCAAGGATGGCTACACCCTTGGCCAGGTCCATCGATGATCCGCCGCCCACGGCAATGAGGCCATCCGCACCATGTGCGCGATACGTGTCCAGCGCCTTCAGCACCATGGCCTCGGTGGGATTGCCGGGTGTTTCATCGAACACCGCGAACGGTAGTTTGTCCTTGATTGCCGCCAGCGCCTGCTCCGCCACACCCGCAGCGACCACACCCTTGTCGGTCACTACCAGCGGCCGCTTTATACTGATGCGCGCGCATTCGTCCGCGAGCAGTTTTACTGCGCCAAAATCAAACTGTATCTGCGTGAGGTAAGTGATGAGGGCCATGGGGTCGCGTCCTTGCGGTTGCCGGCGGAAAAGGTGAACGGCTATTGTGCGTCGTTTGGGCTGTACAGGAAAAAACGATGAAACTCAAGGCGGGGAGCGCCTGCCATGGCATAAATAGCTGGAGAGCCGCTCCAGTGCTGGAGTTTAATGCTGAAATTACCGGTCATCGTACCAATAGGCCTGCGTAAACGCCGCCGTGTTGCGCCGCCGGTTGAACAACATCCAGAACGCGACGCGCGGCATGTGCGTGAAGTAATGCCAGTCGCCATGCTTGTCGAATTTGCGCATCGATGTCTGCACGACGGCGCCTCGGGTGCGTGCAAACCGCTGCCCGCGTGTGCGCCCCAGTTTCTTCAGGTCGACCAGCAATTGAATGTCTTCGGCATACAACTGCGTTTCGTCATAGCCGCCGATGGCCTCGAAATCCGCGCGCCGGCAAAACACCACGCCCGAATCCAGGCGCATCAGGTACACCAGAGGCAGGGCGACCAGCCAGGTAGCCGCGATGCCGGCAGACCAGCGCTCAGGTCGCACACCTGTCGCGCCGACGATGACGCGCGGTGATGACATCACTGCATCAATCGCGTTGAAGGTGTCGGCGTGAATGCGGGAGTCCGCGTCGATGAAGCAGAGAATCTCGCCGTGTGCGATGGCCGCACCGGCGTTGCGCGCTGCGGCAATGGCACGTTTTTCAACGGGCACCACCCGGCATCCGTGCGCACGCGCGATGTCGCCGGTATGGTCAGTCGATGCATTGTCCGCCACGATAATTTCTATCGTGGCGGCATCACCCTTGTAATGTTTTCGGGCGATATTGATGGAGTCCAGCAGCGCGGGCAGCCAGCGCGATTCGTTATACGCAGGAATAACCAGCGAGAAACGTAATACGTTGTTGCGTAATTCGCTGTTGCGCAATTCGCTGTTGCTGACTGCAACCGGTTCATCATCGGTATCGTTTTGCATCCGCTAAGACTAACGCCCGTCGCGACCCGCCGCTACCTGCCGCGCCGGCCGAACACAAACATGCGTCCCGGGTCATTGGGTCCGCGCGCCAGGTTTAACTGCGAAAAATCGCCCGACGCGATCATCTGCGCAAGCTGCTGCCGGTAGCGTTCTACCAACTGTGCCGCGTAGGGCGAAGTGCCGTAATAATACGTCTGGTCATAAAGGTTGTCGGCATCGCAATGCCCGTTGCTGGCGCACTGGGCCAGCATCTCGGGTGAAGTCTTGTCGCAACGTGCGCCGAACTCACAGGCGACCAGGCCCCATGCCTGGTGAAACGCCATGTTGTCAACGGTTTCCTGGTTAGGGCCGAGGCGAATCGAGCCGTCAACCAGCGTGCTCGAAAGAATGCCTTTCAGCTCGGCCATGACGGCGGGGTCCTGCGAGCCCAGCAATTCACGGATGGTGGCGAACTGCGCGTCACTGATGGGATAGGCACCCATGCGCGGATTCGGGCCGGGCTGTCCGGCGCTGCTGAGTGCGCGCGCTTCATCCTCGATCTGCCGGGCAATCTGGACAGCGCGCGCGCGCGGATCACCTGCTGCGGCGGCCGCCTCGTACAGTTTCTGCACTTCGGCCGCGTCGAAATCCACCTGCGCAATGTCGCCGCAGTTGTCGCCATTGGCAGCGTCGTAGGCGGTCTTGCGTTTCTCGAGTTGCGGGTCCTTGGGTGAAAGCGAGGCCATGAAGCGCGCCCGTCTTTCCTCACGCGTGTCCGGCGGGCGCACCGGCGATCCTGCGGGAGGGACAGCCGTGGGCCGCTTGGCGCACGCGGTGAGCAATTGCGCCAGCAGGTATTGCGTCTCGGCAGTGGGCGACGCGGCTTTTAATTGTTTGTAGAGGCCGGGCCAGTCCTTGCGGTCGTTGTAGACCTGCGTGAAGGGCGAAGGTGCTACGCGCGGTGCGCGCGCGGCAGGTACGGTGGTCGGCCGCGCGAGATCGATCTTGAGCACCGCAGACGCGTTTAGTTTTTCGCCGGCGCCCGTTGGCGCTGTGGCGGATACGCCAACGCTCTCGTCGTGATGACGGTTGGCCACATAAAACAGGATGCCTGCAATAGCGATGACAGAAACCAGCAACAGTTTTCTCACGAAGCCTCCCAGGACCGTTTGCTCAGCCCGGATATTTTTTTAAATCCGCCTACAGCCGCAGCTGCAACGGTCCCTCCTGCATTGCCGCCACCTGCTCACGGAGTTCCAGGATGCGGTCCTGCCAGTACCGCTGGGTGTTGAACCACGGAAACGCCAGCGGAAACGCAGGATCGCTCCAGCGCTGCGCCAGCCATGCCGAATAGTGAATCAGCCGCAACGTCCGCAGGGCTTCGAGCAGGTGCAATTCGCGGCGGTCAAATTCGGCGAACTCTTCGTAGCCTTCCAGCACATCGCGCAGCTGAACTGTCATTTCCTCACGCGAACCCGACAGCAGCATCCACAGGTCCTGCATGGCCGGGCCGCTGCGGCAATCGTCAAAATCGACAAAATGCGGACCATCGTCGGTGTAGAGCACATTGCCGCTGTGGCAATCACCGTGCAGGCGAATGTCCGCGACTTCGCCGGCCTTCTCATAGCAGCCGCGCACGCCGGAGACTGCCTGCTCGATCACGCTGAGCCACGTTTCGCGCAAGTCGGCCGGAATGAAATCGTTTTGCAGCAGCCAGTCGCGCGGCTGTTCGGCGAACGCGGCGATGGTGATTGCGGGTCGATGCGTAAACGGGCGGATGCCTCCCACCGCGTGAATGCGGCCCAGGAATCGGCCCATCCATTCCAGCACCTCGGGATTGTCCAGTTCCGGTGCGCGCCCGCCACGGCGGAGCGAGAGGCTGAATCGATAGCCCGAGAATTCATGCAGCGTCTTGCCGTTGACCACCAGCGGCGGCACCACCGGGATTTCGCGCTCGGCCAGCTCCAGCGTAAACGCATGCTCTTCCAGGATCTGCTCATCGCTCCAGCGGCCGGGACGATAGAACTTGGCGATGAGCGGCTTGCCTTCCTCGATGCCGACCTGGTACACGCGGTTCTCATAGCTGTTCAACGCCAGCATGCGGCCATCGGCCAGGAACCCCGCGCTTTCGACGGCATCGAGCATGACATCCGGCGTCAGGAGATCGTAGGGCCGGGAAATTGGTGTGTCGATTGCGGCGGATGTCGAAGCAGCAGCGGTGGAAGCAACGTTGGCCATCAAACATTGTACCCGCCACCTGCCGATTTTCCCCTGGCCCGTCGGCCTGTGGACCAATACCGGCGCGCTTTCCGGGCCAGTGCATCCGGGGGGCCGCATCCAGCCTGCCTCGCAGGCCGGTGCCTTCGCGCCACGATAGCAACAGACATAAACGGGTAAAATTTGCGTCTTCGCAAAATCACCGAATGCTTCCATGCTTACGCTCAGTTGTTTCGATATTCTCGACGGCAAGGCCTC
>JBDTWS010000033.1:0-28079 GCA_040006575.1 Betaproteobacteria bacterium
CGACTACAACGTCAAAGTCCGCGTCAAAGCCGACCAGACCGGCGTCGATATCGCCAACGTCAAGATGTCCATGAATCCCTTCGACGAAATCGCCGTCGAGGAAGCGCTGAAGCTGCGCGAGGCCGGGGTGGCCACCGAAATCATCGCCGTGTCCATCGGCGTGACGCAATGCCAGGAAACGCTGCGCACCGCGCTGGCGATGGGGGCGGATCGCGCCATCCTGGTTGAGACCACCGCCGAAGTGCAGCCACTGGCTGTGGCCAAACTGCTCAAGGCGATTTGCGATAAGGAAGCGCCGCAACTGGTGATACTCGGCAAGCAGGCTATTGACGATGATTCCAACCAGACCGGGCAGATGCTGGCTGCGCTGTTGAATTGGCCGCAAGCGACGTTTGCGTCGAAGGTTACGGTTGCGGGTGGTGACGCCGAAGTGATGCGCGAAATCGACGGCGGCATGGAAACCGTTTCCATCAAGCTGCCCGCGATCATCACCACCGATCTGCGCCTGAACACGCCGCGCTATGCAACACTCCCCAACATCATGAAGGCCAAGAAAAAACCGCTGGATACGATGACGCCGGAAGCGCTCGGTGTCGATATCACGCCGCGCCTGACCACACTGAAAGTGGTCGAGCCGCCGAAGCGCAAGGGTGGTGTGATGGTGGCTGATGTGGCCGCGCTGGTCGACAAACTCAAGAATGAAGCGAAGGTGATTTAAATGACGTCCCTCGTAATTGCCGATCACGACGGCACCAGCCTCAAACCCGGCGTCACCAGCACTATTGCCGCCGCGCAAAAAATCGGTGGCGAGATTCATGTGCTGGTGGCGGGCAGCAATTGTGCCGCCGCTGCAGCAGCAGCTGCTGCCGCATCAGGCGTAAATAAAGTTCTGGTGGCCGATGCCGCGCACTATGCGGGTGGACTCCCTGAAAATTTGGCGCCGCTGATTGTGGGTCTCGCCAAAAATTATTCGCATGTACTTTTCCCCTCGACAGCCGGTGGCAAAAATGTGGGACCGCGCGTGGCGGCACTGCTGGATGTCGCGCAGATTTCCGACATCATCGCGGTCGAGTCGCCCGACACGTTCGTGCGTCCGATCTATGCGGGCAACGCATTCGCCACCGTGAAATCAAGTGATGCGATCAAGGTCATCACCGTGCGTGCCACCGGCTTTGATGGTGTGGCTGCGACCGGTGGTTCAGCCGCGATTGAAAACATCACCGCCGGTGCCGACGCGGGCGTGTCTCGCGTACTAGGCCAGGAACTCACCAAGTCCGATCGTCCCGAACTCGCCGCTGCCAAGCGCATCGTTTCAGGCGGACGCGGCCTCGGTGATGGCGACAAGTATCGCGCCGTGCTGGAACCACTGGCCGACAAACTCAATGCGGCACTGGGCGCATCGCGTGCGGCCGTCGACGCGGGCTTTGTTCCGAATGACTACCAGGTCGGGCAGACCGGCAAGATCGTTGCCCCTGAGCTCTACATCGCCGTCGGCATTTCCGGCGCGATCCAGCATCTGGCGGGAATGAAAGACAGCAAGGTGATCGTCGCCATCAACAAGGATCCGGAAGCGCCGATTTTCCAGGTGGCGGATTACGGACTGGTGGGCGACCTGTTTACCATCGTGCCTGAGCTGACCGACGCGCTGTGAGGCGCTGCGTGCGAGGCTCTGAGAAGTGCAGCGGTGGTGCGCCGCCGTTGATGCGGCGCGCTGCTCGACATAACCATTCCCGAAGGGTCCATCCATGAGTGAGTACCGTGCACCGCTGAAGGACATGTCCTTCGTCCTGAAACATGTTGTCGGCATTGAGCGCATCGGCAAACTGCCGGGTTGCGAAGAAGTGACGCCGGACCTGGTCGATGCGATTTTTGAGGAGGCGGGAAAATTTTCCGGCAACGTCCTCTCGCCGATCAATCGCAGCGGCGATATGGAAGGCGCCAAGTGGAGCAACGGCGCCGTCTCCACGCCCAAGGGATTCAAGGATGCGTACCGGAAATATATCGAGGGCGGCTGGAGCCTGATCGCCGGCCCGACGGAATATGGCGGACAGGGATTGCCGCATTGCATCTCCACACCGGTCAGTGAAATGCTGGGCAGCGCCAACATGGCGTTCAAGCTGTGCCCGTTGTTGACAGGCGGCGCGGTTGAAGCGCTGGTGCATCACGGTTCGCAGGCATTGAAAGATGCGTTCCTGCCGAAGATGGTGGCGGGGGAGTGGACCGGCACCATGAACCTTACCGAGCCGCAGGCGGGCTCCGATCTCGCGCTGGTGCGCAGCAAGGCGATCCCGCAGGAAGACGGCACCTACAAAATTTCCGGCCAGAAGATTTTTATCACCTACGGCGAGCATGATTACACCGAAAACATCATCCACCTGGTGCTGGCGCGCATCGAAGGCGCGCCTGAGGGTGTGAAGGGTATTTCGCTTTTTGTCGTGCCCAAATTCATGGTCAATGCCGACGGCTCCGCCGGCGCGCGCAACGATGTGAAGTGCGTGTCCATCGAACACAAGCTCGGCATCCACGGCAGCCCGACCTGCGTGATGTCGTACGGCGAAGACGGCGGCGCCATCGGCTACGTGGTGGGCGAGCCCAACCGCGGCCTCGAATACATGTTCGTGATGATGAACGCCGCACGCCTTGGCGTGGGACTGGAAGGCGTGTCGATTTCCGAGCGCGCGTACCAGCATGCACTGGTGTGGGCGCGCGAGCGCGTGCAGGGACGTCCGGTCGTGCCGGTGCCCGCGTCGCTGGGCGAGAGGCCGAAATCGGTGCCGATCATTTATCACCCCGATGTGAAACGCATGCTGCTGACCATGCGCGCTTATGCTGAAGCGACACGTGCGCTGACGTACTGGACCGCGAGCTGCCTCGACATCGCCGATCGTTCCACCGATGTTGCTGAGCAGCGCATGCACCAGTCGCTGGTCGACCTGATGATTCCGATCGTCAAGGGTTGGAGTACCGAAGTCGGTATCGACGTCACTTCACTGGGTGTGCAGATTCACGGCGGCATGGGCTTTATCGAAGAGACCGGTGCCGCGCAGTACTATCGCGATTCGCGCATCTCGGCGATTTACGAAGGCACCACCGGCATCCAGGCTAACGATCTGGTGGGTCGCAAAGTCGGCCGTGAAAGCGGACAGACGATGCTGGCACTCATTGCCGAAATGGAATCGTTGTTGCCAAAACTCGAGGCCGCGAACGACGTCAACCTGGCCGCGTTTGCGAAAGCGCTGAAGGCCGGGCTGGGGGAGCTAAAGCGCGCAACGGAGTGGATCGTCACCGTATGGCCGACCAACCAGGGTGCGGTGCTGGCGGGCGCGGTTCACTACCTGAAACTGGCAGGCACCGTGTGCGGCGGCTGGATGATGGGACGTGCGGCGCTGATCGCATCGCAGCAACTCGCGGCGGGCGCAAGTGATGTGGATTTTCTCAAGGCAAAAATTTTCACGACACGTTTTTACGGCGATCACATCATCACGCTGGCAACCGGATTTGCCGACGCCATCATCACGGGTGCGGAATCGGTGCTGCAAATGGAAGAATCCTATTTCTAGCGGGATTTGAACGACGAAATCAAGCATTGGCGCGGCTTTACAGCCGAAAATGGCCTGGAAGCCGCCACAATGCTGGAGTTTTAATAGAATATTGAACGAAGCCGTCGCACCGCGATGGCTTTTTTCTTGAAGGAGAAACCTGTGCATGACACCGGAATTCCCGCGCTGAAAATCCAGCGGCTGGCCAAGTCTTTCAACGGTAAAATCGCGGTCGACAATCTCGATCTGGAAATTCCCGCCGGACAATTTCACGCGCTGCTCGGTCCCAATGGCGCCGGAAAAACCACCACGCTGCGCATGGTTGCGGGACTATTAAAAGCCGATTCCGGCGTCGTCTCCATCTTCGGCCACGATGTGGCGAGCGATGCGACTGCTGCCCGGAAACTTACTGCATTCCTCCCCGATGATCCCTTGCTTTACGGAAAACTGAACGCGCTCGAGTACCTGGAGTTCGTCGCAGGACTATGGACGATCTCTGCCGATACCGCAGGAAAACGCGCCGAAGAATTGCTGAAATGGCTGGACCTCTGGGACCACCGCGCCGAGTACGTCGAAGGCTTCTCACGCGGCATGCGGCAGAAGCTGGCCCTGGCGGGCGCGCTGATCCATGAGCCGCGCTTACTGATCCTCGACGAACCTCTCACCGGTCTCGATGCCCACGCCGCGCGCTCGGTAAAAGACATGCTGGTCGACTATGTAAAGCGTGGCAACACCGTCTTGCTCACCACCCACATCCTCGAAATCGCCGAGCGCCTGGCGGAGCAGATTTCTATCATCCAGAAGGGCCGCATTGTGGCGCAGGGCACGCTGGATGAATTGCGTGCGCGTGCCGGCGCAGGAGGGGACGGCCACAACAATGGCAACGCCACGCTCGAAGATGTATTCCTGAATCTCACCGAGATGCATTGATGGCACGATTGCCGCGTTTGCCGCGTTTGCCACCCAGCCCGCCAGGGAGTGCGCTTTGGCTGCTGCGGCATGAACTGCGCCTGGCCTGGCGCAGCATGGGCGGCAAACGGCTTTGGTTGCTGATCTCGGCGGTTATAGTGCTGTGGTGCTTCCTGCATTTCGCTTCGTGGCTGTTGATGTCGTTCGTGGCCTCACATGGCGTCGACAAGTTGCCGCCGATGAGCATCATCGCTGCGGGTTTCGTGTTCTGGCTGTTTGCCTCCATCATGGTTTCGCAAACCGTGGCGCACGCCGTGGCCGCGCTGTTCGATCGCGGCGATCTTGACCTGCTGTTGTCCTCGCCACTTTCGGCGCGCCTGGTATTGGCGATGCGCGGACTTGGCATTGCCGTCGGCGCCTGCTTCCTGCCGGCGCTGTTGCTGTTGCCGGTGGCGCATGCGGCCGTGGTAGTCGGGTTGCCGGGATTCCTCGGCATCTACGCAGTTATCGCTTCGCTGGGATTGTTCGCTGCAGCGGTGGGCATGGCGCTAACGATGACGCTGGTGCGCATCTTCGGCGCGCGCCGCGCAAAAACCATTGCGCAAATTTCCGCGGCCATCATCGGCGCCGCATTCTTCCTGGTGATGCAGGCGCAAAACATCCTGCCCAGGGAACGCCGCGAGGCGTTCACTCGCTGGCTGCGCGACGAGACGCGACCCGACGGCATGCTATCCGGCGACAGCGTGATGTGGTGGCCGGTGAAAGCCATGATGGGCGAGCTATTGCCCTTGTTGCTGGTGATACTGGTGGGCGCCGGTGGATTCTGGTTTGTGGTGAACCTGGCGTATCGCCGCTTCGTCAGCGGCACGCAGGAGGCCATGTCCGGCGGTGGCACACGCAAGGTGGCAACGGCAGGCCCGTATCGCTTTCGTTCCGGCCTCATGAATGTCCTGCTCACGAAGGAATGGAAACTTTTGCTGCGCGATCCGCAGATTATTTCGCAGACATTGTTGCAGGTGTTCTACCTGCTGCCGCTGATGCTGCTCGGCTTTCGCGGCGACCGCAATGCGTGGATGATCATTCCCGGTTTCGTCGTGATCAGCGCGATGCTGGCAGGTAATCTTGCGTGGCTGACGCTGGCCGCTGAAGATGCGCCCGACCTCGTTGGTACCGCGCCGGTGTCGCTGAATCGCATCCGCTGGATCAAGGCGCTGGCCGCCGTGCTGCCGGTGCTCGCCATGCTGGCGCCACTGGTGCTGTGGTGGCTGGGACGGGATCCGGCCGCCGCGATGATCCTGCTGGTGTGCTGCAGCGGCGGCATGTTCTCCGCAGCGGTCTGCCACATCTGGAATCCACGCACGGGAAACCGCCGCGACATGAAGCAGCGCTACAAGGAAAGCAAACTCACCAGCGTGCTCGAATCGATGGGCTCATTTGGCTGGGCAGGCATGGCGTATTGCCTGAACGGACACTGGATATGGATTCCGGTGGCGCTGTTTTTTATTGTCGCGGGCCCCGGGTCGGCGTGGGTTTTTGGGAGGAGTGCGAGGCGGGAAGGCGGTTTGGCGTAGGCACGCAGTGATTTTTGATTCGCGAGAAGATCTAATTTTGCAATTGCCCGCTAGTTGACAGATTTCCGCCGCCGGAGAAACGGCCGCTCCACCAGAAAATACGACGCACTCGCCACCAGCAGGCTTGCCGGCACGGTGATCGCCACCAGCCACCACAGCCGGTCCCCGGTGACGCCAAACCGATCCAGCGCACGCATCGTCCAATGAATGATCGGCAGATGCCAGAGGTACAGGCTGTAGCTGATCAGCCCCACGTACAACATCGCGGAATTGGCAAACAGCGCGCGTGACAACCGGCCCGCTGCGGCTGTGCCCAGCACCAGCAGCCCCATGAAAATCGCTGTGATGCTGTACCCCACGAACAGCAATATGTGCCCCTCCCAGTAAGTCTCGAACTCGTGATCCAGCAGCGCCATCATGGCGACGATGCCGCCCAAGCCGACCAGGACAAGCATGTTCGACGCTCTGTTTGAGAGGTGGCCGGGGTGACGCACATAGACCCACGCCAGCAGCATGCCGATGGCAAAGTGATCGATCAATCCCGGTAATTGCATAAGGATAAAGACGCGCATGCCGATCGGTTCCTGTGCGACAACGCCGAACATCAGCGTGCGGTAGGCGATCGCGCCGGCGATGAGCGCAACACATAACGCCAGCCATGCACTTCGCGCATGGCGTCCAGCCGACAACGCGAGCGCCGCGAACAACGGCAGCAACAGGTAGTAGCCAAATTCAACCGGCAACGTCCAGTACACGCCGTTCAGCGCGGAAGCGTAGTCAACCCGCAGTGTGTGCAGGAAAACAAAGTGCGATGCGAGCATGGCCAACGACAGCATGCCGGACGCGAAATACAAGACGACTGCGAGAATGACGATCTGCACCCAATACGCGGGAACAACACGGCGAATTCGCCTCAGCAGGTACGCCCCGGTCGCAACCGGTGGGCCGATTCCCTCGATCTGCTTCGCATAAGGAATCGCCAGCAAAAATCCCGACAGCACGAAAAACAGATTGGCGCCCATCCAGCTGCAGGTGATCAGCCAGTGCCAGGTGATCTGCACATCGTGCCCGGGCAGGGGGATGTGAAATGCCAGCAAGCGCGGCCCCGCGAGCGCGAAGATGTGATGCGCCAGTACCATCAGCGCGGCCAGCGCGCGAATGCCGGTGAGGCCCGCACTGAACTGGTCTGCGCGGCTCGCCAGGGCGGCCTCGCGCACGAGATAGTGCTGCGCGCTATTGCTGTCAGGCACGGTTGGCACTTGCGTCATGGTGTTCTCACTGCGTCAAGCACACATGAAGAAATGTACCGGTCACGCATCGCCTATCGGATTGCGCATCACGCCGATCCCTTCAATTTCCGTTTCCAGCAGGTCACCGGCAACCAGCCATTCCGCGGGTGTGCGCGCATAGCCGACGCCTTCCGGGGTGCCGGTCGAAATGACGTCGCCCGCTTCCAGCGTCTGACCCACGGACAAATCATGGATCAGCCGCGGCAGTTTGAAATAGAGGTGCCGCGTATTGGATTTCTGTTTCACCACACCGGATACGCGGCATTCGATGTCAAGGTTGTCCGGCTGAAGCGAATCGGCAGTGACGATGCACGGCCCCATCGGGCAGGTGCCGTCGAGGCTCTTGCCCTTGTCCCACTGACCGCCATGGCGGCGCTGGATGTCGCGCCAGGTGACGTCATTGATGATGGTGTAGCCGAATACATGGCTCATCGCGTCGGCTTCGGAAATATTCTTTCCCGTCTTGCCGATGACCACGCCCAGTTCCGCTTCCCAGTCGAGTTGCGTGGACAGATTCCCGTCATAAGGAATGGGGTCGTAGGGCCCATTCACAGCGGTCGGCGCTTTCGAAAAAAATACCGGCCATTTGGGCAATTCGCGATTGTCCTGCAGCTTGGCACCGCCTTCCTCGAAATGCTCGAGGTAATTCCAGCCGACGCAGAACACGTTCTTGGCAGGTCGCGGTATCGGCGCCTTCAGCAACGCGTTGTTGAGCAGGATTGGTTCGGTTTTAGGCGCGTCTTCAATCTGGCGGAGAAGCTGCATCATCGGCTCTCCACCGGCGATGATTTGCAGCATGGTCTCGACCCAGAATTTTGAGTCGCGGGCCTTTGCTTCCGCCGCGATGTCCAGCAAGGAATCCTTGCTGATCAAGATGCCGGTCTTCATGGGGGTGTTGGCTTGCTGGTAGGTGACTAGGCGCATAAAGTTCTCCGCGAAAATGTTTCTTGCTTGTATTTGCGATCAACGTTTGGCTTCCAAGGCTCGCAGTGCATTCGCCAAGCTACCGGAAATGAGGTTGCTCTCACTCGCATGCACTGCCACGTTATGCCGCATCCCGCAGGATGGCGGCGAGATCATCACTGGATTTCCAGTCATGCCCGCAGACATAGCGGGGCAGGTTCCAGCGATTGCTGTTGGCGGTAATGGGCCGGGGATCGGTGCTGAACGCGGCTGAAACACTCTGCCCGGGATTGGCGAGGAATCGCTGCGGAAAATATTCGTTCACCAGGAAGTCCACGGCGTGACCGTAGGGGTAGGCAAACAACTGCGCACCTGCATTCGGCGCGACGGAATGGATGAAGTCCATCGATGCAGCGATCTGCGCATCGGCGTCAGCCTCGGTATCGACACCCCAGAAATCGCCTTTGCGCTGGTTGCGCTGGCGGATTTCCGGCAGGGTGACATGACAGTGATCCCAGCTATGGCTGCCGATGTCCATGAGGCCGCTGGCGACGGCATCGGCCCACCAGTCGTGGTTCCACCAGCGCGTACCCAGCATGCAGGTCTGGTCGAGGATGACTCTTGCGTCGGGCGAGACGACAACGAACGCGGTCGCATGAAGCTGCGGCTGCGCCGATGGATACACGGTCTGGAAATCGCGCATGATGTTCAGCATGCTGCGCTGCATGCCGGCAACCGGATGCGGCAGGTCGGTGTAATCGAAATCGGAACCGTCATCGAATGACAAGGCAACCATATTCCGGGGCCACGCAGGCGAAGGGCGATCGAACAGCTCCACCACTTTCGTCAGCGGAACAATCGTCCATCCTGATTGTGTGATCAACTTCAGGTCTTCGGCAAACGCGACATGATTATTGCCCGCGTATTCGTTGTCGTCGATGTTCTGCGAATGATAGGTAAGTACCGGAATGGCCATGTGCTAGAACGGCCCTATGCGCTTGATCTCGTCGATCCATGCCAGCTTGGCGGCCTCATCGACCGGGCGCATCCATTTGACAATGAGGTGCGGGTCGTCGATCTGCACAAAACCCACACGCATATCCACACGCAGCGCGCGCTTGTCGCCGCAGTGCCCGAACCAGGCCACGCAATCGGTCAAGTCCCGTGCAGCGGTCTCCATGATGATCTGCGCGATGCCGCCGAGTCGTGAACATTCGGCAAACGCAGGCTTTTCCAGCTTGCGGTAAAAGCGGCTTTGCACGGCGATGCCGCCTTCGAGATAAACGTCCTTGTACTTGAGCCAGTTGCAAAACCCCACGCACTCTTCGATGCCGTCCGGCCAGGTGTACATGGCGACGTACTGGTGCCAGTCCTCGGGATGAATGGTGGTGTCAAGGATGCGATAGTCGGCGGGAACCGGAAATTCGCAATTGAACGCCTCGCGAAACAGCCCGGCCGCCTGGACTTTCGCGTTGGCGGACCGGAAGACGCGCAATGATTGCTGGAAACTCGCCATAAACCTCAATTCCTTGATTTAGAATTAGCGGCGCAAGCGGTATTGTCCTTCGCCAGCCTGTGCAAACCACATTATCCCGCTGTATCGCACCGGCGCAATTCCGGTGTGCGACATTTTTTTCGCGGCGGATCGCAGTGCGTGCCGGCGTCGAGCCTTTCCCCACATTCATTTTCTCCTCACGTGCAAATCCCAACCGCCGCCGCAGTTCCGCAAACCTCAAGACAGGATGAGGCGCCTGCCAGCGACGGCCGGCACGACGGCATCGACATCCTGCGCGGCATTGCGGTCATGGGCGTCGTGCTGTTCCACTGCATCGGCATGCTGCTGTGGGACGTTTCCGGTACACCGCTGGTCGTGTTCAAGGCTGGATGGGTGGGGGTAGATCTGTTCTTCGCCATCAGCGGATATGTCATCACCGCGTCCGCGCTGCGAAAACATGCCGTGCCGGGCTACGCCCGAAGTTTCTGGACCGCCAGGCTGGCGCGCATCGTGCCGTTGTATTACCTCACCGCTATCGTATTCCTGCTGCTGGTGACTTCCGCCGCGTTGGATCAGGATGCAGCGTTTCAGTTGTTAAGCCACGCATTTTTTATACATAATTTCTTCGTCGATGCCGCCTACAGCATCAACGGTCCCACGTGGTCGCTGAGCATCGAAATGCAGTTTTACCTGCTGGCGTTTTTACTGGTGCCGCTGGTGGCGCGCGCGGGGCGGAAAACGCTGATAGCCGGATATGCCGTCCTGTTCGTAGCCGTGATGGCCTGCCGGTATTTCGTGTGGCAGGCATTGGGCCAGGCGGGCGCAAGCGATGCCGTACTGTCCGTCGCGTTGTCACAGGCACCCACGCTGGTCGACAGTTTTGCCTTGGGTGGCTTGATCCGCCTGCTGGGGCTAGCCGCGCCTGCGATTCACAGTACAACCAGAACCGTGTTGCTGGTGCTCGCGGCATTTGCGCTGTTCCTGGCAATTTATTTTATTTACGATGTCTATGCGCTGCGCTACTGGTCCTTCATCGGCACCGCCGTGTTCTTTCGCAGCCTGATTGCCGTGTTTGCCGGGGTGGCTCTGCTGGCCGCACTTTCGTCCCCGGCGATTTCCAGGTGGAAATGGAGTCCACTGCTGCGGATCGGACAGGTCAGTTACGGCGTGTACCTGTGGCACTGGATTGTGCTGGTGCTGGTGCAGCGATACCTGCACGCCAGTGTGGGTGTGTGGGTGATCGTCATCATCGCCATTACCATCGCATTGTCGGAACTGACGCTGAGATTAGTCGAATTGCCGGTGATGCGCTGGTCGCGTGGGGCGGCGAAGCCCCTTTCGTAATCGTGTAATCGTGTAATCGTGTGATCGCGCGGCTAATCGCGCAAATGCGCCAGCGGGTGCGCCCCGCTTTCCCAACGCCGCCGAAAGAACCTGTCGATGTCTTCGGTGCGAAGTTCTTCCAGCGAAGCCGGCCGCCATTGGGGCGAATGATCCTTGTCGATCAGCAAGGCACGAATGCCTTCGACCACGTCACCATGTTCAAACGTGGCCGTGACCAGGTCCATCTCCATTCGGAAACAGTCAGCCAGCGAGAGTGTCGCAGCACGTTCAATCTGGCGTTTGGTGACTTCCAGCATAGTCGGTGATTTTTTACGCAGCGCGGCGGCGGTGGCCGTGGCCCATTCGATTCGGTCGGGTTGTGTTTCGCCCGACAGCGAGGCGATGATGGCCGCCACGTTTATCTTTCCGGCGAAATGGAGTTCGATCGCTTCACGCAGTGGCGGCAGTACAGCGGGCTCAATCGGCTGTCCACAAAATTTGCCGACGATGTCGTTGATGGCAGCAGTTGGGTCCAATGACCAGTCAACCATGCTGTCGAGCGCGTAGTCGAATTCGAACGCTGCTTCTGACGCGATGTAATGCGTTGCGAGTCCGGCATAAAGCGCGTCGGCCGCCTTGATGGTTTGGCCCGTCAGTCCCAGGAAAAGCCCGATGGCCCCGGGACAGCGTGACAGGAAATAACTTCCGCCGACATCCGGAAATAATCCGATGGCGGTCTCGGGCATCGCCATTTTTGTGCGCCCGCCGGCGATGCGCACCGGCGCACCTTGCGAAATGCCCATGCCGCCGCCCATGACGATGCCGTCGATCCACGCGACATAAGGCTTTCCGCTGACAGCGAGATAGCGATGGATGTTGAAATTGAGTTCGTACTCCTCACGGAAAAATTCCTGCTCGCTGCCGTCATGTCGCTTGCCCGCATCGTATAACGCACGAATATCGCCGCCCGCGCAAAACGCTTTTTCACCGGCGCCGCAGACGACGATGGCCTTGATGTTGTCATTGGTTTTCCAATCCGCCAACAGCGTCGCCATCCTGCGCACCATGTCGTGGGAGAGGGCATTCAGCGCCTTCGGGCGATTGAGCGTGAGGTGCGCGATATGGTTGCGGATGTCGACGAGGATTTCGTCGGAATCGGTATTGGACATGAAGTGGGAGTTCTCGGTTCGAGAGAATTTATAAATGAGACTCCAGCATTAACGCGCTTTCACAGGCATTTTCGCCCTGAAAGCCGCGCCGGCGCTGGAGTACCGTCTTGAAAATCCCATCGTTCGCCCTGAGCCCGTCGAAGGGTGCAGATGGGCTGACCGATCGAACTTGCCTTGCATCTACACCAGCTCATCCGGCCCTTCGACAGGCTCAGGGCGAACGGTGGTGCGCGTCTCGGTCAAGGCAAATGGTGGTGCGCGTCTTGGTCAAGGCGAACGGTGGTATGCGTTTCGGCGTTACTTATTTTTCCAATTAGGCTTCCGCTTTTCAAGGAACGCATTCACGCCTTCCGCCTGGTCCTCAAAATCAAACAGGTCCATGAATCTTTCCCGTTCGAGCGCAAGTCCCCCACGCCGCGGCACACCGTTGCGTGCGTTGTGAATGAGCGATTTGCAGAATTCGACCGACTTGGGTGACAGGCCCGAAACGCGTTCCGCGATCGCCTTTGCCGCTTCCAGCGATTTGCCTTTCTCGACCACTTCTTCCACCAAACCAATGCGTAACGCGGTTTCCGCATTCACTCTTTCATTGGTCAGGATCATGCGCTTGGCCCAGCCTTCGCCGACCAGCCACGGCAGGTTCTGCGTGCCGCATCCGGCGGGAAGCAAACCCACTGCGGGTTCCGGCAACGCCATCTGCGCATGCGCTTCGGCGATGCGCATGTCGCACGCCAGCGCGCACTCGAGCCCGCCGCCCATGGCAAAGCCGTTGATGGCGGCGATGGTGACGAAGCGTGCATTCATCCACGCTTCAAACGCGGCGCCAAAGGCGTGAATGAAATCGCGCGCGGCCACGCGGCTTTTTTCGTCACCACCCTGGAAACGTTTCAAGTCCGCACCCGCTGAGAAAAATTTCTCGCCCTGGCCCGTGATCACCGCTGCATAGATCGATTTGTTGGCGTTCAATGCTTCGGTGAGTTCCTTCATCGCCTTCAGCGATTCCGGTGTCCAGGTGTTGGCGGAAGGATTGTTGATGGTGACGATGCAGGTGTGGCCTTCGATGACATGTTCGATCATGGGATCAGTCTTTCTTGTACAGCTTGATGATGCTGGAGAAATCGAGCGCACCGTTGCCCATGGAAGAATGCATCTGGTAGAGCTGCTGCGCGGCTGCACCAAGCACGACGGGTTGCTTCGCGGCTTTCGCCGCCTCGGTCACCAGTGTCAAATCTTTCAACATCAGGTCCGCGCCGAAACCGCCCGAGTAACCGCGTGAGGCGGGCACGTTTTCCAGCACGCCGGGGTAGGGATTGTAAGTGTCCGAGCTCCAGCAGCGTCCGCTCGACGTGTTGGCAATACCGGCGAATACTTTCGGGTCCATGCCCAGTTTGGCGGCCAGCGCCATGCCTTCGGCGGTGGCGATCATCTCGATGGCCAGCATCATGTTGTTGCAGATTTTCGCGACCTGGCCGTTGCCCGCGCCACCACAGTGCACGATATTTTTTCCCATGCATTGCAGGATGGGTTTGGCCTTTTCAAAATCGGCCGCATCGCCGCCGACCATGAAGGTCAGCGTGCCGGCTTCCGCGCCGCCTGTGCCACCGGAAACGGGTGCGTCGACCATGTTGTTGCCGTGTGTGCGCGCGTCCATGGCGACATCACGTGCGGTCAGGGGGTCGATGGTGGAGCAGTCGATCAACATGATGCCGGGCGGTACGCCGCTGAGGATGCCGGTGTCCTTGCCTGTGTATACCGATCGCACATGGGGCGAGGAGGGCAGCATGGTGATGACCAGTTCCACGTCTTTCGCGCAGGCGGCGGGGGAACCCGCGGACTCCGCGCCAAGCTCCACAAATTTCTTGACCGATTCGGGAACAACGTCAAAGACCTTTAACGTGTGACCGTTCTTCAACAAGTTACGGGCCATGGGATTGCCCATGTGGCCAAGGCCGATAAAGCCTATCTTCATTTGTTTTTCCTCCAGATTTTTTCATGCGCCCGACGTTTCGTCCGCCGGTTTCGGGGGTGCCTCAGCCGAGGAGGCGAAGCGCCCAACCGGTGAACATTGTCAGCATGCCGAACAGCGTTGCGATCGCTGTAACTTTGCAGAACGTCACGTCTTTCTCATCAATCAGTCCCCACATGTGCGGACCGATCATTGTGCAAAAGAGCACAATCAACATGCCGGTGTGACCGATACCTTCGCCCACACTCCCTTTGAGGAAAGCCTGGACAGTCGCGGTCGCGAACAGCACCCAGATAAAGGGCGCGAGAACACCGAGAAACTTCATGTCCCGCTGGGTGATCGTCGCGCCGAAGAAATTCCTGCCGATCATGGAGGTTCGCCTTATTTCAAGGAGATCGTGGTGTTCACGCCAGTGCTCACCGCCGCATCGTCAAACCACCGCGCCGTCACCGTCTTCACCTGCGTGTAGAACTGGATCACCTGCTTGCCGTACGGGCCCAGGTCACCCAGCTTGGAACCGCGCGAACCGGTAAAGCTGAAGTACGGCACCGGCACGGGAACCGGGACGTTGATACCCACCTGGCCCACATCGATTTCATTCTGGAATTTACGCGCGGCCGCACCCGACTGCGTAAAGATCCCGGTGCCATTGCCGTACGGATTGGCGTTCGTCAGTGCGATAGCTTCATCCAGCGTGGCGACAGATACGATGACCATCACCGGGCCGAAGATTTCGGTTTTGTAAACTTCGTGATGCGGTTTCACACCGGAGAAAATCGTCGGCGCGATGAAGTTGCCTTTTTCGTAGCCGGCGATGCTCGGGTTGCGACCATCAAGTTCCAGCTTGGCGCCTTCGGCCACACCTTGTGCGATTAGCGATTCGATGCGCTGTTTTGCCTGCGCGGATACGACCGGGCCCAGGTCGGTGTTCGGTTCATGACCGGCATTGACCTTGAGTGTCTTTGCTTTGGCGACGATGTCGGGAATCCACTTGTCGGCGTCGCCGACCAGCACGGCAACCGAGGTCGCCATGCAACGCTGCCCGGCTGCGCCGAAGGTGGCGCCGACGAGTGCATTGAGCGACTGGTCCTTGTTGGCGTCGGGCATGATGACGGCGTGGTTTTTTGCGCCCATCATGCACTGTGCACGTTTGCCGTGTGTGCTGGAGAGATGATAAACGTGTTCGCCAACGTGGCACGAACCCACGAACGACACGGCCTTGATTTCGGGATGGGTACACAGCGCATCGACGGCTTCCTTGCCGCCGTGGACGATCTGCAGTACGCCGGGCGGCACACCGGCTTCCATCGCCAACTCGGCCAGCAGCATCGGTGTCATTGGGTCCTGCTCGGAAGGCTTCATCACAAACGTATTGCCGCAAGCGATGGCCATCGGGAACATCCACAGCGGGATCATGGCCGGGAAGTTGAACGGCGTGATGCCTGCGCAGACGCCAATCGGCTGGCGGATGAAATAGGTGTCGATGCCGCCGGCCACGTTCTCGGCGATTTCGCCCAGTGAGAGCGTGCCGATGGAGCAGGCATGCTCGACCACTTCCAGGCCGCGGAATACGTCGCCTTCGGCATCGGGCAAGGTCTTTCCCTGTTCGGCCGTGAGGCAGGCCGCGAGTTTTTTCATGTCGCGGCGGATCAGTTCCTGCAGCTTCAGCATCACGCGTGCACGCGCGCCGATCGAGGTGTTTTTCCAGGTCTTGAATGCTTCAGCCGCGCCCATGATGGCGGCATCGAGTTCTTCTTTCGTCGCAAAGGGAACACGCGCCAGCACTTCCTGCGTCGCTGGATTGACGACATCTTTCCAGACCTGCGTTTTGGATTCGACGAACTTGCCGTTGATAAGCAATTTGACGGTAGGCGGCGTGGCATTTTGCGGCTTGAGTACGGCGGACATGGTGTTTCTCCTCGTTGAATCGGTTGCGCAGCGGGGTGAGCTGGCGCTGCGCGGGAAATGGTGGGCGGTAAGCGTTGGACGGTGGCGGATGGGGAGGACGGACTGCCAATCTCACATTATAGATTCGCCGGCGTTTCGATATTTTATCCTGCACCGGGCTGCAGCCCAATACGGACGGGCATTTCCAGCCTATCTGCCCGGAAAGCCGCGCCAGTACTGGGGTCTGGCGCATGTCACCTGTGGGCTCCGATACGCATTTACATTTTTGCAACATCTATTGGACATCCAAACCCGTAGCAAAGTTGTCGGGCAGATGACATTTCGCCTATGAAGGTAGCGTCTTTTTAACCTTCGCGAAGGCGATACGTCTTGTTGCAACTTGCGGGTGTTTTTCGGGTCAACTTACCGTATCTTTCCTCGTTATCGGGATACGACCCACGTTATCAGGAGTTCACATGAAAACAGTTCTTGGCATTGCCGTACTTTCCACCCTTGGCCTGTCTGCGGGCATCGCGTCCGCCGCACCCCATAACGATGTCGCGACAGTGCTGTCGTCCACACCGGTGTACGAGCGCGTGGCCGTGCCGCGCCGCGAGTGCTTCACCGAGCAGGTCACCAGCTATGACCAGCGTCGCGTGAGCCGCCCGACGCAGGAATACGTTTCCGATTCGCGTCCCAACTCCGGCGCGGGTGCTCTGCTCGGCGCTATTGTCGGCGGCGTGATCGGTCACCAGTTCGGCAACAGCACGGGCGGACGTGACCACGGCACTGCGGCAGGCGCAGTGGTTGGAGGTCTCATCGGCAACAGCGTCGAGAGCGACAACAACGCGGGTGGCTATCGTCGCGTGTCGTCATACGACGTTGAGAGAGTTCCCGTGACGCGCGATGTACAGCGCTGCAATATCGTCAACGAGTATCGCGATGAAGTGCGTGGCTACGACGTGCGTTACAGCTTCAATGGCCGGGAGTACGCCACGCGATTGGCCTACGATCCGGGTCCGACGATGCCGATCAACGTTGAGGTCCGTCCCAGCTATCGTCCGCCGGCGGCGAGCTACAACCGCTATTGATCTGCAGGTGTTGTAACTTGAAGTAAGAAAAAAAGGCGCCGCATTTATGCGGCGCCTTTTTCATTGGTAAAGTGGGCGATGCCAGAGTCGCGTTTATTCCACAAACGCAAACAGCACGGCATCCGCCGGTACCAGGTCATTTTCCTTGAACGCCACGCGGTCCACCACGCCGTCCTTCGGGCTGACGATGGTGTGTTCCATCTTCATGGCTTCCATGATGATGAGCGGCTGGCCTTTCTTCACGCTGTCTCCCGCGCTCGCCATTACTTTCACCACGCGGCCTGGCATCATCGCGGTCAAGCGGCCGGCGGCACCAGTGTCTTCCTGCTCAAAATAGAACGGGTCGAACAAGGTTAGCGAAGTGCGTCCCTGTGCGGTAATCACCGTGAACTGGTCGCCCGCACGCAGTACGCGCAATGCTGTTTTTCCATTGCCCAACGTGACTTTCAGGCTGCCGTCATCGCGTACCTGCCACGAAAAAATCGCCCGCTCGCCATCGCCGCGCGTGAAATAGCGCACGCCGGCGTCAATATCGACGTGGCATTCAACCGGCTCTTCAATGCCGCGCAGGGTGAATTCAATGAGGCGGCTGGAAGCGCCATTGAGTCGCCAGCCGTTATGCAGGGACCATGGGTTCGCGGTAAGCGTGGATTCTTCGCCGGCCAGCAATTGTGCGCAGGCAGCGGCCAGGGTGAGATCGTTTGCAGTCGCGGGTTTCATCAGCAGTTCGCGGTGCTTCACGATGAAGCCCGTATCAGTGTCACCCGCCAGGAACGCAGGATGCCGCACCAGTTGCTGCAGGAATTCGAGATTGGTTTTCACGCCCAGCACTTCGGTTTCCGCCAGCGCGTTCTGCATGCGCCGCGTGGCCTCCGCGCGATCTGAGCCCCAGGTGATCAGCTTGGCGATCATGGGGTCGTAATAGACGCTGATGGTGTCGCCGGTGACCACGCCGGTGTCGAGACGCACCTCTTCCTCGGCGCCGGTATCGGGTATCGCGAACAAATCCATGCGGCCCGTTTCGGGCAGGAAATCATTGGCGGGATCTTCAGCGCAAATCCGCACTTCGATGGCGTGTCCACCGGTGACAATTTCATTTTGCGTTAGCGGCAGTGGATCGCCCGCAGCGACCAGCAGCTGCCATTCCACCAGGTCTTCGCCGGTGATCATCTCCGTGATGGGATGTTCGACCTGCAGGCGGGTATTCATTTCCATGAAGAAAAATGCGCGGTCTGCGCCGACTATGAATTCGATCGTGCCTGCACCTCGATACGAGATGGCGCGCGCGGCGGCCACGGCCGCGCCGCCCATTTTCGTGCGCATGTCGTCGTCGACCGATTCGATAAAAGGCGAGGGCGTCTCCTCCAGCACTTTCTGGTGGCGGCGCTGGATGGAACATTCGCGCTCATAGAGGTGGACGTAGTTGCCGTGGGTATCGCCGAACACCTGGAATTCGATGTGGTGCGGTTGCTGGACGTAGCGCTCGATGAGGACCGCATCATCGCCGAACGCGTTTTTGGATTCGCGTTTGGCTGCGTCCAGCTGCGCTGAAAATTCAGCGGCATTTTCTACCAGTCGCATGCCTTTGCCGCCGCCGCCCGCCACCGCCTTGATCAGTTGCGGATAGCCCACGCGCTTTGATTCCTCAGCGAGGAATGTGGGCGACTGGTCATTACCGTGATAACCAGGTACCACCGGCACACCCGCTTTTTCCATCAGCGCCTTGGCGGCACTCTTGGAGCCCATTTTTTCAATGGCCTCAGGTGTCGGACCGATAAAGGCGATGCCGTTCTTTTCGCAATTGGCGGCGAATTGTTCGTTCTCGGACAGGAAACCGTAGCCTGGGTGAATGGCCTCGGCGCCGCACTGTTTTGCAATCGCGACAATGACGTCGGCCTTCAGGTACGAATCCGCCGGGCGCGGCCCACCGATTTGGAACGCTTCGTCCGCCTGGATAACATGTTGCGCGAACTGGTCCGCGTCCGAATACACGGCGACGGTACGAATGCCCAGGCGCTTGCAGGTGCGGATGATGCGGCAGGCGATCTCGCCACGGTTGGCTATCAGTATCTTGTTGAACATCGTCGTGCTTTCATTTGCCTTAGTGTGACTGCAGTTATTTTTAGTGGGCGATGAGCAGCTGCCAGGCAAGCATCAGCCAGGTGCAGAGGAGGAAGAGGCAGCTCGCCACGTACGCGTAGAAACGCCGCATGACGACGTTGCTCGTGCAATGGATATAACTGTGTGTATAGCGCGCCGCAACGTAACACCACGCCAGGATCACATGCGGCAGGCAGATGAATCCGGTCACAAAGATCATAAGCATCGCCACGTAAAAAAGGACCGGCGTCTCGAACAGGTTGCGGAAATTATCGGGTGCGCGTGAGTCGGGCATGGTCGCCAGCATCTGCGCCGAGGTCGCGGTCTTTTGCGGATGTACGCGGTTCTGTTTGTAGAAAGTAACCCGTCGTCGAAACATGGTGACAGCAACCAGGCACACCAGCAGGAACATGGCCAGGACCGGAAAGAGGATGAGCCTGGATTCCATTCAAGCCCCCACAATCCAGCGCGCCTTGCGCTTTTGTAAAAACGCGGTCACACCTTCGCGGCCTTCATCGCTACAGCGGATACGTGCGATGCGTTGTGCGGTTTCCATGACAAGCGCCGCGTCGATGGGGCGGTTGGCGACGGCGGCAATCAGGCTCTTTCCTTCGCGGATCGCGCCGGGCCCGCAGGCGAGCAGGGCAGTCACCAGATCATTGATCTTGTCGTCCATGGTCTCGTCATCCGCGCAAATTTCGTGCAACAGGCCGAGGCGAAATGCTTCAGCCGCGTCGAAGCGCTCGGCGGTCAGGAAATAGCGGTGCGCCGCGCGTTCGCCGATGGCTGCAATGACGTAGGGGGAAATCACGGCAGGAATCAATCCCAGCTTTGCTTCCGACAACGAAAACGTCGAAGCATGCGTGCCAACCGCGATGTCGCAGCAGGCCACCAGGCCCACACCGCCGCCATACGCCGCACCCTGCACGCGTGCGATGGTCGGCTTGGCGAGTCCGTGCAGCGTGCTCATCAATTTGCCCAGGCCCTGCGCATCCTGCAGGTTTTCTTCCGGCGAATAGCCGGCCATGCGCTTCATCCAGTTGAGGTCGGCACCGGCTGAAAATGATTTTCCGGTGGCAGAAAGGATGATCACGCGCACATTTTCATTTGCATCGAGTGACTCGAACGTGCGGGTCAAATCTGCAATCAGTACATCGTCGAAAGCGTTGTGCTTGTCGGCGTTATTGAGCGTGACAATGCCGACCGGGCCATCGACTTCGCTGACCACGTGAGAGGTCATTTGTCTTTTCCCATGGGCAAAAATCTTTGTTCGATCAGGAACGATTCCACCGGCCCGCGCCACTGCACCACGCCATCGCGCGCGCCGAACAGCGAATGCCCGTCGCGGCCGAAGGCGGGCAGCAACGTGAACTGCGCTTTGCCGCCTTTTGATTTGTAATTTTCCACCATGCGCTTCGATAACTCGGGCGCGAAATAGTGATCGTTCTCGGTGTAAATCCACAGTGACGGCCGTTTGCTTTCCGCGCCGTAGTCGCCGACTGCCTTGACCAGTTTGTCGGGCGAGCAATTGAAATTGGGCACACCGTTTCTCATGCCGCCACGGCCGCCGGCAAAGTTGACGATGGCGACCGCGTCGATGTCTTTTTGCATTGCCGCTGCCAGCACCCCCCAGCCGCCGGCAGACTGTCCAACCAGCAGGATTTTCGCGGGGTCCGCATCCGGCAATGACTTGGCGAATTTCACGGCAGCGCCGATGTCTTTTGCGCTCTCGAGGCCGCCTTCATAAAAGCTCGCGTTGTCGCAGGTGTGAGTGGTCTCAGCCCATGCGCCACCGGTCTCACCGTATCCGCGCCGTGTGGGCACGACGACGATAAATCCCCATTGCACGAACTGTTCTGCGGCAAATGTGAATTTGGGGTTCATTTTGGCGCGGTCCGGTGCACCGCCGGGCGGACTGCCGTGATTGATGATCGCAACGGGGCGCAGACCCGGTGCCTTTGCTGGTTGGAAAATCCAGGCCTTCAATACCGTGGATCCATCAAAGGGAATATCGGCACGCTGCGGTTCAACGGCGCCGGCGCTGAGCGCAGTAAACAATAGGGCGCATGAAAAAATCGCTCTCATGATTACATCCTGAAGACGCCGTAATCGGTCTTCTCAATAGGCGCATTCATGGCCGCCGACAATCCCAGTCCAAGCACCATGCGTGTGTCCTTGGGATCGATTACACCATCGTCCCATAGCCGCGCCGTGGCGTAGTACGGGTTGCCCTGGTCTTCGTATTGTTTGCGGATGGGTGACTTGAACGCTTCCTCTTCATCGGCGGACCATTTTCCCCCTTTGCCCTCGATGCCGTCGCGCTTGACCGTTGCCAGCACGGCCGCCGCCTGTTCGCCGCCCATCACCGAAATGCGCGCGTTGGGCCACATCCACATGAAGCGGGGATTGAAGGCGCGTCCGCACATGCCGTAATTGCCGGCGCCGAAACTGCCGCCGATCACGACAGTAAATTTCGGCACCTGTGCACAGCTGACCGCCGTTACCATCTTGGCGCCGTCCTTGGCGATACCACCGGTTTCATATTTTTTCCCGACCATGAAACCGGTGATGTTCTGCAGGAAAACAAGCGGTATGCCGCGCTGGTTGCACAGCTCGATAAAGTGCGCGCCCTTCAGTGCGGATTCTGAAAACAGGATGCCGTTGTTGGCGATGATGCCGACCGGAAAACCCCACACGTGAGCAAAACCGCATACCAGTGTCGTGCCGTAAAGCGCCTTGAATTCATGGAAATCGGAATCGTCGACAATGCGCGCGATGACTTCGCGGATGTCGAAGGGCTGCCGGGTATCCTTGGGGATCACGCCGTAGAGTTCGCCTGCGTCATAGCGCGGTTCGGCCACAGCCTGCGTGACGACAGGGATAGTTTTCTTGCGGTTGAGATGACGAATGATTTCGCGCGCAATACCCAGCGCATGCTTGTCGTTTTCCGCCAGATGGTCGGTGACGCCGGAGGTGCGCGAATGCACATCACCACCACCGAGTTCCTCCGCCGTGACCACTTCACCCGTGGCCGCTTTCACCAGCGGCGGGCCACCCAGGAAAATCGTACCCTGGCCCTTGACGATAATCGATTCATCGCACATCGCGGGCACGTACGCGCCGCCTGCGGTGCACGAGCCCATCACGCACGCGACCTGCGGAATACCTTTTGCCGACAGGTTGGCCTGGTTGTAGAAGATGCGGCCGAAGTGTTCCTTGTCCGGAAACACTTCATCCTGCAGCGGCAGGAATGCGCCGCCGGAATCCACCAGGTAAACGCAGGGGAGGTTGTTCTGCAGCGCGATTTCCTGCGCGCGCAAATGCTTCTTCACCGTCATCGGGTAATAGGTGCCGCCCTTGACGGTGGCATCGTTGGCGACGATCACGCATTCCGTACCCTCAATGCGGCCGATGCCGGTGATGACACCTGCCGCCGGCGCGTCATGGCCATCCTTGCCATACATCCCCCATGCCGCGAGGGGAGAGAACTCAAGGAACGGCGAACCCTGGTCCAGCAGCGCCTTGACGCGATCGCGCGGCAGCAGCTTGCCGCGCGCGAGGTGTTTGGCATTGGCATCCGCGCCGCCGCCTGCGGCTACTTTTTCGGTGTGCGCAAGCAATTCGGCTACGACTGCGCGCATCTGTTCGGCATTGGCCTTGAACGCGGGCGCGGAGGTATCAAGTTTGGATTTCAGTGAGGGCATGAATAGTTATTTCTGAGGTTTGACCGCACGTGCACGTTCAACAAGTTGATTTTCTGCCGCAAGGCAAGATGCACTGCTTCACGGCGCGACCAGGTTGCGCGCAATCACCATTCGCTGGATTTCGCTGGTGCCTTCGTAAATCTGCGTGATGCGTGCATCGCGGTAATAGCGTTCAACGGGATAGTCCTCGAGATAACCGTAGCCCCCATGAATCTGGATGGCCTTCGAGCAAACCCACTCGGCCAGTTCGGACGCATAGAGCTTGGCCTGCGAGGCCTCCGACAGGCAGGGCAGGCCTTCGGTGCGCATGCGCGCAGCGTGCAGGATCAACAGGCGCGCCGCGTTGATGCGTGTGTGCATGTCGGCCAGCATATTGGCGATGGACTGGTGCTCCGCAATCTTTTTGCCGAACTGGATGCGATCATTGGCGTACGCCAGTGACGCCTCAAACGCAGCGCGCGCAATACCCAGCGCCTGCGCGGCGATACCGATGCGACCGCCCTCGAGATTCGACAACGCAATCGCAAGCCCCTTGCCGCGCGGACCCAGCAGGTGATCTTCGGGAATGATGCAATCTTCAAACAGGATCGCGCAGGTGTCGGATGCACGTATGCCCAGCTTGTGTTCCGGGCGCTGCACGTTGAAGCCTTTCGTGTCGGTCGGCACAATGAAAGCCGACAGGCCTTTCTTGCCAAGTTCCGGATCGGTCACCGCAAAAACAATGGCGACGTGCGCTCGCTTGCCGTTGGTAATGAACTGCTTGGCACCGTTCAAAACCCATTTGCCATCGACCAGTTTCGCCGTGGTCTTGAGATTGTTGGCTTCCGAGCCGGCTTGCGGTTCGGTCAGGCAGAAGCAGCCGATTTTTTTTCCCGTGGCCAGGTCAGGCAAATAAGCGCGCTTTTGTTCTTCGCTGCCCCAGGCGAGTATCGGCCCGCATCCCACCGAGTTGTGCACGCTCATCAATGTAGAAGTGGAAGCGTCACCCGCTGCGATTTCCTCGATGGCCAATGCATACGCCGTGTAATCGGAAAACGAGCCGCCCCATTCTTCGGGCACGACCATGCCGAGCAGGCCCAGTTCGCCCATGTGTGCGACGACGGCATCGGGAATCCACTTGTCTTTTTCCCATTGTGCGGCGTTGGGCGCGAGTTCGTTTTTCGCGAAGTCGCGCGCCATGTCGCGAATCATGCGTTGTTCGTCGGTGAGGAAATCGCTACTGGCTTTCATTAGCATCGGGGCACCCGTTATTTCTGTTCGTCCGATTTTTTCAGCGCTTCTTCTGTCTTATCGGTGGCATTCGCGGCGGTATCGGCAGCCGCCTTGGCCTTGTCCATGGCCTTGATCTGCGTGCCGTAAACCGGATTGTCGCGCACCATTTTGGCGGCGGCATCCTTCTCGGCTTTTTCCTGCTCGGCCGTTTTGGTTTCAGCTTTCTTGCCGCACGCGGCCATTGTCATCGCCGCCGCGATCATCGCTACTACCAGTATCCGCTTGGTTACCATTTGAGTTCCTTCCCGGTGTAGTCAAAAAATTTCCCGTTTGAATCGGCGTTCACGCCGGCGATGACCTTGCGCATGCCGGCAATGCTGACAGCGGGTTCGATGTCCGCGTCACTGCCGCCCATATCGGTTTTCACCCAGCCGGGATGCAGGCTCACACAATTGACGCCTTGTGGTCCCCATTCGATCGACGCGGTTTTCACCACCGAATTCAGTGCGGCCTTGCTGGCGCGATACAGAACGCCGGAATCGCTCGCCTGCTGGCCCATCGAGCCCATGAGGCTGGAGAGGAATGCGAAGGTGCCCTTGGTCTTTGCCAGTGCCGGCGCCACGATGGGAATGGCGCGCAATGCCCCCAATACGTTGGTGCGCATGACCTGGTCAAACTCGACTTCTTCGGGCGTGGACACGCCCTTGGTGTGCGGGCCATAGACGCCGGCGTTGTAGATGCAGACATCGATGCTGGCGCCGTTGAGTGCCTTGGCGAGATTGGGCAAGGTGCCTTCGTCGTTTACATCCAGACGCAGCGCAGTCGCACCCACGGAGGAGAGCAACGCATCTTGTTCAGGCGAGCGGCAGGTGCCCAGCGTGAGCCAGCCGTCGGCGCGATATTGGCGCGCGAATTCAAGGCCCAGGCCACGGGATGCACCGATGATGAGGATGGATTTCATGTGGCCTTGGTTGACGGGATCGCGAAATTAAAACCGAACACTGAAATCAATATTCAGATAAAAACTCCAGAACCGGCGCGGCTCGCAGGGCATTTATGCCTTGTAAGCCGCTCCCATGCTGGGGTTTGATGCCTAGATCATCTCCACGGCGAGCGCCGTGGCTTCACCGCCACCGATACACAGCGACGCAATGCCGCGCTTGCCGCCACGCGCTTTCAATGCGTGCAGCAACGTGACGATCAGGCGCGCACCCGATGCGCCGATAGGGTGGCCCAATGCGCAGGCGCCGCCATTCACGTTTACTTTTGCGTGTGGCAACTTCAGATCGTGCATCGCGGCCATCGTCACCACGGCGAAGGCTTCGTTGATTTCATATAGATCCACATTGTCCGGACCCCAGCCCAGTTTCTTGTGCAGCTTGTCGATGGCGCCGACCGGTGCAGTGGTGAACCATTCCGGCTCGTGTGCATTGGAGGCGTGACCGGCGATGCGGGCGATGGGCTTGATGCCCTTGGCCTTCGCGTCGGATTCCTTCATCAGGATCAGGATCGCCGCACCGTCGGAAATGGAAGACGACGATGCTGCCGTGACGGTGCCGTCCTTGTTAAACGCCGGTTTCAGCGACGGGATTTTTTCTGGTTTGCACTGGCCCGGTGGCTCGTCGGTATCCAGCACCACATCGCCGGCCTTGCCCTTGACCGTAACGCCGGCGATTTCATCCTTGAACGCGCCGCTGGCGACAGCCGCCTGCGCACGTTTCACGCTTTCGGTCGCAAACGCGTCCTGCTGCTCGCGGGTAAAACCGTATTTCGCCGCAGTGGCATCGGCGAAAATTCCCATGGACTTGCCGTCATAGGCATTCTCGAGGCCGTCAAACGCCATATGGTCCAGCGCCTTGAAATGACCATAGCGATATCCCTGGCGCGCCTTGGGCAGCATGTGCGGCGCGTTCGACATGCTTTCCATGCCACCCGCCACCATCACGTCGGCCGACCCGGCGAGGATCTGGTCATGCGCCATCATCACGGTCTTCATGCCGGAGCCACAGACCTTGTTCAGCGTTGAGCATGCAGTGGACTTGAGCAGGTCTGCACCCAGCACCGCCTGGCGCGCGGGCGCCTGGCCCAGTGCCGCCGGCAGCACGCAGCCGATGATGGCTTCGTTGATGTCTTCCGGCTTGAGGCCCGATTGCGCCATGGCGGCCTTGATCGCGACCGAAGCCAGCTGCGGGGACGTGAGGCCCACCAGCTGCCCGTTCATGCCGCCGATGGGAGTGCGTTTTGCCGCGACGATTACGATGGATTCAGACATGTATTTCTCCTTGTTAAGCTAAATGCCGCTGATGAGCAGGTCGACGGCGGAAACCAGTTGAAAGCGGTGACGTGCAGCACTGCCGGTGCGTGCGCCCAAAACGGCGGCGGGCACGGCGGCGATTTCCTGCATGAGAATCAAAAAACGCTCGCCGTCGATTTCGATCTCGGGCATGAGGCCTTCGATCGGGCGCGACGATGTCTTCACAGATTTGATGGGGGCGCAAAGGCGGGTTGCAAGGTGAACCAGGTGATCGCTCTGCAGATTGACCACGTACGGCGCGTGCTTGCGGCTGCCGGGATTGGGATTGCGATAGATGTCGAATTGGGCCATGGCGGGTTTCAGAACATCCGGATGCCGTCGCTCCAGAGGCCGTGCTTTTCCAGATGGCGATTGTATTCCTCAATGGCCTCGCGATTGTTTTCCAGCCATTTGCGGCGGCGCTCATCGGCCAGCCGCAGCTTGAGCGCATCTTCCAGTGTCTGCGAAAGATTCAGGCCACATTGGCGCGCCTGGTCGAGCAGGTCGGCATTGACCGAGACGTTGGTGGCGCGCTTGGGCGCGGACACATCGTAGGTGGCCATGGTCTGGCGCGCGCTGTGCGCGCCGTGCGCGGCGGGGCCGACGGGCAACGCTTCCTCGTCGGCGCGGTCAGCGGGTGGCCGGGCGGACGCAGGCCGTTTGCGGGCGGTGGCGCGCGGGGTGTTGGCGCTGGCTGATTTGGGCATCAGGGTCTCCTTGCAATTTATGCGCATATTATATGCGCATAAAGCATGCGAGGAATTATGCGCTTTCGCCAAACAATTCACGGCCTATCAGCATGCGGCGGATTTCATTGGTGCCGGCGCCGATATCGTAAAGCTTCGCATCGCGCAACAACCGCCCGGTCGGATATTCATTGATGTAGCCGTTGCCACCGAGCGTTTGTATTGCTTCCAGCGCAACTTTCACCGCGCACTCCGATGCGTAGAGGATGCATGCCGCCGCGTCCTTGCGCGCCGCGCGGCCGCGGCCCTGGTCCAGCATGGTCGCGACGCGATAACTGAACGCGCGCGACGACTGCAACGCCACGTACATATCGGCCACCTTGCCCTGCATCAGGCCGAATGTGCCAATGGGCTGGTTGAACTGCTTGCGTTCGTGAAGGTAGGGCAGCACGACATCCATGGCCGCCTGCATGATTCCCAGCGGCCCGCCGGAGAGCACGGTGCGCTCGGTATCCAGCCCGCGCATCAACACCCGCGAGCCGCCGTTGAATTCGCCCAGTACATTCTCCTCGGGAATTTCGCAGTCTTCGAACACCAGTTCGCACGTGTCGGAGCCGCGCATGCCGAGCTTGTCCAGCTTTTGCGCAGTACGAAAACCCTTGAAACCTTTTTCGATGATGAATGCGGTCATCGCGCGCGAACCCTGGTCTTTTGGCGCCGTGCGCATGTAGACGATCAGCGTATCGGCATGCGGGCCATTGGTGATCCACATCTTGTTGCCGTTGGCGATATAGCGATCGCCTTTCTTTTCTGCACGACATGCCATCGACCCGACCACATCAGAGCCGGCGCCTGGTTCGGACATCGCCAGTGCGCCCACGTGTTCGCCCGAGCACAGCCGGGGTAAATATTTCTGGCGCTGCGCTTCGCTGCCGTTGAGAT
>JBDTWS010000034.1:0-26967 GCA_040006575.1 Betaproteobacteria bacterium
ACCACAGCAGTTCATGGATGATCGAGCGCAGATGCAGCTTCTTGGTCGTCAGCAGGGGAAATCCTTCGGCGAGATCGAAGCGCATCTGGTAGCCGAAGACCGAGCGCGTGCCGGTGCCTGTGCGGTCAGATTTTTCCGTGCCGTTTTCCAGCACATGACGCATGAGCGCCAGGTATTCCGTGTCGGCGGCGTTGTAGTGGGGCGTGGTGGGAATCATCGGGGATTTTCGGTACGGGAGTCGGTGTTGCAGGCGCTGCACGCGACGATGCGCAGTTTCATCATTTTACCGAAATGATCGGGTCGAAAAAGCACCTCGATTTGCGTGTGGATTCCTGCTGCAGCTCAGCCATACGTCTCTTCGAGTGCTGCGATCAGTTCGTCCAGCCGGCCAGGTTCAAATGCCTCGATGCCCGCCGCCGCAGCGCGGCCACCGCCACCGGGGAATCGTGTGGCAATTGTCGCGGCATCGCGTGGTGAGTGTTGGGGCGCGCGAATGCTGACGGTCATGCGTTGCGCTGCGTCCGCCGTAATCACGGCATGTGCGCGCTGCGGAAATGCATGCACCAGGTGATTGGCAAAGGCGCCGCTCACCCGGCGCGACCATGCGGCGTCCGGCAGCCGGTAGACAGCGGCGCGCAGGCTTTCGTGCGTCGCCGCGACGTCACAGGCCTCGGCCATATCTGATTCATAGCCTGCGTGCAGGCGGGAAACGATTTCTTCATTGTCGATAAACTTGAATGGATCGGCGTACGGCTGCAGCTGCGCAGCCAGGTGTGCCGGATCGTAGTGCAGGTCAGAAACCGAATCACCATAGGCGTTGTAGTTGAGGCATTCACCCAGTTTCTGCAGCTGTGCGGCCTGAACTGGAGCGAGGCCTGCTTCGCGCGCCATCGCCTGCGCGATTGCCGAAAGATTGTCGCCGAACGCGGCGGCAATGGCCCATTGGCGGTGGACGCCTTCACAATGCCGATCCACCAGCAGGCTGGAGCAGGAAACCGGACTCTCATCAATGCGCGCGTGCAGTTGCGGGTGGTCCTGCATCAGGCCGGCACGATGATGATCGAAGTAATCGATATGGGCGCCTGCCGCCAGCAGCGAGTGAACTGCGTCGGCATTGCGGTCGAAAGAAATATCGAAGACGTGGATTTTCCATCCGTCTGCTACTGCATCCGTGGCGGCAAGCGCCGCAACCACGCGCGCCAGCAGCGCGATATCCCGCTTCACCCCCGTGACCAGCGTGACGTTTTCCATGGGCTCTGGATGCGCCAGCCGGAACTGGTGGCGCGCCAGCAGGCCGTCGGCGTCGACATTGAAAACGTCCCAGATGCGCTCGCGATTCATGCCGCATCTTATCGCGGCGCGGCAGCAGTTAGAATCCAGCCACAACTACTGCCCTGCTGCGGCAAGGAGAACACAACAATGGCTAAAACCAAATCCGCTCGAGCGTCATCAAAACGTGAACCCGTATTCGTCATGCCTGAACCACCCCGGGTGAAGGCCGTTTCGCGTATCCCCGCGATGGAGGATTTTCCCGGCGATCATTTGCTGATCGTGTCGGCAAAAGACTTTCCCGTTGCGAAAATCCTTGCGCATGAATTGCGGCATCTCGTGCAATCGCGCGGGAAGCCAAAGTCAGTGTCAGCAAATGCGCCCGTCACCGATCCAGTCGCCGCGACCATCGGCGGCAGGCTGGTCGTTTGGGCGCAATGGGACGCTGAGTCATCTGCGTTCGCGCAACAGACGGCGATGCGCAAGGCGCTCGAACTATTGCTGAAAGAATGTCCGCAGGAAATTTCGATCGTCGTGCAGGCCGATGCGGCCGAGGACGAATGTGCGGCGCTTGCCACGTATGTCGCCGCCGTGAACAGCCAGTACAAGCTGGGCCGGCACACGCTTAAAAAAGTGGAGGCACACGCCACATTGCAGACAGTACAACTGTTCGGCACCAGCAAGAATTTTTCCGCGGCGCATCCGCTGGCTATCGCCCGGGGCAACCTGCTGTCTCGCAGCCTGACCTTGCGCTCGCCCAACGATCTCACGCCTGCGCGCTATCGACGCGACATTGCGAAACTGGCCTCCGCCGAGGGATGGACGGCGCGCGAATATCCGTACAAGGCGCTGCTGAAAGTGGGTGCCGGCGCGTTTTGCGCTGTGGCGCAAGGCAGCCCGGATCAGGTCGCCGCGATTGTCCACCTGACTTATGCACCGAAGCACAAGTCCAAACACTTGCCGCATGTTTCGCTGGTAGGTAAGGGCATCTGCATGGACACCGGCGGGCACGGCCTCAAGAGTGCCAAGAGCATGTACGGAATGCATGAGGACATGAATGGTTCAGCGGTGGCGCTGGGCATACTCAAGGCGGCCGCGGATCTGCAAATGCCGGTGGTGATCGACGCGTGGCTGGCCATCGCGCAAAACCACATCGGCCCGCTGGCTTACCAGCCGGGCGATGTGGTGACTGCGCTGGATGGCACCACCATCGAAGTTGTACACACCGATGCGGAAGGCCGCATGGTGCTGGCCGATACATTGACGATGGCGGCGAAACGGAAGCCTGACCTGATGCTGGATTTCGCCACGCTCACCGGCGCCATGATGTATGCAATGGGCACGCGCATGTCCGGTGTGTTCGCAAACCGGCCCGCGCTGGGGGAGGGCGCCGTGGCGGGAGGCGTGGCCAGCGGTGAACGTGTGTCGCTGTTTCCGATGGATCCAGACTACGACGCCGCGCTGGAGAGCAAGGTGGCCGACGTCAAGCAGTGCCTGGTGTCGAGCGAAGCGGACGCGATCTATGCAGCACGATTCCTCTCGCGATTCGTTGGAGACGTGCCGTGGATACACATGGATTTGTCGGCGTATCGCAATGAAGGCGGACTGGGCGCGGTGAGCGATGACCTCAGCGGATTCGGCGTCGCATGGGGTGTGGCGCAGGTGGAAAATTTGTCAAGGCGCGGCTAGCGCACGTCGTCGCAAAACGACAACATTGGCGCTTACGAACGTAGCGCCATACACCTACATCCCGCGTGACCGTGTGGTCTTAAAGTTAAGTCTTCAAGCAACTGATACGGAGACTGAACATGACCACTTCCACCGAAAATCCGCGCGAAACACTGTGGCGCCTGATCAAGGACATTCGCTTCGCGATGTTCACCACGCGTCATGCCAACGGCCACCTGCATTCGCGGCCCATGACGACCCAGAACAAGTCCATCGACGAAAGGGAGTCCCTATGGTTTTTCATGTCGCGTCGCGGTGAGCCGGTTGCGGATTTGGAAGCGCAACACCAGGTGAATATCACTTATGCCGATCCCGGCAAGGACAGCTACGTATCAGTGTCGGGTTCTGCCGGTGTCGTCGAAGACACGGCAATGAAACAGGCGCTCTGGAGCAAGCTGAACGAAGCATGGTTTCCCGGCGGCGTAACGGATCCCGATCTCGCATTGGTGCAAGTGAAAATCACCCACGCGCATTATTGGGATGTCGAAGCCAGCAAGATCGTCCAGCTATACAAAATGGCCAAGGCGTCGATCACCGGCACACCGCCCAAGGATATGGGCCGCGAAGCCGAAATCCGCATGTCCGGCACACATCACTAAACCACGATGCGCACAACATAGACTCGAGCATCGCTGCGCTTCTCCAGCCATTTATGGCTCGTGAGGCGCGCCAATGCTGGAGTCCAGTGCTACGTTCCAGACCTCACAGGAGAAGACCATGAAAACTACCGGTGAAAAACCGTCCGGCAACCTGCCGGACGCGCGCGAAAAACCACGGCAGGCGCCGGATCGACATCCGGATGGCGGCGACCAAGGCGGCAACGTGAGCCCGGGCCCGAGACCGCACTCGCTCGGAGACGATGACCAAGATCCATTTCCGCCCAAGGACACTGATCCCATTCCACGGCGCGATCCGCACAGTCGCTGAGTTCCAGCAAAAACGTCATGGCGATTTTCCCGCACGAGTATCGCGAGCACAGCATTTTCCCCCGCGTCACTGGACCGTTCAAAGGTCCGTGGGAGGCGAGCTTCGTCATTTACCGCAATGGCAGCAACGGCTCCGCGCTGTTGGTGTGCCAGGGTGTGCTGGAGGGGGAATATGCATCCATCGATGCAGCGTATACGGCCGCGCATGAGGAAGCCATGAGGCAACTGCGAATGATGTTGGAAGAAACGCACAACCAAGCGTGAACGAAAAAAATATGCCGCTTGCCTGGCGTGGCAAGCGGCATATTTACAGTACTAGCGGTTTGAAGCGGGCGTGTCCGAACTCATTAAGCAAAGTCGGCAGCAGGTCTTCAGTGCATCATGACCCTGCAGGGCGTTCCAAGCAGTCAGGCGTCGCCGCAATCGATTGTGGGAGGGCACTGTCGGCGGATAACGACAGCGCACAAATTAAAAGACCGCCAGCGGCGGCCTTTTCGGAAGCGGGGAGTCCGGGTCAGAAGCCTTTTGCCGACTTCACGCCTTCCACATGTTTCAAATGCATTTCCAATGTAGGGAGCGTCCTGGTGGCGAACTCCTTCAAATCAAGATTCCCGCCTTTTGCGGACTCTTCCTTGAAGAGTGCGACGGCCTTGCGGTGTTCATCGAGTTGCTGGTTCACATAGGCTTTGTCGAATGCCTTGCCATTCAATGCGGCGAGATTGCTGGCGACGGACTTGTACGCAGGTGGTGTGTCCTTGGAAGGCGTCAGGCCTGCCTTGTTGGCGGCGGAGGTCAAGTCATTGCCGGCCTTGCTGTGATCGTCGACCATCTTCTGGGCAAAGGCTTTCACCTCGGCGGAGGACGCTTTGCGCAGCGCCATATTGCCGGCATCCACTTCCGCATTCCCTGCCTGCGATGCTTCCATGACGAACTTCTTGTCCAGGGGCGCGGCGTTCTGGCTGTGCGGGGGATCTTTCGGCGCGGCGGTATTTTCCTGGGCGAACGCGGGCAAGGGATTGCCTGACATGACGGTGATGGCCACAAGGGTGGCAAACATGTACACCGCGGAGAGCAAGGAAAGGGCGGCGATGGCGAGGGGCGATTTGATTTTCACGGGGAATTCCTGCGGTTAGGGGACAACGAATGTCATATTTTCCTCGGGCAACGTGACCGTGGAAGTAGGCACCGGTCCTAACGCCATGTCAGCGAATTCTGACGTCGGCATATGACGGGAATCGGGCACAAACTTAGCCATTGACCTAAGTAATTCATGCGGATATAGTTAGGTATATGCCTAACCAATCCATTCCGCTTGATCGTGTGTTTTATGCGCTTGCCGATTCCACCCGGCGTGCCGTCCTGGAACGCTTAAGTGCCGGGCCCGCGCCGGTGAGCGAACTTGCACTGCCATTCGACATGGCGCTGCCATCGTTCACCCAGCATCTGAATGTGCTGGAGGGTTGCGGCCTCGTGAGTTCGGAAAAAAACGGACGTGTGCGCACCTATCAACTCACGCCCAAAACTCTGGAAGCGGCCGAAGGGTGGATGAGTGACCAGCGATCCGCATGGGACGCGCGCCTCAACCAGCTCGACAGTTACCTGCTCAAAATGAAAAGGAAGAAAAAATGAATCACCCTGCGTATCGGCCGGACCCGAAGCTCGACCTGGTGCTTGAGCGTGTCGTTGATGTGCCGCCTGAGCTGGTGTGGGCGGCCTGGACTGAGCCCGAACATCTCATGCACTGGTTCACGCCGCTGCCGTGGAAAACGGTCGCCTGCAAAATCGACTTGCGGCCGGGCGGGTTGTTTCATACCGTCATGGAATCGCCGGAAGGAAAGCAATTTCCCTCCGATGGCTGCTACCTTGCCGTCGAGCCCAATCGCATGCTCGCCTGGACAAACGTGCTGGCGCCCGGTTTTCGCCCGACCGATCCCGCGGCCAATCGCCAAAAGGATTGCTTCAAGATTTTTTTCACGGCGGTTATTTCGCTCGAGCCGCACGGCGCAGGCACGAAGTACACGGCGCTGGTCATGCATCGCGATGAACAGGAGCGCAACCAGCACGAGAAAATGGGATTCAATGACGGCTGGGGAACCGCGCTCGACCAGCTGGTGGCGTATATGAAAGGGCGCTAGCGACGGGCATCAGGGGTGGGGATGTATGTTGTCCACCCAGTACACGGCTTCGGGATTTTCCACGACCGGGATATCCAGGTTCACCACCACGGGATCCTGCCCGCTGCGCAACAGAACGCACTCCAGCGCCTCGTTTTCGTTGGCATTGATTTCCTGGTGGGGAACGTACGGCGGGACATAAATGAAATCGCCCGGTCCCGCTTCAGCGACGAATTCCAGCCGATCCCCCCAACGCATCCGCGCACGACCCTTGACGACATAAATGACGCTCTCCACCGGCCCGTGATGATGCGCGCCGGTCTTGGCGTTTGGATGGATCGTGACCGTGCCGGCCCAGATTTTCTCGGCACCGACGCGCGCGAAATTGACTGCGGCGGCCCGCGACATGCCGGGCGTTTGCGGCGTGTTGCCGTCGAGCGAATCAGCCGGAATGACACGCACGCCGTGCTGGCGCCATTGCATGGATTTCGTTTCGTCGCTCATCGATGCCTCCCTAGTGCGGCTATTCTAGCCGAGCACTTTTCGCCTGGGTCAAACCATTCTTTCAAGAGGCGACGACGGACAGCACAATGCACAACGGGCATGGCGGAGAAATTCTTCCGCCATGCCCGTTGATGAATCTGCCGATCAGTTTTGCGTGCAGGGCTGCTGCGGCATATTACGCATCGCTTCCATCATCTGTTCCGGCGTGAGATCGCGCTTGTGCGTGGCGATCGACCACATGTGGCCGAACGGATCTTCCAGGACACCATAGCGGTCGCCCCAGAAAGCGTCGTCGATCGGCATCTTGATGGTGGCGCCGGCGGCGACGGCACGCTTGAATAGTGCATCGGCGTCCTCGACATAAACGTGAATCGTGACCGCCGAACCCTTCGGCGCCTTCGGGCCAAACGCACCCCAGTCCGGAAACTCATCGACCAGCATGACGGCCGAATCGCCGATCTTGATTTGCGCGTGCATCAGTTTGCCGCCGGGGCCGGGCATGCGCGCAATCTCGGTGGCGTTGAAAGCTTTCTTGTAGAACTCGATGGCATCGGCAGCACCCGCGCATACCAGGTGCGGGGTGATGGTGCGGAAGCCGTCGGGGATGGGTTTTACTTGGGGCGTAGTCATCGCAAAATTCTCCTTTGGATTGGAAATGCAGGCAGTGTGGATTCAAGCCAGGGTCGTGCATGTAGACCAACATCGTGCATGTTGACCAATGTGAAAATGTCCCCTGCTTATCATGACGACGAATGAGTGCGCGAGAATTCGACATGGCGGAATATTTTTCTTTTGGCGGGCTTTTTTTCCAGTCGAAAAAACGGTGGCTGATACACTTGTGTTGATGTTTGTGTGAGCACGCGCAGCGTGCGTGGGTTGGCCTCGGTGTGCCAGCATTTGGGAATGTAAATCAAGCGCTGGAGCCAGTTGCAGGGCAATTTCGTCCTGTGTGCCGCGCCGGTGCTGGAGTTTACTGTGAGTTTGTCCGGCGTTTTACAGGAATGGTGATGATGACAACTTTCATGAAGCGCATGGTGTTGGCGATTCAAGCCTTGGCACTTATCGCACACGTAGTGGCTGCGCATGCTGCCGATGAATCCGGCACACGGGTGTTGCGCGGCAGCAAAGTCTATTTTTCGCCGGACCTGCCTCCCATTGCGGATGGGATTGTGCTGATTCGCAACGGCAAGATAATTTCTGCCGGCGACAAAGCCACGGCACGGATACCCGCCGGCGCACAGGAATCCCGCTGCAGCGGTGGCGTGGTCACCGCCGGTTTCCAGAACAGCCACGTTCATTTCATCGGCGAGCAGTGGAATAACGCAGGCAGTAAACCGGCCGCAGAATTGTCACGCCAGATCGTGGCGATGCTGACGCGATATGGTTACACCACCGTGTTCGATATTGCATCGGACCGTGAGAATACCTTTGCATTACGCGCGCGCATTGAGCGAGGTGAGGTGGCGGGACCGCGCATCATGGCGGTGGGAATGCCCTTGTTTCCGCGCAACGGCTTGCCGGTTTACCTCGATCATTTCCCGCGCGAATTCCTTGATCGCCTTCCCCAGCCGGCCAATGCAGAGGATGCGGCCAAAGTGGTTCGCGAAAATATCGATGCCGGCGCCGACGGCACCAAACTGTTTATCGTGACGCCACAAATAGGTCGTGTCACCCGCATGAATGCCGACATCGCCCGCGCGGCGGCCGACGAGACGCACCGTCGCGGCAAGCTGGTGTTCGCGCATCCCACGGATATCGAGGGCGTACGCGCTTCACTGGCGGCGGGCGTGGACATCCTCGCGCACACCACGCTGGGGGTGGAAACGCCGTGGCCGGATGAACTGCGCAAACAGGCGATCGCGCAGGGTATGTCGCTGATACCGACCTTGAAACTCATGCGCTACGAACTGAAAAAAGAAGATGTGCCGCCGGCCATCACGGAACGCCTGGTGGCGGTGTCCATCGACCATGTCAAGACGTTCGTCGCGGCGGGCGGCCAGGTTTTGTTCGGCACCGATGTGGGCTACATGGGCGATTTCGATCCCGCCGAGGAATATGTGCTGCTGTCGAAGGCAGGCATGTCGAACATGCAAATCCTTGCCTCGCTGACGACCACGCCGGCTTCGCGCTGGAAAGAGGGCGGGCGCCGTGGCCGGCTCGCTCCAGCCATGGATGCGGACCTGGTGGTGCTGGAAGCCGATCCTGCCGCCGACCCTGCCAATTTTGCCAAAGTCGCCTGCACGATCAGGCAGGGAGAAATTATTTATTCGGCGGCCGGACGCGTGGAAACAGGGAAGACCGCGAAATAGCCATCGCGGGATGCGCCGAACTTTGCGGTACAACATTTTCCAACAAGTTATTCCAGCGCGGTCCCACAAAGCCGCTAGGGAGGCATCATGCAACTCCAGGGTTCATGCCATTGCGGCCGCGTGACATTCAGCGTGGAGTCTGCGCAGCCGCAGCCGTTCATGCGTTGCTACTGTTCCATCTGCCGAAAGACTGCGGGCGGCGGCGGTTACGCCATCAACCTCGGCGCCGATTTCCGCACGCTGAAGGTGAAGGGCAAGCGCTACCTGCGCAAATACCGCGCAAAAATTGATCGCGGCGAGGGCCTGCACACGAGTACGGGGCAGCGACATTTCTGTGGCGAGTGCGGCAGCGCCCTGTGGCTGTACGACCCGACGTGGCCCGACCTGGTGCATCCGCACGCCAGCGCCATCGACACGCCGCTGCCCATGCCGGCTGAAAACGCCCACATCATGCTGGGATCGATGGCGCCGTGGGTACGCGTGGAGGGCAGGCGCGGCGATGCGCGTTTCGACGAATATCCGGATTTTTCTCTGGTGCAGTGGCATCGCGAACGCGGCCTCACATCGCGCGGGAAGGGATCCAAGGCGTCGCAAGGCGAAGGTGCGCCGAACAGCGCCACCAACAAGCGCTCCCAAAAAGCGCCAGCCAGGTGATGAAGTAGCCCATGCCGGGATGCAACCGGTTTCGGGTCGGGTGGCCTGAGACAAATCGACCGATTCCGCAATCCGTACGTAATCTGTATATCGCATAAATCTATGCTGCCGCATTCCATTCAACAAGGGACAGCAGGCCCGCCGGACACCGGCACGACGGCCGCAGCCAACCAGAATGCACCGACTTCAACTGCACTTGCCACATTGCGCTCCCCCGCTGGACCGCGAAAATCATCGCTGCCTTCCACTGTCGAACCGGTACTTGTCGGCTTGGGCCAGCGACGCTCAGCAAACCCGCATTTACTGCCACAAGCGCTCACCTGCACATGGTGTCGACAGCTCTGAACAATTCATTGCCGGTACGAGTCGGGGCGATGCGAGCAACGATGCCATGGCTGTCAAAACCGACTTCCGCGCCGATGCCGGCGAGCCCGTCAACTGGAACCGGAAGATTATCGACCTGATCGGCATTCGACCACCCGAATTGCAGCAGGAGTTTCACGACGTCCCCGCATTTGATGCCATTTTCCAGGAAGTCATTTCCAAGCAGAAAAGCACTATTGTGGCCGGCGAGAACGAGAATTTCTGGGCACGCCGCTTGAAATCAATGACAGACCGTTTTGGGGCGGCAGCCACCCCCAACACCACCCCGGCTACACCGGCTCATGCCGCCACCGTGTTTTGCCAGAACTTTATTCACGTCAAATTCTCCGCGCCGTTGTTACATACCTCGAATTGCCCTGTGGCTGCGCTGGGAAAAATCCCTGGCCACTTTATTTTCGCCATGGCGATTTCACCTGCGTCCGCACTACTGTCCCTGCCGCGTAGCACTGAACTACAGCTGTTCGCTGCGATGCCGGATGCCAGCCGGGCCGCGTTTATCAATTTCTTCACACTCGCTGCCGCGTCGGTGGCTTTCGATGGGGGCATGGACGGCCTGACTTTCATACGCGCGCACCTAGGTTGGACGCGCGCAATCGGCGCGACTGAGGACAGCGGCAGATCTTTTATCGAAGAGCACGTGGCCCGAATCCTGTTGGGTGAGCCGGTGCGTAAATCCGCAACAAGCCCGCCAGCTATTGCGCGCGCAAAAGACGATATCCGCGAAAATTTTTTCCCCGTACAAGTACTCATCTAAAAAGGAACAGACGTGGACACACCCATTGGTACTGCCGAGCTCATTGCTTCGACCCTTTCTGCCCCGCTTGGGGGCAGGACGCCAAACAGCGACGAATGCCAGCGACCACGTTTGACCCTGCTTGCCGGCGTCCAACACGATGCTGCAGTCGGCAAATTGGGGGAATTCAATGCCTTCAACATCACCCGCCTTGCGCCGAACAGCAATGCCAGGTGCATCAACAATACCGACCCGATGGTCATTTCAATACTGGCCGAAAACGACGCCGACCTCGTAGGTCTTTGCAAGAATTTGCTGATGAGCGACCTGGCCGCCCCGCTGGTGGTGATAACGCCTGAACTCGATACTTTCCGCGAAGCCTTTCTCCTGGAAATGGGCGCCAGGGATGTGATCATGCTAAATCGCGGGAGCTATGTCGCGGCGGCGCGGATTCGTGCGATCGCCCAGGGCGCAAGCGAAAGGGGGCGTAACGATAAAGTAACTCGACTGCAGTTCGGCCGGCTTGAGATTGATTCAGGTGCACGCTCAGCGAAGTTCAGCGGGAGCGACATAAAGTTGACAACGGCGGAGTTCGACACGCTGTGGATACTTGCCAAGAACGCCGGTCGCACGGTAAGCCGCCTGGAGTTGCAACCGCCCAATGCAAAAAACGAATTGAATCCTACCCCAAGTCGTTTTATCGACTATCGCATTAACCGCTTGCGCAAACGCCTGCTGGTGGCGACCCGGCAGCAAAAGCGGATCTGCACCATACGAGCGACCGGCTACATGTTTTCCACGGCAGATTGGTAATTTCCCTTGGAAAAGCGAAAGTGATCCGCCCCTGAACTTGACCAGGGTCTTCCACTCAAATCCCGCAGCCCGCAAAGCCGCGGGATTTTTTTTGCGGAATTTTTGCGGAAACAACGGCGAGTTCCTGTGCAACACCCAGGGGTCTCAACCGGTTAACGTGTTTCGGAAACAAATTACCTGTCAGACATCTCCGCACCGCCAGTACAATCAAATTGACGTCGTGCCGGTACGCGAACTTGCAGTCCGCTCAACCCGCGATGAGAGCTCGAGGCGAGCCCAAAATGAAACCGGATGGAGTACCGCCATGCGCACCCCGTTGCCGCCGCTGTTTTTCCTTGCATCGATCGTCGCAACACCCCTCGCAGCGCAATCCGATACACGAGCTTTCCCCGGCGCCACCGGCTGGGCCGCGCAAACGCCGGGCGGGCGCGGCGGGAAAATCATTCGCGTCACCAACCTGAACCCGGGCGGACCGGGGTCGTTCAAGGAAGCCATCGAGACCAGGGGCCCGCGCATCGTCGTCTTCGAAGTGGGCGGCGTGATCGACATGGGTCTGAAGGAACTGGACATACGTGAACCGCGCCTGACCATCGCCGGCCAGACTGCGCCGTCACCCGGTATCACATTGATCCGCACCGGAATCGATGTGCGCGCCAATGACGTCGTCGTGCGCCACATCCGCATCCGCACCGGCGTCGACGGCCAGGCAAAGCGAAGCGGCTGGGAGCCGGATGCCTTCAACACCGTATCGGCGCATCGCGTGATGGTCGATCACTGCACCTTCAGCTGGGCCATTGATGAAAACATGTCGGCCTCCGGTCCGCGATTCAAAGGCAACACGCCGGATGATTGGCGCCAGAACACCTCCCGCGACATTACTTTTTCGTACAACCTCGCTTCGGAAGGCCTGGCCGACGCCAGCCATCCCAAGGGTGAACACTCAAAAGGTTCGCTGGTCCACGACAACGTCACCAACATTCTTTTCTATCGCAACATCTGGGCGCACAACGTCGAACGCAGCCCGCTCTTCAAGGGAGGCGTGCGCGGCAGCGTGGTCAACAATCTCATCTATGATCCCGGCAAGCGCGCGGTTCACTACAACCTGATGGCGCTGGAGTGGGGTACGCATCCGTACCAGAACGGCCAGCTTTCCGCCGTGGGTAATGTGATGCGCGGTGGCCCGTCCACCGACGGCCAGGTACCGTTCCTGATGCTGGGGGGCGACGGTGACCTTGAGTATTTCGCCAAGGACAATATCGCCGTTGACAAGTATGGTGTGGCGTTGCCGATGTTCGGCCGTTACGGTGAGACGCGCGCCAAATTAATCACGATGGACAAACCCGTCGCCTGGCCGGACGGGCTGGTAGTGATGCCGACCATCGACGTGGAGACGCACGTGCTGGGTAACGCCGGCGCGCGCCCATGGGACCGTGATGCTGATGACATTCGGGTGCTGTATTTCATCGCGGAGGGCCGCGGCAAGATCATCGATGATGAAAAGGAAGTAAGCAAATATCCGGTGCAAAAGGAAACCCGCGCACCATTTGTAGAGGCGGATTGGGATCTTGCGACGATGGAGCCGAAGTCAGGGATCTATCCGGGTCAGAAGAAATAGCGCGCAGGTAACGGCGAGACGTCCCGACAGTTTGAAGATCAAATTCTTGAGTTGAAACTCAAGCGCTGGAGCGGTCTACAGGTCATTTGTAGTCTGGAGTCCGCCACAGTGCTTGTGTTTCGACTGGCAATGTATCGGTGACGAGCTTGCCCCATTATGCGAATATGCGCGAACGCCCAGCGCCCACGCCCCACCCCCAGCGCGCCCAAAAAAATATTCGATGAGACGCCGCCATGTCTTACCCATCGTTGAAGCAGGAACTGCTCTACACCGCAGTCGCCGGGGCCTTGCAGCACGTGAAGTCGGGCAAGCTCAATGCCATCGCGGTATCGAGTACGCAGCGCTCTTCCGCGCTGCCCGATGTGCCGACGTTCATCGAAAAAAGTGGCGTTGCCGATTTCGATATCAGCTCATGGGTGGGAATACTGGCGCCGGCCAAGACACCCAAAGCGATCGTCGACAAGTTGAACACTAACTGAATGCCGTGTTGAACGATCCCGAAACCAAAGCGAGGTTCGATGTGCTTGGCATCACCGTGACGCCGGGAACACCGGCAAAATTCGCAGCAGAAATAAAACGCGATCTCGGCCGTTACGGCGCCGTGGTCAAATCGGCCGGGATCAAGGCGGGCGGCTGAGCGATTCGCGCATCGCAATTGACGCGTGATAAATTGGTTGTGCACGCGCCATGCGCAATTTTTTTCGCGAAATCTCATTTCACAGGAGAATCCATGAACAAGTCCCAAAAATTATCCCTTGGCCTGGCAATGCCTGCTGCCGCTGCGTTCGCCTTTGCCGTTACCTTGCTGGCACCGGTGCCCGCCTTCGCGGTGGACGATCAGCGCGTCGTCGATCAGTGCATTGCGGACTGGGGCAGCGATTCGCCGTTCCGGAAAGGCACCAAGCCCAGCCGCGTCATCTCACCCGGCGTTAAGGTATTCGGCATCGGCAAGAACAACAACGGCGATGAAAAAATCACCGACAAACCGGCGCTGATCATCGTGCGTCCTGCCGTTAACGTCATGGGGAAAAGCACCATTCGCCTCGCTAATCCCAAAGGCTGGTACTGCTTTCGTTCCAACGTTACTGTCGCCGGAAAAATCGCCATCGAAGCGCATTGCAAGGCTCACATCGCCAGCGCAAAGGAGGATGGGACCAGCGTGCTGGCGACCGATGAAAGCGACAAGGGTGTGGCGGTGATGGGCGCATTGCGGGTGACGCGGTTCGACTGCGAGGAAAAAGGCGGCGAAAAGAAAAAACGTAACTAAACGAGGGACATATTTTTTCGCGGTGATTACATTGAAGGAATTGCCGGCATGTTCGTCTGTAGGACAACGCCCACACCAAGAACCAGCCGTTTCCTATCTGTCTGCATGAACCAACAACGTAGCCTTCGTCTTGCCTACTGCGGCAATACGCGTGGCTGCGGAGGGGAAAGAGAACGTTTTCATTCACGCGAGAGTTTCGCCTTCAACGGAGAACTGTCGATGAAAACGGGCACTGACTTTTTGCAAGCCGCTAGTCGCAACACTGCAGCCGGCGTGGCAACTATCTACCAGGGCTGGCAGGGTGGCGATATCGATTCCCATGAGATCCCGGCGTGGATCGGCTCGGCGCCTGTTGCGCGCGATGTCGAATACGATTTCGACGCTGACGATCACTTGCGATAAGTCGTTGTGAGCAGCGCGCATTAATCGGGCAGGTATCAAGTAACAATTGCAAGCGGGAGTCACAATGAACTACGAACCAGCCTTGCGTTTCTATCCCGCCGCCAGCAGGCTCAACGGCTGGGGAACATTGATACGCCGCCTGTTTCATGACTATCCCTCGTCATTTGCCATTCGCCTTTGGGACGATGAAACCATTTTCGTTGGCCGCAGCATGCCGTATTTCACGCTGGTATTTCATTCTCCTGCTTTGTTTCGCGACACGATCCTGCGCCGTGACACCAGCAAGTTGACACACGCTTATTTTTCCGGGGACCTGGATGTTGAGGGCGACGTCTATCGCGCGCTGGAACTGCGCCATTTCCTCGCAGCGCAGCCAATCAGCATTGGCGACCAGGCAATGCTGATGTTGAAAGCGATTATGTTGACTGTTACTGCGCGCCATCCGAAACAGGAAAGCGCCAGCCGCAAACCTCAATCGGTACTGGCTGCCTGAGGTTGCCGCTGCCGGCAGCGGCGTGGTCAACTGGATTTTCCCTCGATCGCGAGTTAAACCCTGAAGCCCTGCGGCCCTACAGTCCCAAAGCGCTCAGTCCCGGATGATCATCCGGACGCCGGCCATTGTTATCCCTCGCCCAGTGATATTTCCGATCAGATTCCGCAATGGCCAGGTCATTGATGCTGGCAAATCGTCGCGCCATCAATCCCTCGGGGCTGAATTCCCAATTTTCATTTCCATACGAGCGGAACCAGTTGCCGGCCTCGTCGTGCCATTCGTACGCGAAGCGCACGGCGATGCGATTTTCGGTGTGGGCCCACAATTCCTTAATGAGCCGGTAGTCCAGTTCACGCGCCCATTTGCGTGCCAGGAATTCCACTACCTGCGCGCGGCCCACTGGAAATTCGGCGCGATTGCGCCATTGGGTATCGACGGTATAGGCAAGCGAGACGCGCTCGGGATTGCGCGCGTTCCAGCCGTCTTCGGCCATGCGTACTTTCTGGATAGCGGTCTCGCGGGTGAAGGGGGGAAACGGCGGACGGGATTCGGACGGCGTGGTCATCTTGGCTCCTGCAAATGAAGTGATGGGTTTGGTGCGCAGGATACTCCATCGATTCCGCGCGTGGACTACATCACATAAGGTTTACGCCTACAGCGCGGGCATAACTTCAAGCACAACATGGCTGGAAGAAATTCTTCTGCACTGTCTTTACCTGAAGGAGCCGTCATGAATTCCAATGTTTACGCCGAGCCGCGCGGATACGCAGTGGACCCACTTTATGATCGCATCGAAATAATCGATGGCACGCTGCAACCGAATGACGGCATCTGGAATTCGAACGGCTTGTTGTGGGCCGTGGCAATACTCGTGGCACTCGGCGTGGTCGCTTACTTGGTGAATTACGAACGTGTTGTCCATCGCGAAAAAATCACCGCCTATCAATACCAGCCGGCCAGCAGCGCAGCCGGAACAGCGGCGCCTGCGGGTTCCCCTGCCGCGTCGACTGGCAAGGACGCGGTGCCGACGGTGGCAGTGCCTGCGCCCGCTGCCGAAACCACAGGTGGGTCCACGGGTGGAACGTATCCGTCACCCGCCAATCCGCATGCAATTGGAGCGCCTCCGCCGAATAGCCCCGTGCCGGGTGCGGCCAACACACCGCAGACAGGTTCAGTGCCCGTCAAAAAGTGAACGATAAGTACCAGTTCGGTTAATTGGAGTCATGCGGTGCGGCTGCGTGGGTCGTGCGGCTTCCGGATTTGCGATTCACCGTCAGAGTTCAAACCTCATGCCCAGGGAAATAGCGCCGGCGGCTCCACAATCGTTCCAGGCTCATCCATCGCGTAACCGGCTTCCGGTTCGGTAAGTAAACGGAAGTATTCAGTCTTCATCAGCGCGATCAGCTGCTGCACCGCCGCCAGCTTCAACGTTGCCGGCGTACACGCCAGCATGTAACGCTCCTTTACGAGCGGGATGAAATCAATTTTGAATTGCCGCGCGGCGGGCTCTATACCCATGCCCACGTCCGCCATGCCGCTCGCCACAAACGCGGCGACTGCGGCGTGCGTGAACTCTCCTGTGTCATAGCCGTGAATCCTGGCGATATTGATGTGATCGCGCTTGATGATGCTGTCGACAAGGATGCGCGTACCCGATCCGCGCTGGCGGTTGACGAAGCGGATGTTGTGTTTTGCCATGTCGGCAAACGTTTTTATCTTGTGCGGATTTCCTTTGGCCACGATGAGGCCCTGCGTGCGCGTCACCAGCTTGATGATGCGCAGCTTGCGGCCTTTGAACCAGGGTGCATAGTGAGACCAGAGTTCGGCTCCCAGGGGGCCAATCGGCACGTGGAATCCCGCCATGTCGCAATGCTGCTGCCCCAGTGATTTGAGGGCGTCGATGCTGCTCATGTATTGCAAATCGATTTCGGCATTGCCGTGCTCGCGCATGAGCACCGGCAGTTTTTCCACCGCATATCCATGGCTGGCATGGATGCGGATCAGTGCGGCCGATTCCTGGCTGGTGGCGCGGCTGATCTCGAGATTGAGTTCCGAGGCTATGTTTTCCATCTGCGGGAACAGGCTCGCTTCCGTACGCTGCTCTGCCCATAACAGCTTCGCGCCGAGCGGGGAAAGTGTGGCGCCTTTGCCGCGCTGCATGATCACCAGCGGGCTGCCGAAAAACCTGGACCATTCCGACAGCAGGTCCCAGGCGCGACGGTAAGACAGGCCCGCTGCCTTGGCTGCCAGCGTCAGCTTGCCGGCATTGTTGATCCCGCTCAAGAGGCCAAAAAGGCGCGGATCGATGTGTTCCCCAGTGGCGCTGACGAATTGCCAGGAGGGTTTGATCAGGATTTTCGTCATATGCAGGAAATTGCTTATTTACTCTCACCAAATTCATTGCTACTTTGACTGTCAAATAAGGGTGATTGACGCCCAATAACGCGGTACATATGCAGAATGCTGCATATGCATTGCCAATATATTAAAAATCGCAGGAGAGAGCAATGGCTACCGCCATCGATATCCAGAAAGCACTTCATGCCGCACTGTCGTCCATGCCGGATGAGCAGGCGTCGCTGTTGCCGATTCTCCATGCCATCCAGGACAGCCTGGGCTATGTGCCGAAAGACATCGTGCCGGACATCGCCGAGCATTTGCACCTGTCGCGCGCCGAAGTGCATGGCGTCATCACTTTTTATCATCACTTCCGCCAGACACCGCCGGCCAAGCATGTGCTGCGTGTCTGTCGCGCGGAGGCCTGCCAGTCGATGGGCGGCAATGAGCTCGCGGATCACGCGACCCGTTCACTGAAAACTGAATTCCACGGCGACACTGCCGATGGTGCGATTACGCTTGAGCCCGTCTACTGTCTGGGCAATTGCGCCTGCGCCCCTTCGGTGATGGTGGGCGATACGGTGCACGGCAGGGTTTCGCCGGAACGCTTTGACGATATCGTTGCGTCGTTGCGAGGTGCAGCATGAGCGTTCGTGTCTATGTTCCATGCGATATGTCTGCAATTTCGGTGGGCGCAGATGATGTCGCGCGCGCGGTGACTGCCGAAGTGGCCGCGCGCAATGCCGATGTGAAAATCGTCCGCAATGGCACACGCGGCATGTTGTGGCTGGAACCGATGGTGGAAGTGGAAACACCCGAAGGCCGCGTTGCCTATGGACCCGTGACCACGGCTGATGTGAAGTCGCTGTTCGACGCGGATTTCCTCAAGGGCGGTAAACACAAACTCAGCCTTGGTCTCACCGAAGCGATTCCCTATTTTGCAAAGCAGGAGCGGCTGACGTTCGCGCGTGTCGGTGTGATCGATCCGGTGTCCATCGATGAATATCGTGCGCACGGTGGCTATGAAGGCTTGAAGAAAGCGCTGGCGATGGATGGTGCGGCCATCGTTGCTGCCGTTACTGAATCGGGCCTGCGCGGGCGCGGTGGCGCTGCATTCCCGGCCGGCATCAAATGGAAAACGGTGCATGGCGCACCCGGTCACACCAAGTACATCGTCTGCAATGCGGATGAAGGTGATTCGGGCACGTTCTCGGATCGCATGATCATGGAAGGTGATCCGTTCACGCTGATCGAAGGCATGACCATCGCGGGTATCGCGGTGGGGGCGACATCGGGCTACATCTATGTGCGTTCCGAATATCCGCATGCCGAACGAGCGTTGCTGCGCGCCATTGATTTCGCCAGGGCGGCAGGTTATCTCGGCGAATCCATAATCGGCAGTGGCAAGAAATTTGAACTGCACGTTCGCCGCGCAGCGGGCGCCTACATTTGCGGCGAAGAAACCGCGATGCTGGAATCGCTCGAAGGCAAACGCGGCATTGTCCGCTTCAAGCCGCCGCTTCCCGCGCTGCAAGGCCTGTTCGGCAAACCGACGGTGGTGAACAACGTCATCACACTCGCCAGCGTGCCGGTCATCATGGCCAAGGGCGCGCAGTTCTATAAGGATTTCGGCATGGGCCGCTCGCGTGGCACGTTGCCATTCCAGCTCACCGGCAACATCAAGCACGGTGGCCTGGTGGAAAAAGCATTCGGCCTTACGTTACGCGAATTGCTTTATGACTTCGGCGGCGGCTCCGCCACCGGCCGTCCCATTCGCGCTGTGCAGATCGGCGGACCTCTGGGTGCCTATGTGCCGGAATCGCAATTCGACATGCCGGTGGATTACGAAGCGTTCGCCGCCAAGGGCGCGATGGTCGGCCACGGTGGCATGGTGGTATTCGATGACACGGTGGACATGGCAAAAATGGCGCGTTACGCCATGGAATTCTGCGCCATCGAATCGTGCGGCAAGTGCACACCGTGCCGCATCGGTTCCACGCGCGGCGTCGAGGTGATGGACAAGATCATCGCCGGTGAAGCGCGCGACGCCAACGTCACGCTGCTGCGTGACCTGTCGGAAACGATGCTGGCCGGATCGCTGTGCGCGCTGGGCGGCATGACGCCGTTCCCGGTGATGAGCGCGCTCGATCATTTCCCCGAAGACTTCGGCTTGACGCCGAAAAATATTTCCAACGCAGCCTGAGCACCAATTAACGCAACAAGGTACGGAACAAGGAGCAACATCATGGCCTCAATGAAACCCCTCGACTACGGTACACCGCGCGTCAAATCCGAACTTGGAGTAACACTCGAAATCGACGGTGTGGAAATCACCGTTCCGGCTGGAACGTCGATCATGGCGGCTGCCATGGAGGCCGGCACCAAGGTGCCCAAGCTGTGTGCGACCGATTCGATTGAGCCGTTCGGTTCCTGCCGCCTGTGCCTCGTTGAGATTGAAGGCCGCCGCGGCTTTCCCGCTTCCTGCACCACCCCGGCCGAACACGGCATGAAAGTGCGTACGCAGACTGACAAGCTGGCCAAGCTGCGCAAGGGCGTGATGGAGCTCTATATCTCAGATCATCCGCTGGATTGCCTGACCTGCAGCGCCAACGGCGATTGCGAATTGCAGGACATGGCGGGCACCGTCGGCCTGCGCGAAGTGCGCTACGGCTACGACGGCGAAAATCATTTGAAGGAAGGCAAGGATGAATCGAATCCCTACTTCACGTTCGATGCATCGAAATGCATCGTGTGTTCGCGCTGCGTGCGCGCATGTGAAGAAACACAGGGCACCTTCGCGTTGACCATCGATGGCCGCGGTTTCGCCTCGTTCGTTTCGGCAGGCCAGGACGAGGGCTTCATGAATTCGGAATGCGTTTCCTGCGGCGCCTGCGTGCAGGCGTGCCCCACGGCGACACTGATGGAAAAAACCGTGATTGATCGCGGCCTGCCGGATCATTCGGTGTTGACGACCTGCGCCTATTGCGGCGTCGGCTGTTCTTTCCGTGCTGAAATGAAGGGCAATGAAGTGGTTCGCATGGTGCCGCACAAGGATGGCAAGGCCAATCACGGCCACAGTTGCGTCAAGGGCCGTTTTGCGTGGGGCTATACGACGCACAAGGATCGCATCACCAAGCCGATGATCCGCGCCAGCATCAACGACCCGTGGCGCGAAGTGCCTTGGGACGAGGCGATCAATTACGCCGCCTCCGAATTCAAGCGCATCCAGGCCAAGTACGGGCGCGATTCCATCGGCGGCATCACGTCTTCACGCTGCACCAATGAAGAGACTTACCTGGTGCAGAAAATGATCCGCGCCGCGTTCGGCAACAACAACGTCGATACCTGCGCGCGCGTCTGTCATTCGCCCACCGGTTATGGCCTCGGCCAGACGCTGGGTACTTCAGCCGGCACGCAGGATTTCGATTCAGTCGACGAGTCGGATGTGATCGTCGTGATCGGCGCCAACCCGGTCGCCGCCCATCCGGTGTTTGCCTCGCGGATGAAAAAACGCCTGCGCGAAGGTGCCAAGCTGATCGTGGTCGATCCGCGCACCACCGAAATGGTCGAAAGCCCGCACGTGTCGGCCGACTATCATTTGAAATTGCTGCCCGGCACCAACGTCGCTGTCATCAATGCGCTGGCACATGCCATCCTCGACGAAGGTCTTGAGGCTGACGCCTACATTGGCGAACGCTGTGACCCGGTGGAGTTCGCCAACTGGAAAGCATTCATGCTGCAGCCGGTCAACAGCCCGGAAGCGATGGAGAAAGTCACCGGCGTTCCCGCAGCCGAAATTCGTGGTGCGGCACGCCTTTACGCCACCGGCGGCAATGGCGCCATTTACTACGGCCTTGGTGTGACTGAACACAGCCAGGGTTCCACCATGGTGATGGGTATCGCCAATCTCGCCATGCTGACCGGCAATATCGGCCGCAACGGCGTGGGTGTGAATCCATTGCGCGGCCAGAACAATGTGCAGGGCTCGTGTGACATGGGTTCCTTCCCGCACGAATTCCCGGGCTATCGCCATGTGTCCGATCTTGCCACACGCACGCTGTTCGAAAAAGACTGGGGCGTGGCGCTGCAGGATGAGCCGGGATTGCGCATTCCCAATATGTTCGAAGCCTCGCTCGACGGCAGTTTCCGCGGCCTGTATGTGCAGGGTGAGGACATCGCGCAATCGGATCCCAACACGCAGCACGTTACTGCCGCGCTGACTGCGCTGGAATGCCTGGTGGTGCAGGATATTTTCCTGAACGAAACCGCCAAGTTCGCGCATGTGTTTTTGCCGGGCACCACCTTCCTCGAAAAAGACGGCACGTTTACCAACGCCGAGCGCCGCATTTCGATGGTTCGCAAAGCCATGCCGTCTGCTGCCGGCCTGGGCGACTGGGAAGCCACGATGGCGCTGTCCAATGCAATGGGCTATCCGATGAACTACACGCATCCGTCCGAGATCATGGATGAGATCGCGCGTTTGACGCCCACGTTTGCCGGCGTGAGCTTCAAGAAGATTGACGAACTGGGCAGCGTGCAATGGCCTTGCAACGACAACACCCTGCCCGAAGGCACGGCGATCATGCACGTCGACAAATTCGTGCGCGGCAAAGGCCGTTTCATCATCACTGAGTACCAGCCGACGGCAGAAAAAGTAAACGGCCGCTATCCGCTGATCCTGACCACCGGCCGCATTCTTTCGCAGTACAACGTGGGCGCGCAGACGCGCCGCACCCACAACAACCAGTGGCACAGCGAGGATAGGCTGGAGATTCATCCGCACGATGCTGAGGAGCGCGGCATCAAAGAGGGCGACTGGGCCGGTATTGCCAGCCGCGCGGGTGAGACGGTATTGCGCGCCACCATCACCGATCGTGTGCAACCGGGTGTGGTGTACACGACGTTCCACTTCCCTGAATCCGGTGCCAACGTGATCACGACCGAGAATTCCGACTGGGCCACCAACTGCCCGGAATACAAGGTGACTGCCGTGCAGGTGACGCAAGTGGAGCAGCCATCCGAATGGCAGGAGCGCTTCCACAAGTTCAGCGACAAGCAGATCAGGCTGGTGAAAGACCGCGTCACGGAAAAAGCCTGATAATCCCGAAATGCAACGCGACCTCGCGCCGGATAATGTTCCGGATTTCCCCGAACCCGTCATCACTCACCAGGTAGAACGGTGGGCCGACGGGAAGGCGAGCGCGCACGAAGACCAGCTCGCACAGGAGACACCGGTGGCGCTGGTTTACAACGGTATTTCACATGCCGTGATGCTGGCCTCGCCCAGCGACCTGGTTGAATTCGCGACCGGCTTTACGCTAAGTGAAGGCATTGCCGAAGCTGCCGACGAAATTTATGACATCGAAGTGATGGCGACAGCCGAAGGCATCGAAGTGCACATCGGCCTTTCAGCGAGGCGCATGACGGCGCTGAAGGAACGTCGCCGCAATCTTTCCGGCCGCACCGGCTGCGGATTGTGCGGGACGGAAAGCCTTGCCGAAGTGCAGCGCACGCATGCGCAGCTTCCGGCAGTGAGCGGTTTCAGCGCCCAAAATATTCATCGTGCGATGCAGTCGCTCGCGGCCGGCCAGCGCATGCACGCCCTCACGGGTGCGGTGCATGCGGCCGCCTGGGCCACGCGCGATGGTACGGTAGAACACGTTTTCGAAGACGTGGGCCGGCACAATGCGCTGGACAAACTCATTGGCTGTCTCGCGCGTGAAAAAAAATCTTTCTCCGAAGGCTGTGCCCTGATCACCAGCCGCGCCAGTTTCGAGATGGTGCAGAAATGCCTGGTGCTGGGAATTCCCTTGCTGGGAGCAGTCTCTGCACCGACTTCGCTCGCAGTGAAAATGGCGCAGGAAGGCGGACTTACCCTGCTCGGTTTTGTCCGCAAGGGCCAGCATGTCGTCTACGCAGATCCCCATCATCTACTCTCACCGGTGAGCGCATGAATGCCGAACATTTGGTCGTGATGGCCAACCAGATTTCCCAGTTTTTCGAGTCGCAGCCCAACCGCGACACGGCGGTGGATGGGGTGCTTACGCATCTCAAGAAATTCTGGGATCCGCGCATGCGCGACAGCATCATCGCGCACGCGAAGGCAGGCGGCGAAGGTATGCGGCAGTTGACGAAAGATGCCGTGACCCGCCTGGACGCTGACCAGATAGCCAAGCAAAAGGCGAAGGCCGCCGCCGCCTCCTAGTTTTTTGTCGGGGCCGTCGGCGCGATCGGTTGAAGCGCCGATGCATGATGTTGGCGATAACCATTGATTCGCGGACAATGACGCATTCATTGCCATTCCCGCCGCGAACCGGACAATATCCCGCGCCATGAAACTCGAACAGATTCTCTTCAGCCAGGGCTTCGGTTCCCGCAAACTTTGTCGTGTGCTCATTGCGCGCGGCGATGTGAAGATCGCCGGCGAGGTTTGCACCGACGACGCGCGCGACTTTGACGTTGTCCCCCATGCGATTGACGGCGCACCTTTCGAGTTCAGTGTCGAAGGCGATGCCTGGCAGTATCACGAGAAAGCCTACCTGCTGCTGAACAAGCCCGCCGGTTACGAGTGCTCGCAAAAACCGAAATCGCATCCGAGCATATACACGCTTCTACCCGCGCCATTGCGTACCCGCAATGTGCAAGCCGTGGGCCGGCTGGACCAGGACACCACGGGCATGCTGCTGTTTTCAGATGATGGGCAGTTCATCCACCGCACGACCTCGCCCAAACACGAGGTGCCGAAAATTTACGAGGTCACTGCAAGCGAGGCCGTCACTGACGATCAGGTGCGGCACCTCTTGGCAGGCGTGGTGCTGGACGATAGCCCCGAACCGGTGCGTGCGCTCGCGTGTGAATGCGCTGCGCCGCAACAGGTGCGGCTCACATTGACGTCAGGAAAATATCACCAGGTAAAGCGCATGCTTGCCGCAGTCGGTAATCATGTGGAAGCACTGCATCGCAGTCGCATCGGCCGGTTGCAGATGCCGCAAGATTTGAAGGAAGGCGAGTGGCGCTGGCTGACGCCGCAGGAATTATTACTGGCGAGCAGGCCGTGATGCGGTTGCGAGAGCGAGCGCTGGCCGAAACGAAACGCTAGTTGACGAAAACGAGGGTCAGTACAACTAGCCAGAAGGCCGTTCCCATCAGCGTGCCCCACACAAGTCCGGTCGTGGCGTGCAACGGATCATGGCCCCGCAGCTCACTTGAATTGAACTGCGCCTGCATCGGGGAATATGTCTGGTTCATAAAGGCCCTGTTTGCTCAACTGCTGCCGGTTTGGATAAGCCAGTATGCGTGGCGTGCGCCAGCATGGCACGTCAAAACGAGCGGGTTTATGTCTCCAATTCGCCGAAACAGTTGTAGGCCATATTCCTACGCCTACAAGATAGTTTTGAATGATAAAGTCATTGTCTGGAGCCGTTCTCCAGCCTTTTTCGGACTGAAAGCCGCACCGGCGCTTGAGTTTCAAGAGCGCGAGTGCGTTTTTCAGAGTGAAAGCGCCTGCTGTCGGCTGATCACTTCTGCACTCGACATTGCGCGCCAGTCCGACAATTCGGACGGCGACAGTGAGGGCGCATAGCGAAAACCCTGGAACTCATCGCAGCCCGCGCCGCGCAGCACGATCGCTTCGGCTTCAGTCTCCACGCCTTCCGCCACCACCTTCAGTCCCAGCGTGTGGCCCAGCCCGATAATGGAACGAGTGATGGCGAGATTGTTAGGATCGCCCAGAATTTCATGCACGAATGAACGGTCGATCTTGAGCTTGTCGATGGGGAAGCGGCTGAGGTAACTCAGGCTGGAATAGCCCGTGCCGAAATCGTCGATGGCGAGTCCCACACCCAGCGCGCGTATCGCGACCAGTTTCTGCAGGTTGATCTGCACGCCTTCCATAAGTGTGGACTCGGTGATTTCGATCTCCAGCCGGCCAGGCCCGACGGCATGCCGTCGCATGCTCGACTCGAGGGCACCCAGCAATCCACTGCTGCGTAACTGCGAAGCGGAAAGATTGACCGAAACGGCCAGCTCGCGAAACGCGCCGCCTGTTTCGCTTTGCCACGTCGCCAGCTGCGCGCACGCCGTCTCGATCACCCATTCGCCGATCGGCACGATCAATCCGGTTTCCTCGGCAACATGAATGAACTGGTCAGGCGTCACCTTGCCCAGCTCGACACTGTTCCAGCGCAGCAGCCCTTCGACACTGACCAGCTCGCCGGTCTTCGCATCCACGCAGGGCTGGTATTGAAGACTGAGCTCACCCTTCACGATCGCGTGCCGCAGGCGCGACTCGATCTGCTGGCGTCGTTCGGCACGCTCGGTCATTTCGGCGCTGAAGAAATACGCGGTGTTGCGACCGGTCGATTTGGCGTGATACATCGCCACGTCCGCCAGCCGCATCAATTCGTCGATCCCCTGCGCATCAGCCGGGTACATCGCCACGCCGACACTGCATGAGGCATGCAGCTCGTTGCCCTCAACGTCATGCGGCTTGCGAATGAGGGGCAGCAGGCGGCTGTCGAGTACACGTGTCACTTCCTCGCTATTCTCCACGCCGCTCAGCACCACCACGAATTCGTCACCACCCAGCCGGCTCACCGTGTCGACCGCACGCACTGCTTCGGTCAATCGCCTGGCCACTGAACGAAGCAGGCCATCGCCGATGTGGTGACCCAGCGAATCGTTGATGTTCTTGAAACGGTCGAGGTCGATAAACAGCACGGCAACCTTTTGCCCCGTGCGCTCGGCCTGCTGGATGGCGGAGCGAAGGCGCTCGATGCACAGCGACCGGTTCGGCAATTCGGTCAGCACGTCATGATGGGCGAGGAAGGTAATGCGCTCCTCACTCTTCTTGCGGTCGGTGATGTCGATGGACGTACAGATGTAATACGAGGGTGCACCCTGCGGTTCGCGCACCGTGCTGATCATCAGCCACACCGGCAAGGTCTCGCCATTGCGGCGTTTCAGCTGCACCTCTCCCTGCCATGAGCCTTTCTGCTGCGCCGCACGCCACAAGTCGACAAAGAAAGTTTTGTCGACATGATCGGGAATCAGGAAATCAGGACGCTCCCCGAATGCCTCATGGAAGTCGTAGCCGGTCGCGCGCACGAACGCGCGGTTGACCGACATGATGCGTTCGTTGGCATTGACGATCATGATGCCTTCCGAGGACGCCTCGAACACTTTTGCCCATAGCTCGAGCCGCTGCTCCATCTGCTTCAGGTGATTGATCGGCGAGAACACTGTCAGCACCGCATCCATACCCTGGTACTTCATGCGCCTTGCCGACAGCACGGCCCACGATGCGCCTGCATTGCCGGGCGCGCCTTCACCGCTGGCGCCGATTTTCCAGCGCACTTCAAATTCGTTGACCACGTCGTAATGCGCCAGCTGCTGGAAAAAGCGCGCGCGCACGTCGCTGT
>JBDTWS010000035.1:0-26313 GCA_040006575.1 Betaproteobacteria bacterium
ACAAGATGGACGTGGTGCGCGAGCTCGCGGATCGCATCATCGTTTTGCACAACGGCACGCTGGTGGCCGACGGCGAGCCTGCGGCAGTGATCGCATCAGCGGTGGTGCAGGAAGCGTACCTGGGCGTGGCGCCCGGTGCAGCAACAAAGGCCACCGCGAAGGCCGCCGCATGAGCAACGCTGCATTGCTCACCATGGCGGAAGTGCACACCCGCATCGGCGCGTATCACATCCTGCACGGCGTCAACCTGGTTGTGCCGCGCGGTGAACTCACGATGCTGCTGGGTCGCAATGGTGCGGGAAAAACCACCACACTGCGTACCATCATGGGACTGTGGCAGGCATCGTCCGGCACGATCACGTTCGCGCAGCAGGACATCACGGCATTAAGTACACCGCAAATCGCCGGGCTCAATATCGCTTACGTCCCCGAGACGATGGGTATTTTTTCCGATCTCACGGTGAAAGAAAACATGCTGCTGGCTGCGCGGCAGGCGAAGCGGGTGGAAGACATCGACGATACCCGGCTGAAATGGATTTTCAAACTGTTTCCCGCCGTCGAGAAATTCTGGTCTTATCCCGCCGGAAAATTATCGGGTGGACAAAAACAAATGCTGGCCGTGGCGCGCGCCATCGTCGAACCGCGCGAACTGCTCATCGTCGATGAACCCAGCAAGGGCCTCGCACCGGCCATCATCAACAACATGATCGACGCATTCGCCGAACTGAAAGCCGGCGGCGTCACCATCCTGCTGGTCGAACAGAACATCAATTTCGCGCGCCGCCTGGGCGACACGGTCGCCGTCATGGACAATGGCCGGGTGGTGCACAGCGGCAGCATGCAGGCGCTGGCCGATGACGAAGCATTGCAGCATTCGCTGCTGGGATTGGCGGTATGAGTGAAGTGAAACACAGGGATTTCGACTGGAAGCCGCTGGCCCTGGTGCCGGTACTTTCGCTGCTGGCGTTGCCGCTGATCGGCTCCGGCTCAACCTGGCTGACGCTGACTGTCGCAGGACTTGCGATGGGCATGATTATCTTCATCATCGCCTCAGGGCTTACGCTGGTGTTTGGACTAATGGACGTACTCAATTTCGGCCACGGCGTGTTTATCGCGCTCGGTGCCTTTGTTGCCAGCAGTGTGCTGGGCAGCATGGGCGACTGGACTGGTTCGCAATCGCTGCTGCGTAATGTGATGGCCGTCATTCCCGCGATGCTGGTCGCCATGCTGGTGGCGGGCGCCGTCGGCCTCGCGTTCGAACGTTTCCTGGTGCGGCCCGTGTACGGACAGCATCTCAAGCAAATCCTCATTACCATGGGCGGCATGATCATCGGTGAAGAGCTCATCAAGGTGATCTGGGGCGCACAGCAGATCCCCCTGCCGCTGCCGGAGGGCATGCGCGGCTCGCTGTTGCTGGGCGATGCGGCCATCGAGAAATTCCGTTTGGTTGCGGTGGTGGTGGGCCTGATTGTGTTTGCGTCACTGGCCTGGACACTCGGCCGCACCAAGATCGGCCTGCTGATCCGCGCCGGTGTGCAGGACCGCGAGATGGTCGAGTCGCTGGGCTATCGCATTCGCCGCCTGTTCATCGGCGTGTTTGTCGTCGGCAGCGCGCTGGCCGGCCTCGGTGGCGTGATGTGGGGCATGTACCAGCAGAACGTTTTCCCGCAGATGGGCGCGCAGGTCAATGTGCTGATATTCATCGTCATCATCATCGGCGGGCTGGGTTCGACGGGCGGTGCGCTGATCGGCGCATTGTTGGTGGGACTGATGGCCAACTACGCGGGCTTTCTCGCGCCGAAGGTCGCCCTGTTTTCAAACATCGCGCTGATGGCCGCGATCCTGCTGTGGCGTCCGCAGGGCGTGTATCCGGTGACGGGGCGATGATGTTCAATCGCCTGCTCTCGCACGACCTGCCGCGCAGCCGCATGCTGGCCATCACGCTGGTGGTCCTCCTGCTGGCGCTGGCGTTCGCGCCGTTTATTTTCCCCGGCGTCAAGGCACTCAGCGTTGCCGCCAAGATCCTCGTCTTCATTGTGCTGGTGGCGAGTTTCGACCTGCTGCTGGGCTACACCGGCATCGTCAGCTTCGCGCACACCATGTTCTTCGGCATCGGTGCGTATGGCATCGCCATCGCCTGCTCACGTTACGGGCCGACCTGGGAGGCGATCGCCATCGGCACTGCCGGTGCGCTGGCGCTGTCGTTTGTACTCGCGCTGGCGGTGGGACTTTTTTCACTGCGCGTGCGCGCCATATTCTTCGCCATGATCACGCTGGCAGTTGCATCCGCATTCCAGACGCTGGCCTCGCAACTGTCCGATATTACCGGCGGCGATGACGGGCTCAATTTCAAAGTGCCCGATATCCTGAACGGCGGATACGCTTTCCTGGACGAGCGCTTCCTGGGCGTGAATATCGATGGCCGCCTTTTCTGCTACTACCTGCTGTTCACCGCCGCGCTGCTCTTGCTGCTGGCGATGCTGCGCATCGTCAATTCGCCGTTCGGGCGCGTGTTGCAGGCCATCCGCGAAAACGAATTTCGCGCCGAGGCCATCGGCTACCGCGTCGTCGTGTACCGAACCGTGTCGAGCGTGCTGTCTGCGTTGTTCGCGACACTGGCCGGGGTGATGCTGGCGCTGTGGCTGCGCTATACCGGACCCGATACTTCGCTGTCATTCGAAATCATGCTGGACGTGCTTCTCATCGTGGTGATCGGCGGCATGGGCACGATTTATGGCGCGGCCATCGGCGCCACGTTGTTCGTGATTGCGCAGAGTTACCTGCAGGACCTGTTGCGCCTGGCCAGTGAGGCAGCCAGCAGCCTGCCGTGGCTCGCTGCGCTGCTGTCGCCGGATCGTTGGCTGTTGTGGCTGGGCGTATTGTTTGTCTTGTCGGTCTATTATTTTCCGACCGGGATCGTCGGCCGGTTACGCGCGAAGGCCCGCGCCACCCCGTAGAATTGCGCCGCCCCGGACTCACGCTCGCTAGCCTGCGGGCGTGACAGGCCCTGACAATTGGCGCTCGCGCAGCGTGCTAACCTAGGTCAGTTCCACCGTCCTTAAAACAACATGTCGAGCGCGCTTCCCCTTGATGTCGACGATCAAACCTTGCCGCGCAAACTCGGCAAGTACACTTTGCTGCGCGTGCTGGGAAGCGGCGCAACCAGCACCGTCTACCTGGCCGAGGACCCATTTCATCGACGCGATGTCGCCGTCAAGGTGGTCGGGCGCAAGGCGGATAAAAAGCCCGGCGAAATAGAAGAGCGCTACGATCCGGCCGATCTTGGCAACCTGGGATTGCGCACCGAAGCCGCGCTGCTGGGAAAGCTGAATCATCCGCATATCGTGCGCATCTTCGATGTCATCGAAGACGGTGACGACCACTACGTCGTGATGGAATTTGTCGGTGGCGGCACGATGGAAAAACATACCTCGCGCGGCACGCTGCTCGATTACGAGTCGGCGATGGACACCATTTTCAAGTGTGGCAAGGCGCTGGAATATATGAACGCGCTGGGGCTGGTGCATCGCGACATCAAGCCGGCAAATATCCTGATTACCGAGTCCGGCGATGTGCGGCTAAGCGACCTGGGCGCTACGTTGATCGCAGCGCGCGAAGGCCAGGTCGAGACCGGCATCGGCACACCGTTCTACATGTCGCCGGAACAGTTGCTGGGCCATGGGCTGGATTTCCGCAGCGACATGTTTTCGCTGGGCGTGGTGTTCTACGAATTGCTGACCGGCGAGAAACCTTTCGACGGCGACAACATGCAGCAGCTCATGTACCAGATCTTTGAATCGCGCCCGCGTCCGCCCAGTGAGATCCGCCCCAGCATCCCGCCGGCATTGGATCCCATCATTGCGCGCATGATGGGAAAAATGCCCTCTGCGCGATTCGCCTCTTGGCGTGAGTGCCTGGATGCGCTGACCAGCGTCACGCCGGCCGCACCCGGCCAAGGCCGCCAGGAAATCAACCTGGCCAGCGCAAGTGAACGCTTCCAGTTGCTGCGCGAATCGCCGTTCTTCAAACTGTTTTCCGACGCCGATCTCTGGTACGTGCTGGAAGTGGGCGAGTTCAAGCGCATCCAGCAGGGCGACGTGCTGATACGCGAGGGTGAGGTGGGCGATTGTTTCTACGTGCTGCTAAGCGGACAGGTGCGCGTGTCCAAGCAGGGCCGCCTGATCGATCTCGTCACCAGCGGCATGAGCATGGGTGAGATTTCCTATGTGCTCGAGGGCCGTGTGCCGCGCAACACAACCTGTTCAGCGATTCTCGATGGCGTCGTATTGCGTGTGGCCGACGTAGCCTTGCAGAATGCGTCCGAAACCTGTCGCTCGCGATTTGAAAAAACGTTTTTGCAGACGATGGCGAGCTGGCTGGTGGATGCGGACAAGCGATTGCGGGCAATGCCCTGACAAGTGTTTTGATACAAAAACCCTGAGCGCAATTGCCAGACGAACTACTGGTTTGTTGCGTGCTTCACCGGTAGTCCACGGTTAATTCCGCCAGCCAAAAAAATCAAGCGCTTCGATGCGTGCCTTCGCGCAACGCGGCGATGATGGCCGACGTGCGCTGGCGCGAGGTCGCATCCGCTGCGGGCGAAGAAAATATTTCGCCCAGCCAGCGGTCGATGTCCGACGTCGATACGCCTGAAGTCTGCCTTGCCTCCATGGCATTTTTCATTGCGCGCAATTTCAGGTCACGGCGGGCCGCCTGGAATGCCGGCGGCGATTCCACGTTCAGCGCCGCTTCGAGTTGCAGCAACGCGCTGGAGAATGCTTCAGCCGATTTTGCGTTCGGCGTCACCGGCCCGCCGGTTGCCGCCTTGAATCGCGCCTGCAACGCCTGCTCCCAGGTTGACGGCAATGCCGCGATACCCTGCCAGCGTGCTTCGAGGTCGCCGGCATTGGCGCCGGCTTCGAGATCTTCGCACACGGCCAGTTTTGCGTTGAGCGCATCGCAGGTCGCATGCCACACGCGCTTGGCGCTGCCGGCGAGAAACTGCTGCGCCTTGTCGCGTGCTTCACGGAAACGGCCGTCAAGCTTTGCGACGACAGCGCGTGGCGCTTCGCCGGAATTGCGCCATTCGCGGTCGACATCGTTGATGGTGCGTTTCAATTCCGCCGTCGGCGTATCAGCCGTCAGCGCGGTGAGACGCGCGATCAATGCTTCGCGCGCGACCTGATGTGACTTGAATTCCGAATCGCGCGCGGCATGCGCGGCGTCCCGTTGCTTGAAAACGGCATCGGTGGCGGTCTTGAATTCGGACCACAGCCGGTTTTCCTCGTGGCGATGCAGCGGCAGCGATTTCGCATGCTGTTGCCATTCATTCTGCAGGTCGCGCACCTTGGCGATAACGTCGCGTGCATTGGGTTCGGCTGCCAGCACTTTGGCGCGGTCGATCAGTTTGCTGCGCTTCGCTTGCTCGACACGGCGGGTTTCAGTGAGCGGCCCATCAAGGCGATCGGTAGCAGCCTTGAGGCGCGCTTCCAGGCCGACGCGCGCCTTATGTGGCACCGTGTGTTCTATCGGCCCGAGCTTGCGCCACTCGGTCTGGAATTGCTCCAGCGCACGCGCAATGGCGCGCCAGTCCGGTGCGGATTTCTTCTCGCCTTCACCGCCTTTGACCGGCTCGCTCACCACCTTTGGTTCGCCTGCTTCGCTGGCTTCGGTTGTCTCGTTTTTCGCGTTTGTGACGGCGGCTTCGTTTTTGTCACTCGTGTCACTCGTGTCGCTTGCCCCGCTCGCGGCCAACGGCACTTCATTCAATCCGGCAATCAGCTTGTTGCGCGCTTCCAGGTTTTCCTGCCGCACGGCTTTCAGTTTCGCCAGGTGGGCCGCGACCGGGAGGTATGCCGTTTTCAGCGCGCCATCGAAACGCAGCCACAACGTCTTGTTGGTGGCGCCTCCCAGCTTGTCGAGTTCTTTCCAGCGTTCACGCAGGTTTTCGATGGCGTCGGCATGCGTTTTCACCGCGAGTTTCTCGGCGGAACTGGTCTTGGCCAGCGTTTCGGCCTCGACCACGATATCTTCACGCACGCGGCCGCCGCCCCAGTGTTGCCAGCCCTTGAGCCGCGCGACTTCACCTTGCAGCGTTTCAATCCGTGCCTGCAGTTTCTGGTCGGGCCGGCTGGCCTGCGCGGTTTCGTCGACTTTTTTCAACAGCTCGATCGTTTCCGCGAGATGGCCTTCGGCCAGCGCAGTTTCCGTTTGCACGACGATCGCTTCGAGTCCTTCGAGCTTGGCCTGGCGCACCGCCTGCGTTTTTTCCTTCGACTGTTTTTTCTGTTCTGCCGAGCGCGCCTGTTTGGCGTCAGTCTGTTCGCGCTGCCACTGTTCAAAGCGCGCATTGAGTGCGGCGGCGACGCGGGCATCGCTGATCGGCAGCGCCTGCCATGCGGCGCCCTGCGTACCGTCGGACGTGGCGGGCAGGCCCTCGAGGAAAACCAGCCGTACACCCGCATCGGCGGCGGTATGCAGCGCCACGCGCAGCATTTCCTGCAGGTTGGCGATCATCGGGCTGCCGGTCGCCATATCGCCCGCGGCCACCGATGCGGCCAGCGAGGCTTCTACGGCATCGCATGCCGCCGTCAATTCCGATTTTTCTTTTTCACCGCGCATCACCGGCAGGCACACGCTGTCGAACTGCGTCAACGCGCGATTGGCCTCGGCCGTCCAGCGCTTGATCCATTGCTGCTGGTCGCCGCGCTCGCGCGTGAGTGAGGAAAGCTTGTTCCAGATGCCGGCATACGCTGCCACCTGCGATTCTTCCAGCAGCGCGGGGCTGAGTTCGCGCCAGGCGCGATCCAGTTCCACCAAACGGTTGGCGGGAATGTTCGCTTCCTGCGAGAGCGACGATGCCATGTCGATCAGCTTTGCCGCTTCGGCGCGCGCTTCGCGTTCGGCCACTTTCGCTTCCCAGCGTTGTTTCGCTTCGCGATGCACGCGGCGATCATGATTGCGGAATTCGCGCTCGGCCAGCTTCAGCGATTCTTCGCTGGTCAGTCCCTGCACCGCAGCATGTTTGATATCAACGAACGGGGCAGTCTTGGCGACATTGAGCAAAGCTTCGTCGTTGCCGGCGGCTGCGCGCAGTTGTTCTTCCCAGGGGCCTTTGTCCGGAGGAGGTGCTGCGGCGGCCACGGTTGCGGGCGCCGCTTTTTCAGGCAGTTCGTCTTTTTTGAATAACTTGGTAAACATGGTTTTGTGCGATAGGTGCAAATGCGGAACGCGCATTGTGACATTTATCGCCGACCTTAACTTGCGTGGCCGAATGGCCGGCACGCAGCATCAAAATCCATGCAAAGCATAAAATTCACTTGCAGACTCCAGCACTGGTGCGGTTTGCAGGGCATTTATGACCCACGATCCGCACCCGTGCTGGAGTTTAATGTGCAATTTTATGCGTAGCGTGTTACAGCAGCAAACTCGTCACGTCAAACGCCCACGAGACTTTCACAAACACTTCGTTTTGCCTGCGCTTGAAATCATTCGCTGCGTCGATGCTGCGCGAGGTGGTCGCGCCTACGTACATATTCGTACCCAATCCGCGCAGGTGGCCGTACACGAGTGAGAGCGTTTCGGTTTTTTCGCGCGGGCTGACAACCTCATCGTAGTAAAGCGTGCCGCGCTTGACGCTGTTGTACTGGCCGATCAGCCGCAGGTTATCGCGGGCCGTGAAGTGATACACCGCCGTCAGTTGCACCGCACGTTCATGCAGCGCGCGTTCCGTACCGGTGGCCAGGATGCGCGTGCCCATGATTGATTCGTCGATGCGCGGTTCGATTTCGAAACGATCCGACAGGCGGATATTGGCGTTGGCGCTGACCAGGTAGCCGCGGCGCATCTTGTTGGCGCCCACATCGGCGCGGTCGCCGATGGCCGTTTCAATGTAGTAACGCGAAAGCCAGCCGCCGGGTGCGGAATCGATGTACATGTACACCTGGTCGCGCTTCAGCGGTTCGCCTTCGTTGCGAAAGCGCACCTTGATGTTCGACCGCACCTCGAAGCCGATGCCGGTATTGCGCGCGGCGCCGAGGAACAGGCCCGGGATGTATTGCTGGTAAACCACCCGCCCTTCGTCGTCGGTTTTGCGGGCCACGTTGAAGTAGGGCGAGACTTCGAGGAACGGACCGACATCGGTAAATTTGCGCTGCGACTCCTGGTAAAAATTCAGGTAGCCGGCCTGGCTGAAGAAACCGTTGTCGTCGCGAAAGCCCTTGCCGACACGCTCGATGCCGCCGGCGAAATTCCATTTCGGATCGCGCCAGTTGTAATCGGCCAGCGCCGCACTGTCGTTGTCCGGCACGTCGCGCGGATTGCGCGGATCGTGGGTGAAACTGCCCAGCACCTGGCCGCGCACACGCATTTCACCCATCGGGCGCCAGACAAAATCCAGCCCTGCCACGCGGTTGTACGCGGCCTCCAAACCCGGCGCACTTTCATAGGTGCGGTCTGTGATGAGTCCACCCAGCGACCAGTTGCCGGCGTTGGTGCGATACCTCGCCACGGTGGCTTGCGATTTCGTTTCCTGGCGCGCGAAACCGGTGGTCAGCGGGCCGGGCAGCAGGATGAATCCCTTGCCGTCGTCGCGCGTGGTCAGCAGCGCGTAATCGCTGACATCGTTGCGGCCGGTCAGCCGTGCACCCCAGGCAGGATCGGTGATCGAGCGGGTGTAGATGGCGCCGTTGAAGGGCGACGACAATATGTCCGCGCCTTCCAGGAAGAAGGGGCGCTTCTCGGGGAAGAACAACGCGAACTGTGCGTTGGTGGCCAGTTGCGGTGTGTCCAGTTCCACCTGCGAGAAATCGGGATTGAGGGTGGCGTCGAATACCAGGTCGGAACGCGGGCGGAATTTGACATCGAGTCCCGCGACAAAATCGCTGCGCGTGCGGCGCGGGCCGCTGCCGGCCTGGTCGCTGGACTGGTCGGTGCTGCGCCGTAACGTCATCTGCGGCGTGACAGTGAGTTCACGCCCGGCGGGCAATTCGCGCATGCCATCGAGCGTTTGTGCGTAGCAGAGGAAACAATTGGCGTCGCGCGGAATGCGGCCGTTGGCGAAGCGGTATTGTTCGCCGCGTGTCAGGCCGCGCACGATCTGGATGCTCCATGTCGGCGAGGGCGGATCGGAAAAACGCAGTGTCGAAAAAGGGATGCGGAATTCGGCAATCCAGCCGCCGCCGGTGGCATTGGAAAAAGTCGAGGTACGCACTTCAAATTCGAAGTCGGGAGAAAAATCTTCATTGGTGCTGTCTTCGTTGAAGAGGCCGTCACCGATGGCGCCCGCCGCATTGACGCGAAAGATCTGTGCGAATTTGCGGGTGCCGACCGGGTCGATGTGCAACACCACCAGGTCCTGCGAACCCAGCACCTGGTCGCGACGCACCAGTGGTGCATCGAGTTTGGAGAGGTCGGGATCGTGCGACGTCACCGCTACATAGAGCGCGTGTTTGTCATAGGCGATGCGCGCGTCGGTCGCGTACCTGGCCGCCACCGAATCGCGCGGCCGGTATTCGTAGAATTCCGACATCGGCGCAATGCGCTGCCACACCGCATCGTCCAGCTTGCCGTCGATGACGATGGTGTCGCCAGGCTGGAGTTGCGTCGCCGTCAGCGCAGGATTGCGCCGCTCGACCGGCGTCTGCGCGTTCGCTGAAGTGACGACACTAGCCAGGCACAGAACTGCACATACCGCCACAATCGATTGAATGGTCATTGTGTTTTCTTTTTTGGTGGATCGATTTTCGCGCGATGATTTCCTCTATGTCCCACGGGAAATTTCGTGCGGCCCCCTGCAATCCGGCGAGTGTAGAGAAGCTGCCTGGACGCGCAAGGCGGGCAGTGACAGAAGGCCGAAAGATGGGGTTGGAATGCGGCGCGCTCCCGGCAACTGCGCGTGATCGAGCGGGCCGGCTAGTGCGTGCCGGCTAGTGCGTGCCGGCTAGTACGTGCCGAAACTGCCCGCGAGCCCGCCGTAGGGGCGTGTGATCACTTCGAGGAAGTGTCCATCGGGATCGTCGAAATAAAAACCGCGACCGCCGTCAACATGATTTATTTCCCCGCGGAACTGCTTGCCCGGCAGCGACCAGAAAGTCATGCCGCGTTCGCGCACGCGCGCGAGGATCTGGTCGAATTCTTCCTCGCTGACGAGAAATGCGTAATGCTGCATGGCGATCTCGTTGTCCTGCGCGTAGAAATCCAGCGAAGCGCCATTGCCCAGCGGCACGACCATCATGGGGCCGAACACGGTGGCCGGCGGCAAGCCGAGGATTTCAGTGAGGAAGGATGAGGACTTGATCTTGTCGCGGCACCAGACGATGGTGTGATTGAGTTGAACGGTCATGATGTTTCTCTCACACTCGCTCCCGCCTTCGCGCGCTGTTTCAGCCCTTCGACAGAGCCGCGTTGACTTCCGCAATGATGCCGTCCAGTGCGCTGTCGCCGTATCCACGATGCACCGCCAGCACCTTGCCGTCACGGCCAATGATCAGCATATGCGGAATGCCTTTCACGCCGTAGGCTTCCGAACTTTTCTTGCCGTAATCGTGCGTGACCTGCAGGTTCAGCGACGTCAGCGCGCGCGACACCTTGCGGAATTTTTCGCGATCTTCAATATTGATCGCGACCACCTGGACGTGTTCCTTGCCGGCAATTTTCTGGATGCCTTCCAGCATCGGCAATTCTTTCATGCAGGGGCCGCACCATGACGCCCAGAAGGTGACGACCAGCACCTTGCCGGAAAATTGCGTGACCTTGATTTCATCGCCGTCGGCAGTCACGCCGATGAGCGGGGGCGGTGCTTCGCCGATGGCAATCTTGCCGGGCGTCTCAACGGCTGCATAGGCCAGGGAAGCGCAAAAGATAAAAGCCCCGCCCAGTGAAGCAAAGCGGCTCAGGCGGTAGTTCATGTCAGGCTCCCGTTGCGATGGCGCGACTTCATCTTATTTTTCCAAACAGGGGAATGATGATCGCGGCAGCGATGCCAAGCACGATGATGCCCAGCAGGATCCAGATCAGGATCGAGGTGCGGTACTTGACCTGTGGTGTTGCCGCGACGATGGACGCGTACTCGGGAGAGAGAATGTAGCTGCCTTTTTTAGACGCAATCAGCCAGAGGATATAGCCGTTAAGGAGCGTGCCGACGGGAAATCCCAGCAGTCCGATCACTGAAAACCCGATAGTCGGGATTTTCACCCAGGGTTTTAATTTACGAAGTCCCCTCCCGACCACGAACATGCCCACCGCAAAGGCGAGAAGTACCGCGCCCATCACAATCCCTTCGATGCGATCGCCTGCTGCGGCCGGCACGATGAAAGCGCTGGAAATGCCGGTAATGACCATGGCCAGGACGCTGACGTAATAAAGTGCACCGACTGACCTGATTGATGCCTCATGCTTGATGTGTTCGCGGCGAATTGTTTCCGCCTGTGCATCTGCTGGTTCCGGGACATCGTCCACGATTGCGGTGGGCGCCTGGTAAGGATTGTATGCAGTCGACATGCGGTCCCTGTATTTTTTCGCGTTGGTTTTTTATTTGTCTGCAGTATAGGCAAGGAATTTCTCCGGCGAAACCCGCAACGCCGCACCCGTGGGGCACGAACGCACGCAGGCCGCGCCACCCTTGATGTCCTTACACATATCGCACTTCACGGCTTTCTTGGCCAGCGTCTTGTCCTTCGATTTCGGCGTCATGCCGGGTTCGGCGCCGATGCCGAACATCAGCCAAGACATGAGGCTGGGCCGGCTCTTCTTCGGATCGACCGGCGCCAGCTGGATCACGCCGTACGGGCAGTTCTTTTCGCAATTGCCACATCCGATGCACGTATCGGCGATGAACACTTCGCCACTTGATGAGCGGTGAATGGCGTCGGGCGGGCAGTCCTTCATGCAATGCGGGTGCTCGCAATGGCGGCACGACGTCGGCACGTGGATCTGCGCAAATGTGGGACCGGCTTCGCGGTTGAGGCGTGAGGTGCCGCCGTGTGTTTCCGCACAGGCCTTTTCGCAATTGTTGCAGCGAACGCACAACGATTCATCGATGAGCAGCACATCGGTCGCCTCACCCAGGCCCTGCTTCATCAGGAAGGAAATAATATTGCCGGTCTCGCCCGATTCCATGGCCTGGTTGACGCGCATGCGGTCCATGAGGCGGTTGTCCACCGAGGCGCGCACAGTGGAGTGCGAGGACATCACTTCGGTAAAGCGCTTGGCTTCGAGCATGATGATTTCGGTCGGCACAGCCGCGCGCACGGTGGCGGAGCGCGGCGCATCGGACATCAGCGCCATTTCGCCCACGTAATTTCCGGCGGCCACGTACGAGAGCACGATTTCCTTGCCGGCAATCTGCCGAGAGACCGTGACCGAGCCGCGGCGGATGAGATACAGGCCGTCGGCCAGGTCGCCTTCACTGAACAGCACTTCATTGGTCGCGTACTTCTTGATGGTCGCGCCTTCGATCAGGTATTCGACTTCGGTCTCACGAATGGTGGCGGACAGGTACTGGCGCACGGCGCGTTTCATCATCACTTTGTCGAGCGTCCGGCGCACCGACTCAACGGACGCGATCAGCTTCAGCATCGAACGGCGCGGGGTTTCCAGCAGCAGCGTGCGCTTGTTGGCGCGGATGGTGGCGGTGCGGCGGCGTCCGGAGATGAGCCCCAGCTCGCCGAAAAATTCACCTTTTTCAAGCTGGAAGGCAATGGCGGCACCAGTCGTGGTAGTCGCTTCTACAACCACGCCGCCTTCGACAATGGAGTAAAACGAATTGGTGTAATCGTTCTTGGAAAAAACAATTTCCCCTTCTTCGGGGCGGTGAATTTCACTTTCCAGCAGCAGTTCGCGCAACTGCAGCAACGTCAGCCCGGACAGCAGCGGCACGCTCTGCTGGATATGCAGGATGGCTTCGGACACCGTCGTGATCTTGACGTTCTTGAACTTGGCTTTCAATACCGGTTCATCGGCCGGCTCGACGTTGTTGCCGAGGCTGTATTCAACCGCTTCGTAACCCTGGTTCATCGCCTGCTTGATGAGGGGATAGCCGCCCAAGGCGCCGACGATATAGATGCCCGGCACATTCGATTCGTATTGCGGCGACAGCACCGGCACGGCGCCGGGATCGCTGTTCGGAAAAGTGATGCCGAAGCCTTCCACCAGTTTTCGCGGTGGCGTGGCGCCGAGGCGGGCGATGATGCGGTGACAGGCGATGGTCTCGGCACCCTGCGGTGTTTTTGCATGGAACTTGGCGGGCGGGCCGTCGGTGATGGCAGGATCGAATTCGACCTTCTCGACCTTGGTGCCGTAGCGGCAATCGACCTTGCCGTCCTTGATGGCGGCCATGACGGCGCTGAGGTTGCCCTCTTTGCAGCGTGCGAACTCGTCATTGCGGTTGATGAGGATCACGTTGTTCTGTTTTGCCAGCGCAATGGCGTTTTCGATGGCGGCATCGCCCGCGCCGACGACGATGATGGTCTCGTCTTCAAATTCAGCGGGGTCGTTGAGCTGGTATTGCACCATCGGCAGGTCTTCGCCGGGTGCGCCCAGTTTGCGCAGGTTTCCCTGCAGGCCAATCGACAGGATGATGGTCGCGGCGCGCACCGTGTCCTTGTTGGCCAGCGTGATGGTGAAATCACCTTTCTGGCCGGTCACGGCAGTCACCTGCGCGCCGTAGCGGATATTCACCGCGTGTTTTTTCAGCTCGACATCCCAAGTGTTGATGATGTTTTCGCGCGTGCCGGCGCTGAAGCTCATCGGGCTGCGCAAGGGCAGCACACCGGGCTCGGCCATCACATGCTTGCCCTTCTGGTATTTGTAGATGGTGTCGGCCGCATGCTGCTCGCTCTCCAGCAGGATATGCGAGACCTTCAGCTCGGCCGCATGCGCCGCGGCGGAGAGGCCGGCGGGGCCGGAACCGATAATTGCGATCTTGAAAATTTCGCTCATGGTCGTTCTACCTTTTTACCGTTTACTTTTTTGCAGCCGGTTACGTCAGTCCACCCGGCTGCGAAGATCCTTCAACTGCGTCACAAACTGTGCGGGCTGGTAGCGCTCGTCGTTCACCAGCAACGCATTCAGTTTTTTCAGGCTGCTGTTGTAGGCGCCCGGGGATTTCATGGCGCCCTGTTTTTCCAGGAAGCTGCCGACACTTGAAACCGCCAGCGTAGCCTGTTCGGCGGCGGCGTAATCGCTGTAATAGCCGGCGATCCCTTCGTTGATCAACTCGGTCAGCACGCGGCGTACCACGGGTGCGCCGAAATCGGCCGCCGCGATGACGGGCACGGTTTCACCCGCGAGTTTTTTCAGCGCGGCCGCTTCCACACGCGCATCCCCATCGCCGGCGACGGCGCGATGCAGTTTCAATACCTGCGCTCGAATGCGCTCGCCCAGTTTGGGATCCAGCGTGTTGGCCAGTGCGCGCAACATCAGCATGTTGGAATCGTTGATACGTACAAGGCCGGGTGAAATGCTGGGCCCGAAAGCGGTCTTCGGTTTCCAGCGGCCGTCACTCATCGCGTGGTGGCAGGCGTGGCAATCGAACAGCACCAGCTCCGGAAACAGGCCGTCGCGGCCGCGTTTATCGTCTGAGAGGATGTCCATTGTTTCCTGCACCGCCAGCGCCTGGCCGATGGCCCAGGCCTTGGCGCCTTCCCAGACCGTTTTGCGCTTGGCGTAATCGCTGTCGATCACAAAATGTTTCGGCGCGATTTCGGTAAAGGTATCCAGCTCGAAACTCATGCGCGGATGGCCGGCACCCATGATGCGGTGCGTGACCAGCTTGTCCTTGTTGCCGAAGTGGCAGCCCAGGCAAAGGCGCGCGCGCGAGGTGGCGTCGGCGGTGTCGTACAGGCCGTTTTCAATATTGGCGGCGTGATGCTGAGCGGGTTCGCCCACAGGATTGACGTGCGGTTTGATCCATTTTTCGGCGGGGCCATGGCATGCCTCGCAGACCACACCATCGGATAACTTGAAGCGTTCGCCGCGGCGTTCCACCGGGATATTGTGGGCGTGACAGTCGAGGCAGATTTTCGCTTCGTGCGCGGGTTGCTTGAGGCCCAGGTTGGCGACGATCTTTTTCGATTTCTCGTTCAGTAACACGGAGTAGGTGCGCGCATGTTTGTCGGTGCGCGACCACGTCACGTATTCGTTTTGCAGGACGGGCGAGTCTTTCCAGCGCTTGACTGCGCCGTGGCAGAGGCTGGATGCGCAGGTGACCTGGCCCAGGGTTTCGTGGGGGGATTGGTAGGGCAACGGCGGCGCGGCGCTTGCAAGCGAAAACAGCGACGCTGCCAACAAAGCTAACGTCGTCCTCGCGCAGGCGGGGAGCCAGTGACTTAGCAGCGAACGCCACTGGGTCCCCGCCTTCGCGGAAACGACGGTGTCGAATATTGCACTTAGTAATCGCATCACTTTGCCTCCAGCATCATTTTTCAGCCTTCGCCGCGTTGAACGAAGCGCGGTCAATCTCATCCTTGACCGTCCACAGGCTGCCATCCGGGTTCAAATAAAACCGGCGCATCTCATCGCGCGAGAACGGCCGTGCGCCGATGCGGCCGAACACTGCGATCTGCCCGCCGGTCTCATCTACGCCGCGATCGCGATCCAGTCCTTTCGACAACGCCAATGCGCGCGACGCGGTCTTCCGCCAGGCGATCAATTGCGGCCGCGGCTCGGGCGAGAAGCCGTAAAACTTCGGCTGTGAATCAGGTGAGGTCAGCTGCACGACCTTCAGTCCATTTACGCCATCGGCGACATATGCGAACAGGGACGCATTGGTCGATCCGACAATCACATCTTGCGCGTCGGTGAGTTTTCCGTCCGCCGTGAAGCGCGTGAGCTCGCGGGGTGCGTGCGGTTTTTCGACGTCAATTATCACCAGCCCGTCCTTGCCGGCGGCCACGTAAGCGTAGGTGCGTGCGAGGTAAATTTTGCGCGCATCGGCCAGCGGCACATTGGCCGTGTTGACCAGGGCGGGCTTTTCCGCGTTGGTGACGTCCACGACCTGCAAACCATCGGCGGTGGTGACGAAGAGATAGCGGAACTGCAACGCGGAGGCGCGCATGTCGCGCAACGGCAATTGTGCGACGACCGTGGGCTTCAGCGGATCGTTGAGATTGACGATGACGAGCCCGGCATCGGTCGCGATGTACGCGTAGTAGCCGCCCAGTGTGATGTGCCGCGCACCCTTGAGCACGCCGCCCTCATTCCACGTGATGGCGCGCTTCAGGAAATTGTTGCGCGGTTCGCCGTCGGCAAACGTGTCCACGTTGACCACGATCAGGCCTTCGACCGCATCGACCACAAACGCGTAGTGATAGATCGGATGGAACGCCTGTTCCTGGTTGGTCACGCGCATCAGGTCACCTTTGTTGCGCTCGGGCGCAATGGCCTGGTTGGTGGGTAGCGCCATGCAGGTGGCATTGGTGCTGGCAATGTGTGCGTCCTGGCCCAGGGGAGAGAACGGCGCGGTGATGATGCGCTGCGAGATACCTTTGTTGGCGATGGAGGCCACGTCGTATACGCGGAAACCGCCTGCGCCTTCGGCCACGAACATATATTCGCCACGCAACGTCAGGCAGCGCGCTTCGCCCTTTGTGCTGTGGTTGTGCGCATCGGGCAATCGCATGGCTCGTTTCTCGTGCGCCGCGAACCAGTCGGGATACGCGTACTTGTGCAGGTAGCTGCCGATCACGGCCTGCGGTTCATCCCATTCCGTGACTTGCACCGCTTCGATATTTTTCGCCGAGCCCACCCACGCATTGAAGCCGACGAAATTGACGAAATTGGTTCCCTGCAACAACAGCTGCGCCATGATGGCGTTGTTGTCATTGGCCTGGCTGGCGTGGCAATCGGTGCAGGTCTTGGTTTCAGTCTTGCGCTCGGTGTGCGGATAGTGGGGTGCGAACGCCTGCGAGGAGAATCCGCTGGCGGCAATCGGCGGCTGCTGGATATAGATGCGCTCGCGGTTGGCGTTGGTCGAACTCAATATCAGCGCCGAACTGGAGCGTATCGGCGCGACACGCGATCCCTTGACCTCACCGTGCTTGCCCAGCTGGAACATATCGTCGCGCGCCACTTGCGGGTTATAGGTCGCATAGTTGCGCGTCTCGCCGCCTTCGTAATGCAGGCGCTCGGTTTTCCAGTTGGCCTGGATGGGCAGGTGGCAGCCGGCGCATGAGGTGGTCCACGACAGGTGACAGGTGTAGCAGGTCATCTTGTCGTTGTCGTGCGCGTATCCCTGGTCCGGGCTCTTGCCATCGGCTGACGGCGGTCCCCACTGGCCATCGCGGCCCTGCTGGCCGGCGAACATCAGCTTGGCGCGTGCGGCTTTCTCGTTGTATTTCGGATGGCCCGGTGTCACCGTATCTTTCACCAGCGACATTTCCCATTCGAGATCCTTGTCCAGCGCACTTCGCTGGAAAAGCTTGCCTTCGCGCCACTCGAATCTTCGGCGGCCGTCCTGCGTGCGCAGCAATTTCAGGTCGCGTCCGCCCGGCTTGGCGGCGGGGCCGCTGGTGAGCAGCGTCGGATAATTTTTCGCGGTGCCGTGGCAATCGGCACAATCGATTTCCACTGCGGCGGCGACTTCACCGTAGATGTGGCCGTTGCCATGCGCGTCCTGCGAGAAATGGCAATCGACGCAATGCATGCCCAGGTCGAGATGGATCGAGGTGAGGTGCACGGCCTTGTCGAATTTCTTCGGGTCGGTGTCGGAAACAGCCGCGCCGTTCTTGTCCAGCAGCGTGCCCTTGCGGTCGCGCTTGAACACGTAGCGGAAATTCCAGCCGTGGCCGTGATAGTCGGCGAACTGCGTGTCTTTCAAGGTCGGATTCAGCTCGGACACTTTCTTCGAGAATTCCGGATCGCCCCACAGCCCGCGCGTGGCGGCTTCCTCGGGGTTGCGGTCGAGGATCTTGCGCGCTTCAGCGGCCGTCGGATATTTCTGCGACTTGGGCCACATCGACGGCGCATCGGCCTCGTAGTCCCACATGGTGGCGCCGTAGAAACTGTTCACGAACACATTGGGCTGGTGCATGTGGCAGACCATGCATTGCGATGAGGGGATGGCGCGCGTGAATTCGTGTTTGAGCGGATGGCCGGACGCGTCCTTGGAAATGGTCGGGTCCTTGGTCTGTGTCTTGCCCTCGTGGCCGAATTTCGCGTACGGGCCTGACCGTGAAGGATCGCGATCGTTGGCGTAAACGGTGTGGCACGCGGTACAACCAGAAGAGCGGTAATCGCCCGGCTGCTCGTTCGTTCCCAGGAACCAGAGATGCGGATCGTTGAGGCGTGTCTTGGTGATGTTGATAACCGGCACCGCGATCCGCTGGCCGGTACCCGGCCCGCGATTGGACTGCTTGATATCGGGACGGCCGGGCTCATCCAGTCGCTGCTGCGCGCCGGAACTGTTGGGGATGCCGACTTCAGGGAAGCCGCTGAGAATCACGCGCCCGCCGCGTTCGAACACGCGGAAGATATCGCCGGGCGGAATCGTTTCCCATGACGGCAATGGCGCCAGTTGCGGCAGGATTCCCATCTTCGTCATGTGCTCGTTGACGGGCACCGGATTCTTGATCAGCGCCGCCACACTGTCCGCCGTGTACGACTCGCCGAGGATGTAGCGCTTGTACGGCAGGATGCCGTTGTTGTACGAGGCACCGCCCCACAGCATCGCGCTGGTTGACATGATGCTGCGCTCGACTTGCTGCACCGTTTCGAGGTGGCAGGCGCCGCACGCATCGCGCGCCACGCGCAAATCGCCGGGATTGATGAAGCGGATAAATTCCTTCGCCTCTCGATTCAGCTTGGCAAACGAGCCTTTGGGATTGGCCGAGTTCGGCGTATCCCACACCTTGGGAAAACGCGGGCTGATGTGCGCGCGGGTCATCGCCATGCCGTACTGCGCTTCGTCCTTGCCCTTGTATTCGGATTCGGGCGGGCGCTTCACAATCGAGTCGCCGCCATGACAGTCGGTGCAGCCCAGCACCACGCCGGGATTTTGATGCATGGTGTGGCGGTCGGTACCGGTGTGGCAGGTCACGCAGCCGGCGGATTTCTTGTCCGCATCCATGACGGACTGGCGTTCGGGCGCGGGTGGGTGTGATGCATATTTCACCTCGGCCGCGTGTTCTGCGCCCGCAGCAAAGGCGTGAGTCGCGAGCCCGCATAGTGTGGCCAAAGTCAAGCACTGTAGCGCTTTCCAGGCTGAAAATGGTTGGAAAACCGCCCCAGTGCTTGTGTTTGATCCATGAATTTGGCCTGCGGCGTCACATCGCGCATTTCCGCGCGGTGCGTGATTGCGTGACATCAAATGTTTGAAATTAAATTTCATATCAATACGTCAGCAACAGGTTAACCAGGATGGAGTACTGCGGGCCGCGTTTGTCTTCGTCATAAAGTTGTTTCAATCCCCGTCCCGGCAGCAGCGCGGCGGCCGATGCGTTGAGCACTACGTTCTGCGTCATGAAAGGCCGGTACTGCGCGCCGATGGACAGGTCGACGCCGAGATCGGTCGAGGTCACCGCCTGGTTGCGCAGTACGCTCAGCGACGAGGTGTTGATGAAATTCAGTTTGGAAATATTGGACAGCACCCGCAACTGCGGCGTGAGATCGGCATCGGCGCCGAAGCCCAGCAGGATCAGGCCGGGATTGACGAAATTCGATTGCCCCTGGTCTTTCGATGAGCGCAATGAGGGCAACACGCCGTTGCGTCCCGACAGCGCGACACCGCCGCCACCGATCAGCGGCACCGCCTGGCGAATGAAGAAGCTGGTATCGGCGCCGGCGAATTGCGGGTTCTCGAGAATGGCGTCGAAACCGGTTGCCTTGCCGTCGAAAGGATCCTTATCGCCGGTCGCAAACAAGGCATTGCCGCGAATGCGCAACCATGAAAAATCGCGCGACAATTCCGCGGCAAAAAATCCGGCGCGAATATCCTGCGGCTTTTGTGCCAGCGGGTTGCGCTCGTCGCGGCCCACGACGGCATAGAGCGAGGAAGTCAGGTTCCATTCGTCGAAGTGTCCGTCGCCGTTCAGGCCCAGATAGGTCACCTGGTAATTGTGTGGCCGCACATCGCCCAGCACGGCAGGGCGCACCAGGAAACCGTTGTTGTCGTAAAAATCCGCGCCCGACTCGCGGTTGTTGTTATGAATGATGGTGGCCTGGGTGGTGAAGCCGACCACCGGAAAATCCTGCTTGTAGGCATTGGCCACCAGCACGTGGTCGCGCCGTATCGGCCGGTTCAGGTCGTTCAGCCCGCTGTTGGTGTCCTTTTCCATGCGCAGGAAATAGGCCAGGTTGTATTGCAGCTGGTTGTTGTCGCGTATGCCGAACAGGCGCACGCCGACCGGCACGTCCTGGAATATGAAGCCGCGGAAATCTGACTGGAACGGCTGGATGCCCACGCGTACCGAATCGAAATCGAACCGCTCGGAGACGTTGCGCAAATGCACGTCGGCAAACAACTCCTGTATGCCCAGGTGCTGGTCGGTGCGGGTCTTGCCCTCGCGCGGGTCCACGCGCAGTCCGCGCACTTCCTCGATGCGGGCATGATTGACCTGGATGACGGGCACAAAGCGGAATTCATAATCGGGCGGCTTGAAAGTGGTGTTGCCCTTGATGACGGCCGCCGACAGGATCAGCGTTTCGACGAACACCGATTGCTTGCCGCGGCCGAAGAGGTTGTTGCTGTCTGGCCGCACTGATGATTGCGCGCCGACCGGTATGGGCAGGCGGCGCGTTTCAAACAGCGAATCGGAGATTGCGGACAGCGAAAGAAACCAGTCAGGGCCCCATTTCGCAAACGGCTCGAACGGTTTATCGCCCTTGTAGACGTTGTGGTTGTACGGGTCGTACCAGGGGAATTTGAAGCCCAGCGTATCCATGATGCGCCAGCGGTCCGGCACCGAAACAGATTGGCGTGGAATGTAGGGCGTCGGTGGCTCGACCTGTTTCGGATCTATCGGTGGCAGTTCGTATTTCAGCGGCTTGCCCATCGCACGTTCTCGCTCGATCTCGCCGGTGGGCTGCGGATCGGGAATCGGTTCGGTGCGTACTGGAATCGCTATGACAGGCGGCTCGGCTACCGGCGCGGGTTGCGGTTTTTCATCGCGTGTATCTGGCGCATCTGCAAACGCCGCACTCGACAACGCCATCAGCACAGCGATGCTGAGCAGACGCAAGGCAGGAGGGCGCAGGCGAGCCAAGCTAGAGGCCCTCGCAAACATTTTGTTCGCTCGAATCAACGAACGGTGTTTGCGGGCATTGCACATAGCGTAGGCGCGTGCCGATGCCGCGCGGTTGCAGGTTGTCCGCGCGCAAGGCCTTGGGTGCATTGCCCACACTGCCGTTCAGCGCTTTCGATGCATTGGCCAGGCCGAGGAAAGAAATCATGTCGTCCTGGTCCACGCCGTCACCCGAGACGCCGACCGCGCCGATCAGCGTATTGCCGCGATAGATCGGCACCGAGCCGGGGAAAATCTGGATGCCGTTTTTGGCGCGGCTCAATCCTGTGCAGCCGACGATCGGTGAGCCGGTCGCGCCGGCGATGATGGCGTTGTAACTGAGGTCCAGTTGCAGGCCCACATGGAACGGGCTCCAGTTGGAATAGGGCGGGCTGAAGGGACCGGGCTCAGTGCCGGAAATACCGTCAGGGAAGTATGGCCGCGAGATATTGCCGATGGCGCGATTGGAAAATGCGGTGCCGCCGGTGAGGAACGCGCCGTCGTTGAAAAACGTGCGTGTGGCGCTGACGTATTCCGGGAACGTGCGGAAACGCGTGACGCTGTTGCCATTCGCGCCGAGGTAATTTGCCGGTGGCAATGCGCTAATTTCCGTTGCTGCGTCCGGATGCGAAAACAGCAGCGCCGTGCGCGCTTTCTGTACCGCCACATCGGTGCCGAAAATCGGGCCATCGGGCGTACGCGCCAGCCCGAGGATTTCCCCTGTGGTGTCCACAACGGTAACGCTGACTTGTGCCGTGAGACCCAGCGGCCGGCGAATCTGCGCGCGCGCATGGTTGGCGACTTTCAATGCTTCACTGATGATAGTCAGGACTTCACCTGCCTTCAGGACGCCGCCAATACCGTCCTTTATCGGATAGCGCAGGTTGTTGTCCTTGTCGACCAGCACAAAGGCGCCCAGCGCGGCAAAATTACCGCTGTCGGCACGATAGCCGGAAGCCGCATTGCCGAATGAGACACCGGCCTTGATGGTGCCGTCAAAAAACCCCGCGACCGTGAGGATGGTGCCCGACAGTGCGCTGAACGCGGGAGCATTCGCGACGTTGGACGACAGCGATTCTGAATCGACAAAGCGGAAGGTGCGGCCGTCGGCGGTGATGCGTTCCGCGCGGATATCGTCGGGCGCATTGAAACCCTGCATGCCGGCCACCGCGATGATTTCGTCCATGTCCTGGTCGAAATCAGTGATGTCCTGGTCAAGTGAATAGAGTCCGTCGGCGATCACGCCCACGCCGCCCACCAGGCGATTGTTTTTATACAGCGGCAGGCCGCCAGGGTCGGCGGACAGGCCCAGCGGCGAACGCTTGGGGCCGACGCTGCCATCGTCCACACGCCGCATCAGGTCCGAGCACGACAGTTGCGAAAACTGCACACCGTACAGCGGGCCGGCGGGCTGGTTGTTTTCGCGCGGATTGAAATTCTCCTGCACGATCTGGCTGGCGGTGCGTGATGAAAACGCATTGCCGTTCGAGGAGAGATACGCGCCGGTAATGGCCTTGGTGATGGCCGCGAAAGAATCGGGAAGGATGTCGATGTTCTCCAGTCCGCCGCTGACATTTTTTCCGCCATCGCCCTTGTTGCTGGTAATGCGGAATTTTTCTTTTGCGCCTGTCATGCGGAACACCGCAAGGATATTGCCCACGCGATCTGATACCGCGATGGTCGCGCGCTGGTTTCGCGCCGTGGCTTCGCCCACCGCCTGCGCGATGACCTTCTGCACATCGGCAACCGTAAGGATATCGGTGGCGGTAGCGGGCGGCGTGCAATTGCCGCTGCACACTGCCGTCGTCACACCGCCCTGCCCGCCGCCGCAGGAATTCATCAACAAGGCCAGCGCGGCGGCGCCAAGCGAACAGGCAAATGCTCTCGCAAGGGACTGTTTCGGCCCTTTCGCGGATGGCGCTGCACTCATTTCTTCGCCCCGGCGGCCGGGAGATCGGCCGTCACCTGTTTCAGTAGGGGTTTCGGTTGATTCATCCCGGGAATGATGGCGGGCACACCGGCCTTGTGACTGCCGGTGTGGAAGCCGTGACAGGTTTCGCAGGTGCCGCGCGCCTTGTCACGCATCGGCTCATTGCCACCGTGGCAATCGCGGCAACTCTTGATGTCGGGGATGGCGATGTCGGCGCTGGTTTTGGAGCCGGTGACCTGGTGGCATTTGCCGCACTCGAAGGTGCTGTGCTGGCTGTGCGGGAAGCGTGACTTGGGCAGCCAGTGCTGGGTGATGGCGATGGGCGCCATTTTCCATGAGGCCGGTGTGGCTTCCTTGCCGTCGGCGGCTGCGACTGCGGCTACCGGGGTAATTTGATGGCAGACAAAACAGACACGGTCTTCAAACAGGTCGTGCGCGATCTTGTCAGCCTTGCCGGTGGCCCATGTCAGCGCAGCCTGGCGTTTGGTTTCGCTCATGCGTTCGCCCGGGCGACGAATACCGGCTTCCACTACTACGTCGATCGGTGTGTCGGCCAGCGCGGCCTGCGCATAAAACTCGTTCAACGTCGTCACCACATCGGCGACATTGCCATGCGGCACCTGGCGTGACGTGACCTTGGGCTCGAACTCCAGCGAGTGACACGACTGGCAATGCTCCTTCATCGTCACCGGCTTGAAGCGCAGGCCTGCCTCGTCCTTGGTGTGGCAATTGGCGCATTCCATTTTCACTTTGCCGTCGGGGCCGCGAATGCCCTTGGCGCTCATGTGAATGTCGTGCGGAAACTTGAGGCTGGAATTTTCTTTCGCGAGCGCCTTGTCTTTTTGCGGCACGCGCACGATCGCGCCTTCGCTGCTCACACCGGGCTGCACCATCGACAGCATGAATTCGGGATGATCCTTGCTGAAGTCGGAAATGTCCGGCGTCATCGTTTTCGGGTGGCGGGTTTTCAGGTCCTTGTGACAATCGGTGCACAGGCTGGCGTCGGTGCGCACCATGCCGTTCGGACCCTTGTGATCACGATGGCAGGACACGCAGCGGGTTTCGGGAAAAACTTCCTTGTGAACCGCCTGGGCAGCAGCGGTCTTGAGCGGGAAATGCCAGCCGATGGCTTTGTGGCAGTCCTCGCACGCTTCGTTCTTCACCTGCACGAACGGCTGCTGGTGGCACTTGCTGCAGGTGCGGCCGAAGCTGGCATGGGCACTGGCCAGGGGGCCCACGTCCCATGAGGCATCGGGCGTCACGTCGGCCTTGGGTGCGGTGGCAAACGACATCGGGTTCGCGGTCTCGGGTTCCTTCTCGCGATCCAGCGCGCTGATCACCGGCCACGCCAGGAACGCCAGCAGGATCAGTATGCCGGCGGTCCAGCTGAAGACGCGCTTGGACAGCCAGGTCGATTGCAGTCCCGCCTTTACCTTGCTGCGTACTTCTTCCTCGCCTTCGAGCAGCGGCTCGATCAGCTCGACGGTCAGGACCAGGTCGTAACCCGGCTGGTCGGGCTGCACCACCAGTTCGTAAGGCCCGATCTGGACGCGCTCTTCAGGACGCAGTTTGCCGGCGCGGTTGATGTTGCCGTCAACGATGATGGTGCCGGCGTCGGGCTCGATATAGTTCGAGCCGTCCGAACCATGGCGAATCTGCGCGTGATGCAGCGCAACGCGGGGATCGGGCAGGTACAGCTTGCAGTCGGTACCGCGGCCTACCAGCAGGACATCGGTCACCAGCGGTTGCTCGGTGCGGGCCGGCTGGCCTTTTTTGTTGCGTGTCTGGGTGATGAGCAGGACTTTCATGGTCGTCTGCTCCGGTTACCAGTAGAAAAACACGGAAATGATATGTGCTGTCAACGCGGCCAGCAGGGCCAGCGACAGCGGCACATGGATGTACAGCCAGAAATCGAGGATGGCCTTGTAGCGCACATCGGCGCGCGCGCGTTCGACCAGTTTCTGCTTGCGCAGCATCAGCGCATACAGGTCCTTGTTGCTGCGGGCCTCGTCGCCCTTGAACTGGCGCACCGAGGCCTGGATGGTGGTCACAGCGCGCGCGGTCGGACAGTGTTTGTTGCTGCCGCGCATTTGCGCGAGGGCGCCGCCGCCGATACGCGTGCCCTCGATGGATTCCTGCACGACCTGGTTGATATTGTCGGCCATGCCCACCGCCAGCCGGCGTGCTTCGCGGTCGATGTCGGCGATTTTCAGGATGATGCTGTCTAGTGTGTCCTCGCCCAGGTTCTCGGTCATCAACTCCGGCACGCGCATGTATGCGTACAGGCCGTAGAAGCCGGAAAAAATCACCAGCATCATCAGCACATAGGCAAGGGTGTGCACGTTCCAGCCCACCTGGAAGCCGGCATGCAGGGTCGCCACCACGATCAAGCTGGTGCCGAGATAGACGTGGCCCGAAAGCCAGCCCTGGATATTGCCGCTGGAGCCGCGATAGCGGCGTTTGCGGATACCGAACCACATTAGCCACAGTATCAGCAGCGCGCCCACCGTGCCCAGCGCATAGCCGGTGACGGTGCCGCCGTAGCGGCCGACCGGCGAGCTGTAAAAAGCGAAGGCGAGGATGGAGACAATGACGACCGCTACGGCGAGTTTCAGGTAGCGGTACTTGCGGTATTCGAGAATGGTGCGGTGACGCATGCGAGTGCGAACCCTTGATTGTGGCTAGCCTGACGCTCCGCAGGATGCAGTGTGGTGCGGCGTCATGCTGGCTTGAATCCCGTTCTTCGCATGGCGTGTGACGCCATGCCCCCTGCTACAGCACCCGAACCTTTTTGGCACACGGTTCGTGGTGAGGAACCTGTACGGGAGCAAAAAGCGTTCCTCGCACATTGAACACACGCTACTCTTCAAGCAAATACTCAAGAGTGGAGTCTAACCTTTTTCGGTGCCACGAAAAAGTACCGCAAACAGGGTAATAAAGGGCTGCCGGCATCCTGCGGGGGAGGGGCGGCCGGGGTGCAAGCTATAATTTCGCTCCCCAACTTGACGCATGGCGTCCCGCCCCCGTGATCATTTTTATCGTCATTGCCGTCCTGATGTCGTTGCTGGCGCTGGCTTTCGTGCTGGTGCCCCTGCTGCGTTCGCGCTCCGCGGTCGACGTCGGCGAAGGTGTTTCTCGCCTGTCTGATGCCGGCAGCAATGTGGCGGT
>JBDTWS010000036.1:0-26274 GCA_040006575.1 Betaproteobacteria bacterium
GTCACTGCCATCATCAAGCCCTTCAAGCTTGACGAAGTGCGTGAAGCGCTGTCCGCCATCGGCGTGCAGGGCATCACCGTCACGGAAGTCAAAGGCTTCGGCCGCCAGAAAGGCCATACAGAGCTGTATCGCGGCGCGGAATATGTTGTCGATTTCCTGCCCAAGGTAAAGATCGAGGCCGCGGTCAAGGCCGACCTGATCGAGCAGGTCATCGAGGCCATTGAAAAATCGGCGAACACCGGCAAGATCGGCGACGGCAAGATTTTCGTTTTCGATCTCGAACAAGTGGTGCGCATCCGCACCGGTGAAACCGGCGCCGACGCGCTTTAATCCAGGGAGCTACGAAAAATGAAAAGACTTATTGCTACGCTCGCGCTGACAACCGGTCTGTTGCTGACCGGCAGCGCGTTTGGCCAGGACAAGAAGGCGGATCCGGCGCCCGCACCTGCTGCTGCGACCGCCACGACCACAGCACCGGCTACCGCCACTCCAGCACCCGCGACAGCAGCGCCGGCCACTGCGGCCCCTGCAGCGGCCGCGCCTGCCGCCGGCGCACCGGCAGCTGCAGCGCCTGCTGCTGCCGCGCCACCGGCTCCCGTTCCCAACAAGGGCGACGTCGCGTGGATGCTGACCTCCACTGCGCTGGTGTTGCTGATGAGCGTGCCTGCACTGGCACTGTTCTACGGCGGACTGGTTCGCTCGAAGAATATGCTGTCTGTGCTGATGCAGGTGTTCGTTACCTTCTCGCTCATCACCGTGCTGTGGGTCGTTTACGGCTACAGCTTTGCCTTCACTGAGGGCAACGCGTTCTTCGGCGGAACGGACCGGCTGTTTTTCAAGGGCATGGCCGACCTTGCCAAGGGTGAATTCTCGATGGCTGCTACATTCAGCAAGGGCGTGGTCATTCCTGAAATGCTGTTTGCCGCATTCCAGGCCACGTTCGCCGCCATCACCTGCTGCCTGATCCTGGGCTCGGTAGCCGAGCGCATGAAATTCAGCGCCGTGCTGCTGTTCATGGTGATCTGGTTCACGTTCAGCTATATCCCGATCGCACACATGGTGTGGGCATGGCCGGGTCCGGATGCGTACACCGACGCCAAGCTGGTCGATGGACTCAATGCAAAAGCCGGTTTGCTGTGGCAGTGGGGCGCGCTCGATTTCGCGGGCGGCACCGTTGTGCATATCAACGCGGGTGTAGCTGGACTGGTTGCCGCGTATTTCCTCGGCAAGCGTATCGGCTACGGCAAGGAAGCACTGACACCACATAACCTGACGATGACGATGGTCGGCGCATCGCTGCTGTGGTTCGGCTGGTTCGGTTTCAACGCAGGCTCGGCACTCGAAGCCGGCAACTCCGCCGTACTCGCGTTCATGAACACCTTCCTCGCAACGGCTTGTGCCGTGTTGTCGTGGATCTTTGCTGAGTGGATTTTCAAGGGCAAGCCTTCGATGCTGGGTGCCGCTTCCGGCGCAGTGGCGGGTCTGGTGGCCATCACACCGGCTGCAGGTAACGTGGGCATCCCCGGCGCATTCGTCATCGGTACCGCCGCTGGTGTGGTCTGCCTGTGGGGTGTCACCGGCCTGAAGCGATTGCTCAAGGCCGATGATTCGCTGGACGTATTCGGTGTGCATGCGGTCGGCGGCATCCTCGGCGCCCTGCTCACGGGTGTGTTCGTTTCGCCTGACCTGGGTGGCCCCGGCTTCGTCACCGACTGGGTGAAGGGCACGACCGGCTTCACCTCTATCGGCGAGCAGGTACTCATCCAGGCCAAGGCCGTCGGCGTGAGTGTGTTGCTCTCGGCGGTGGTGGCGACGATTGCCTTGTTTATCGTAAAAATGGTGGTGGGTCTGCGGGTTCCGGAAGATGAGGAACGTGAAGGCCTCGATATCACCTCGCACGGTGAGACGGCTTATAACTAGCATCGTGTGACTGGTTTTCCGGCCCTCGGGCCGGATGAAAAAAGGGGCGCCATTACCGGCGCCCTTTTTCTTTGTGGCGATTGAGTTGTTGAGAAATCCTTGAGAAATCAACCCCAATCCCAACATGGTTGATAGCTTTACTCAACTATTGGCCGCCGCTATACTTTCAGGCCGTTTCAAAGGAATGCTTCTCAATGAATCAGCGCGACACACACCTTCCGCTTTCCGCCATCCCCGCCGAGGATCCGGCGCCGATTGCGGATGTGCAGGGCTTTGCGGATACCCGCCAGATTCCGATCGATCGCGTCGGCATCAAATCCATCCGTCACCCGATCCGTGTGCGCACCGAAAGCGGCGCCATTTCGCATACCGTCGCGACCTTCAGCATGAATGTGCGCCTTGCACACAATATGAAGGGCACGCATATGTCGCGCTTCGTGGAGATCCTCGAGAATAATCCCGAAGCGTTTTCTGCCACATCGATGGCGGCCTTGCTTGAGCACATGGTGGCGCGCCTTGAGGTGACCGAAGGCCGCATTGACATGCAGTTTCCGTTTTTCGTCGAGAAAGCGGCGCCGGTGTCTGGCCTGAAATCGTTGATGGATTACGAAGTTTCGCTGTCCGGCGAAATACGAAATGGCGTCACACGCATCACAACAAAAGTGGTCGTGCCGGTGACAAGCCTGTGTCCCTGCTCAAAGGAAATCTCCGCGTACGGCGCGCACAACCAGCGCTCGCACGTGACGATCTCGGTGCGCTGCAGCGAGCCGATGTCGATCGAGGAAGTGGTGCGCGTCGCCGAAGAGCAGGCTTCATGCGAACTGTATGGAATGCTGAAGCGGCCCGATGAAAAGTACGTGACCGAGCGCGCGTACGACAACCCGAAATTTGTTGAAGACCTGGTGCGCGATGTCGCGGCAGCGCTGGACGGCGATGCACGCGTCGAGGCGTACACGGTGGAATCGGAGAATTTTGAATCGATTCACAATCATTCGGCGTACGCGATGATTGAGCGGGATAAAACGGAAAAACGGGATTAAAAATCCGTTTCTCAAAATTTAGTTTGTCCCGAAAAAAATCCCCGCGCGCGGGGATTTTTTATTTCCGCCATTTCCAAAGCCGTGATTTCTAAAACCGCTTGGTCAACACCAGATTCGCCCCATCGCGCTTCATATCCGTCCGGCTCAGGAAACTCATCCCCAGCAACGCCGTGTCCAGTCCGCTCTCAAGCACAATCGCGTCAATCTGATACAGCGTGATGTCGCCCACCGTGAGCGAATCCAGCTTCACGCGCCATGCGACCGCGGGTCCGTTGGCGGTCTGCACAAATCCGCGCTGTCCTTTCGGGTAATCGATGCCGGCGATGCGTGCAAACGCGGCGGGGAGTGATACCGTCGTCGCGCCCGTGTCAACGAGAAAACGGGTGGTCCTGCCATTCACCTGGCCGATGGTCCAGTGGTGTCCCTGGCCGTCAGCGGGAATGGCCAGTGAGGCACTGTTCTTCGACGAAACGGGCACGAAATGCTGGCCGATTTCGAGCGTCAGTTTCTTGCCTTCGATTTCAAATACTGCGGTGTCGGACGCGGTGCTGACCAGCGTGACTTCTTCCGCCGTTTTCTGCCCGGCGGAAATGGTGCGCGGGTCCTGTCCGTTAATGACGACGACGGCCTTGCCGGGAAACAGGCCCACGAGTGTGACGCTGACGGCGGACGCGGTGCCGCTCGCGGATGACATCACCAGTGCGGAACAAAGCCACCATACGCGTGCCCAAGCGTGCGTAAAATGTCCCTTCACCTCACACGCGTTGCCTATGAAACCCGTTGCCATATTGCGTTTTTCTTCCGATGATGGTCCCGGCTATTTTGCCAGCTTTCTCGACCGGCACTGGATTCCCTGGACGCTGTTCAAGCTGGACCAGGGTGAGATGCCGCCGACCGATATCGAACAATTTTCGGGACTGGGGTTCATGGGCGGGGCGATGAGCGCGAACGATAGCCTGCCGTGGACGGAGCCGGTGCTGGCACTGATGAAGAAGGCATTTGCGAACGAGCAGCCGTGCATCGGCCATTGTCTTGGCGGTCAACTGATGTCGCGCGCGCTGGGTGGCGTGGTGACGAAGAATCCGGTGAAGGAGATCGGCTGGAATCCGCTGGTGGCGGACGACAATGAAATCGCGCGGCAGTGGCTGGGCAAGGATATCGTCGACGATCCCAACTTCACCACCTTCCAGTGGCACGGCGAAACATTCACGCTGCCGCAGGGCGCCACGCGCATCCTCAGTGCCCCCGCGTGCGCCAACCAGGCTTATGTATTCGGCAACTCGCTGGGCATGCAATGCCACGTCGAGATGACGCCGGACATGATTGAGGAATGGTGCGGCGACTGGGCATCGGAGCACGCCGATGCGTCATTGCCCAGCGTGCAAACGCCGGACGAAATGCGTGAGGCCATGCATGAAAACCTCAAGACGCTGAACCAACTTGCGGATCGGCTTTACACCAAGTGGATTGCCGGTTTACCGGCGCACTGATAGTAAAACTCCAGCACCGGCGCGGCGATCCAGCCAGTTCTGGCCGGAAAGGCGCGCCAAATGGCGATATTCGCTCTCGAAACTCGCGAAAACTAGTCGCGGAAGTTATTGAACTGCAACGGCACTTCGTCGATTTTCGATTTGCATAACGCAATCGCCGCCTGCAGGTCATCGCGCTTGGTGCCGGTCACACGCACCGTTTCGCCCTGGATCGAAGCCGTGACTTTCAGCTTCGCGTCCTTGATGTGCTTGACGATTTTTTTCGCGAGCTCGGTCTCGATGCCGTTCTTGACGTTGATGATCTGCTTGACCTTGTCACCACCGATTTTTTCGCGGGTCTTTTCGTCCAGCAGGCGCACGTCGACGCTGCGCTTGGCCATCTTGTTCAGCATCACGTCCTTGACCTGGCCCAGCTTGAAATCATCGTCGGCGTACAGCGTGAGTTCGAGCTCGTTCTGCTCGACGCGCGCGTCCGACCCCTTGAAGTCAAAACGGGTGGAGACTTCCTTGTTCGTCTGCTCGATGGCGTTCTTGAGCTCGACTTTATTTACTTCGGAGGCGATATCGAATGAGGGCATGATCAGTTTCTAATGGAGTGGGCGGCGCGTTTCAGTATGACTTATGCATCGCCCTTGGGTTCACGCTTGCCTTGCTTGACGCCATTTTTACGCAGCGCAGCTTTGTTGCCAGCGATACGCATGCGCAGCGCATTCAGCTTGATGAAGCCTGCCGCGTCGGCCTGGTTGTATGCGCCGCCGTCATCATCAAACGTGGAAATGGTTTGATCGAACAGCGAATCGGTTTTCGATTCACGGCTGACCACCAGCACGGTGCCTTTGTACAGCTTCAGTTTGACCGTGCCGTTGACGGTTTTCTGCGAGGCGTCGATGAGGCCCTGCAGCAGTTCACGCTCAGGCGAGAACCAGTAGCCGTTGTAAATCATGCGGCCGTAACGCGGCATCAGATCGTCCTTCAGCGCCAGCACTTCGCGGTCCATGGTGATCGATTCCATGGCGCGATGCGCGCGCAGCATGATGGTGCCTCCGGGTGTTTCGTAGCAGCCGCGCGACTTCATGCCGACGTAGCGGTTCTCCACCATGTCGAGCCGGCCGATGCCGTGCTTTCCGCCAAGGCGATTCAGTTCCGTCAGCACTTTGGCCGGCGACAATTTCTTGCCGTTCACGCCGACGATATCGCCCTGCTTGTATGCAAGTTCGACGAACTCCGGTTTGTTGGGCGCCTTTTCCGGCGACACGGTAATGCGCCACATCGAATCTTCCGGCTCGAATGCGGGATCCTCAAGAATCCCGCCCTCGTAGGAAATGTGCAGCAGGTTGGCGTCCATCGAATACGGCGCGCCGCCGCCTTTGCGTTTCTTGAAATCGACCGGGATCTTGTGCTGGTCGGCGTACTTCAGCAATTTTTCGCGCGAGAGCAAATCCCATTCACGCCAGGGAGCAATGATCTTCACATTCGGCATCAGCGCATAGGCGCCGAGCTCGAAACGCACCTGGTCGTTGCCCTTGCCGGTTGCGCCGTGCGAGATGGCGTCAGCCCCGGTCTTGCGGGCGATTTCGATCATCTGCTTTGCAATGAGCGGACGCGCGATCGAGGTGCCGAGCAGGTATTCGCCTTCGTACACCGTGTTCGCGCGGAACATCGGGAACACGTAGTCGCGAACGAATTCCTCGCGCAGGTCCTGGATATAGATGTTCTCTTTCTTGATGCCGAGCTGGATCGCTTTCTTGCGCGCCGGTTCGACTTCTTCACCCTGGCCGATGTCGGCGGTGAAGGTCACCACTTCGCATTTGTATACGTCCTGCAGCCACTTCAGGATTACCGAGGTATCGAGACCACCGGAATACGCCAGGACAACTTTCTTCACGTCACTCATAAATTCTTTCACTTACCTTTCAGAAAAATCTTTTTTTAAAGACTACGAATCAATGCGTCCCAGCAGCAGGAATTCCATCAGCGCCTTTTGCACATGCAGGCGATTTTCGGCTTCTTCCCACACCACGCTTTGCGGGCCTTCGAGCACGTCTTCGGTGACTTCTTCACCGCGATGCGCCGGCAGGCAATGCATGAACAGCACATCGCGATCGGCGGCGGCCATCATCTTTGCGTCAACAATGAAATCGGCGAAGGCGGTTTTGCGTGCGGCTGTTTCCGCTTCGAACCCCATGCTGGTCCAGACATCCGTGGTCACCAGGTGCGCGCCCTTGGCGGCTTCCATGGGATCGGTAAACGCCGACAGGAATTTGGTATCGAGCGGCTCACCACGCTGCGACTTCATTTCGTAGCCTTTTGGCGTGGCGACGTGCAGCTTGAAATCCAGCACCCGCGCGGCTTCCAGCCAGGTATAGCTCATGTTGTTGGCATCACCGATCCACGCAACCGTTTTTCCCGAGATCGATCCGCGCTGTTCGACGAAGGTGAAAATGTCGGCCAGCACCTGGCAGGGATGGTATTCATTGGTGAGGCCGTTGATGACCGGCACACGCGAATGCGCGGCGAAGCGCTCGACTTTTTCCTGCTCGAAGGTGCGGATCATGACCAGGTCGACCATGCGAGAAATCACGCGTGCGGTATCTTCTATCGGTTCGGCGCGACCGAGTTGCGTCGATTGCGAATCGAGATTGATCGCCTGTCCACCGAGCTGGTAAATGCCGGCTTCGAACGACACGCGCGTGCGCGTGGAACTCTTTTCGAACACCATCGCCAGCATGCGATCGGTCAGCGGCTGGTACGGGATGTAATTCTTGAAACGATGCTTGAGTATTTTCGTGCGCGCGAAAATATGCTCGTGTTCCTCGCGCGTGAAATCCTTGAATTGCAGGAAGTGTCTCATTACTTTTATGGGACCGGTTTGAATAGCCTGCTACGCTGCCGCTTTCACGGGTTGCGCGAGGAAAGACTTGATCACCGGCACCAGGCGGGCCACGATTTCCTTCGCTTCGGATTCGTTGATGATGAGCGGCGGCAGCAGGCGAATGACATTGTCCTGCGTGACGTTGGTCATCACGTTGGCTTCCAGCGCCATGTTGACGATTTCGCCACAGGGTCGATCGAGTTCCAGCCCCATCATCAGGCCCATGCCGCGAATTTCCTTGTAGCCCGGCGTGCCCGCCAGCGCTTTGTGAAAGCCGCTCTTGATGATGTCGCCCATCTTCACGGCGTTTTCCAGCAGGCCTTCTTCTTCCATGATCTCGAGCGTGCGCAGCGATGCGACCGATACCAGTGGACCGCCACCGAATGTGGTGCCGTGATTGCCGGGTTTGAAAAGATTGGCGGCGACACCTTTTGCGAGGCATGCGCCCACCGGCACGCCTGAACCCAAACCTTTTGCCAGTGGCATGATGTCCGGCGAAATACCGGCCCACTGGTGTGCAAACCATTTACCGGTGCGGCCGATACCCGACTGCACTTCATCGATGATGAGGAACCATTCTTTTTGCGTGGTGAGTTCACGCAACTGGCGCAGGTAATCGGCGCGCGCCGATACGATGCCGCCCTCACCCTGCACCACTTCGGTCAATACGGCGACCACATCCTTGTTGTGCGCGGCGATGGCGCGGATGGCTTCGATGTCGTTGTACGGTACACGGATAAATCCGGTCACCAGCGGCTCGAAGCCGGCTTGCGCCTTGCGCGATCCTGTCGCCGCCAGCGTGGCCAGCGTACGGCCATGCCAGGCGTGTTCCATGACGATGATCTGCGGATTGGTGATTCCGCGCTGGTGGCCGTAAAAACGCGCCAGTTTGATGGCGCATTCGTTGGCTTCTGCACCGGAGTTACCGAAGAAAACGTTGTCCATGTCCGCGAGCGCGCACAGTTTGTCGGCCAATGCCGCCTGTTCGGGAATGTTGACGAGGTTTGACGTGTGAATAATCTTGCCAGCCTGTTCGGCGATGGCCTTGGTCAGCTTCGGATGCGCGTGACCCAGTCCCGACACCGCGATACCTGCCAATGCATCCAGCATCTTTCGGCCATCGGTGGTGTACAGCCAGGCGCCTTCGCCGTGGGTGAACGCAACGGGCGCGGGCTTGTAGGTATTCATCTGGTGTTTGGATTGCATAGTCGTCTCCTCAACCGTGGCCGGCTGCAAAAATGGAAAGGTTCCAATGATAAAGGCGGCCCAAATGACAACGGCGGCCCGAAATGGTCGTCGGGGGCCGCCGCATCGTTTCAAGAGGCACAAATATAGGGCAAAGAAGTGTGCAGTGCAACATTACGGAGCAAGGAGAAATGCCGCTGCCGCTGGCGCTGTTTACGTGAAAAGGTTTTCGCGTGAAGCATCCACCAATTTCATCATCGCGTCACCGGTTGAAATCAGGCTGGGAAACCACCGATTTTCCTTCGGGTATGAGAGCGCAATCGCTATAATTTCACGTCCCGGCCAACGCGCGTTTTATGCGTCGATCCTGCGGTCTGCGGCAATAATTTTGCTGCCTTAATTGAAAACGCGTGTGTAACGCGTCAACCGGCGTCACCTGCGCATGTCGTCCCCCACCATCCCTCCGCTTACGCCCTCCCCGGTCAAGAGTATCGTCATCCAGGGCATCACCCGGCAGGGCAGCGCATTTCGCCCCAGCGATTGGGCAGAGCGGTTGTGCGGAGTGATGTCGACATTCGGCGGCGACCAACAGATGCGCTATTCCCCGCATGTGCGGCCGACAATGATGGACGGCGTGCGCTGTGTCGTGGTCTCGCCATCCCTGCTGGAAATCGAGCCGCGCGCCTATCGGTTCCTGATGGATTTCGCGAAGGACAATGAACTGGTGGTGATCGATCCGTCGGCGCCGGTGGCGGAGGATTTTTGCCCGGTGCCACCGCGTACCGCCTAGACCTGAGCTCTCAGAAGACTCAAGCGGGTAAGTTCGTTACGCAGGCGCCGGACAAAACAAAACCGCCAACTTGGTTGCCCGTTTTACAGGCAGTTGGCGGTTCTTCTTCCGTGGGCAACTTTGGTTGCCCCGCAATTCAACGCAGTACTATGCTTGCGCGGACTGGCCCTTGGCGGCAATGCCCTTGATCGCAGCAGACAGGCGGCTCTTATGGCGGGCAGCCTTGTTCTTGTGAATGATGTTTTTGTCGGCGATCGAATCGATCGTCGAGGATGAAGACTTGAACACGGCCTCGGCCTTGGCCACGTCGCCGGCGGCTACAGCAGCAGCGACCTTCTTGATAGCGGTGCGGAGTTCGGTGCGCTGGCTCATGTTGTGAGCGCGTTGCTTGGTTGCCTGGCGGGCACGTTTAGCAGCTTGTTTGGTATTTGCCATGATTTTTCCAGATTCTTGCGATGAATTTTGCGGGAAGCCTTGTATTATAGCGCGTCCAAAGAAAAAAGCAAACCCGCTGATTTTGCTGGATATTTACCGCCGATCCGGCATCTGCCGCTCCACTTTCCCCACCCATCGATGAGCCTGCTTAAAGCCGCCGCGTCCGTTTCCGCCATGACCCTGCTCTCGCGCATTACGGGCCTCGCACGCGAAATCATCGGTTTTAACCTGTTTGGCGCGGGTGCCGCGATGGATGCTTTCCAGGTTGCGTGGCGAATTCCCAACCTGTTGCGACGGCTTTTTGCCGAAGGCGCCTTCAGCCAGGCCTTCGTGCCGGTGTTTGCGGACTACAAGGCCCGCGAAGGGGCGGGGGGCGCCAGACTCCTGGCCGATCATGTCGCCGGCCTGCTGGCCCTCGCACTGTTCCTGGTAACGCTGATTGGCGTAATTGCCGCGCCAGTGCTGGTTTACATCACGGCGTCAGGGTTTTCCGCAGACCCGGCGAAATTCGATCTTACCGTCCAACTGGTGAGATTCACGTTTCCGTATATTTTCTTCATTTCACTGGTTGCGCTTTCGGCCGGCATCCTCAACACCTTCAGCGCATTCAAGACGCCCGCGTTTACGCCGGTATTGCTGAACCTGGCGGTCATCTCAGCTGCCGTCTGGCTGGCACCGCTGATCGATCCGCCGATTCTTGCGCTCGCCGTGGGCACGCTGATCGGCGGGGTCGTGCAGGTCGCGTTCCAGATTCCTGCGTTGAGGCGCATCGGCATGTTGCCTCGACTTTCGTTTTCGGCATGGAAATTCCGGAAGGATGCCGGTGTCCAGCGCATCCTCAAACTGATGGCGCCGGCCATTCTCGGCGTGTCGGTGGCGCAGATATCGCTGCTGCTGAATACGCAGATCGCGTCTTTCCTGCCGACGGGATCGGTCGCCTGGCTGACCGTGGCGGATCGCTTGATGGAATTTCCGTCGGCCCTGCTGGGTGTGGCGCTTGGCACGGTGCTGCTGCCGTCTCTGGTGAACAGCCACGCCCGCGAAAATACCGAGGAGTTTTCAAGGCTGCTGGACTGGGGTTTGCGCACTACGCTGCTGCTGACGCTACCGGCCGCACTGGGACTGGCCATGCTGGCGACACCCCTCATCGCCACCCTGATGCAGCATGGTAATTTCAGCGCAAACGATGTGTTGATGTCGCGCGCCGCATTGGTCGCCTACTCGGTGGGACTGACGGGAATCATCCTGGTCAAGGTTCTCGCGCCGGGATTCTATGCGCAGCAAAACGTGAAGACGCCGGTGAAAATCGCCATCGGCACGCTGGTCATCACGCAATTGTTCAACATGGTTTTCGTGCCTGTGTTCCAGCATGCCGGGCTCGCGCTTTCAATCGGACTGGGCGCCTGCGTCAATGCGGGCATGCTTTATTTTTTCATGCGGCGCCAGGGCATTTTCACACCGCAAGCGGCGTGGCCGATATTCCTGTTGAAACTGATGGCCGCACTGGTCGTCATGGGTGCGGGCCTGTGGTGGGCCACCGGCCTCGACAGTGAATGGCTGAAGCTGCCCACCATGGCCAAATGCCTGCGCCTTTCATGGTTGATTGCATTGGGCATGGCGCTGTACTTTGCCGCGCTGTGGGTCATGGGATTTCGCCTCAGGGATTTCTCGCGGCGCATGGCTTCATGAGCGGCACGACGATTCAACTGCGTCGGACACTTGGGCCTGGTAGCGGGCCCCTGGTACTGGCGATCGGCAATTTCGACGGCGTGCATGCAGGACACCATGCGATATTGGCGTCGTGCCTGGACGTGGCCATCCGACAGGATTTGACGCCTGCCGTCATGACGTTTGAACCATTGCCGCGAGAATTATTTGCCCGGCTGAAAAACGATCCCGCATTGGCGCCGCCACGCCTGATGAGCATGACTGAAAAATTGGCCGCCTTTCACAATGCGGGAATACGGCGCGCCTATGTCCCCTGTTTCAATCGCGCATTTGCCGCGCAGTCGCCCGAAGATTTCATTGCGTCGCTGGTGAAAATGGACGTACGCCGCCTCTTGGTCGGCGAAGATTTCCGTTTTGGATCGCGCCGCGCGGGCGATGTGGCCATGTTGGCAGCTGCGGGAGAACTGCACGGGTTCACCGTTGAAACCATGCCGGATATTTTTTCCGGCGGTCAAAAAATTTCGTCCACCGCCATTCGCAATGCGCTGTGCGAAGGTAGGTTACCCGATGCGACGAAGATGCTCGGCACGCCTTACAGGATTGTCGGACGTGTCACCCACGGCAAGAAGCTGGGCCGCACGCTAGGCTTCCCAACCGCTAATATTTCTCTCGGTCCTGCATCCCGCCGCCAAAAACCCGCAGTAAACGGTGTCTTTGCGGTAAAATGCAGGCTTGTAACTCGCGGGCTCGAGGGAGTGGCGAGCAAGGTAGGCGTGATCCTCAATGGGGTCGCCAACCTTGGTACCAATCCGGTGGTTTCTTCTGAAAACCGCCATCATTTGGAAGTCTTCCTCTTCGATTACCCGAACGAAAACTCGGGTGACCTCTACGGCCAACGCCTGGAAGTCGCTTTCATCGAAAAAGTCCGCGACGAACAAAAATTTTCGAGCCTTGACGTGCTCGTCACGCAAATGCATGACGATGTGCTGAAGGCCAAAAACATTTTGCGGATGAACGATGATGGATCAAAAGGTTGATTACAAGAGCACGCTGAATCTCGCGGATACGCCGTTTCCCATGCGCGGCGACCTGGCCAAACGCGAACCCAACTGGGTCGCGGAATGGCAGCAGCGGAAACTCTATGAAAAGATTCGCGCCAACTCCAAAGGCCGGCCAAAATTCATCCTGCACGACGGCCCGCCCTATGCCAACGCGGCCATTCATATCGGCCACGCGGTCAATAAGATCCTGAAGGACGTCGTCGTCAAATCGAAGCAGATGGCGGGCTTCGACGCGGTCTACATTCCCGGCTGGGATTGCCACGGCATGCCCATCGAAATTTTTGTCGAGAAGCAGCACGGCAAGAATGTGCCTACCGAGCAACTGATGTCGTATGCGCGGGCGCATGCAGAATCGCAGGTGGAATTGCAGAAGGCCGACTTCATGCGCCTGGGCGTACTGGGTGATTGGGATCATCCGTACAAAACGATGGATTTCACAACCGAGGCTGCGGAAATCCGCGTGCTGGGAAAACTGTTCGATCGCGGCTATGTGTATCGCGGCCTGAAGCCGGTGAACTGGTGTTTCGATTGCCAGTCCGCACTCGCGGAAGCGGAAGTCGAATATGAAGACAAGACCTCGACCACCATCGACGTCGGGTTTCCGATCGTCGAATCCGAACGCGGAAAACTGGCGCAGGCATTCGGCCTGGCAACATTGCCCGAAGGTCCTGCCTACGCGGTGATCTGGACGACGACGCCCTGGACGATCCCGGCCAACCAGGCGCTCAATGTGCATCCTGAATTCGACTACGCGCTGGTTGAAACGGCGCGCGGCCACCTGGTGCTTGCCAAGGAACGTGTGGAGGAATGCCTCAAAACGTACAACCTCGAGGGAAAAGTAATTGCGACGGCCAAGGGACTGGCGCTGGAGCGCATCGCGTTCAAGCATCCTTTCTATGATCGCGTTTCTCCCGTTTTCCTGGGCGATTATGTGACGCTCGACACGGGCACCGGCATCGTTCACTCCTCACCGGCTTACGGCGTGGACGATTTCAATTCATGCAAGCGCTACGGCATGACCAACGATGAAATATTGAATCCCGTGATGGGCAATGGCCAATACGCGGCCTCGCTGCCGCTGTTCGGCGGATTGAATATCTGGAAAGCGCAGCCCGAGATCGTCAAGACCATTGAGGCTGCCGGCGCGTTGTTTCATACCTCCAGCTTCAAGCACTCCTATCCGCATTGCTGGCGCCACAAATCGCCCACGGTGTTCCGCGCGACTTCGCAGTGGTTCATCGGCATGGACCTGAAGGCCAAGGGCGAGGAGCGCACGCTGCGCGAACTTGCCCTCGCGGCCATCGACGCCACGCAGTTCTATCCCGCATGGGGCAAAGCGCGCCTGCACAGCATGATCGCGCACCGCCCGGACTGGTGCATCTCGCGCCAGCGCAAGTGGGGAACACCGATCCCGTTTTTCCTGCACAAGGAAACGCAGCAGCCGCATCCGCGCACGCTTGAGCTGCTGGAGCAGATTGCAGGCCGCGTCGAGAAAGAAGGCATTGAAGTCTGGCAGCGCATCACGGCCGAAGAACTGCTGGGCGCCGATGCCACCAACTACGACAAGGGCAATGACACGCTGGATGTGTGGCTGGATTCGGGTGCCACATTTGCCACGGTGATGGGGTTGCGCCCGGAGTTTGGCGGCCATTTCCCGGCGGACCTGTATCTTGAAGGCTCGGACCAGCATCGCGGCTGGTTCCATTCTTCACTGCTGATCGGCTGCGCGCTCAACGGTCGCGCGCCGTATGAAGCCTTGCTGACGCACGGCTTCACGGTCGACGGCCAGGGCAAGAAAATGTCCAAGTCGCTCGGCAACGCGGTTGCGCCACAAAAAATCTCCGATACGCTCGGCGCGGAAATATTGCGACTGTGGACCGGCCTCACTGACTATTCCGGCGAACTGTCGATTTCCGAAGAAATTCTCAAGCGTGTGGTGGAAAGTTACCGGCGTATCCGCAATACGCTGCGCTTCCTGCTGGCCAACACCGAGGACTTCGATCCAGCCAAAGACGCGCTGCCGGTGAGCCAGTGGCTGGAAATCGATCGCTATGCGCTGGTGCTGACGGACGCATTGCAGAAAAAAGTGCTGGGACACTATGAGAAATTCGAATTCCAGCCGGCCATGCAGGCGATACAGAATTTCTGCTCCGAAGACCTGGGCGGGTTTTACCTGGATATTCTCAAGGACCGGCTCTACACCACCGGCGCAAAATCAGCTTCCCGGCGCGCGGCGCAGACAGCGTTGCATCACATCCTGCAAACGCTGACGAAATTGATCGCGCCGGTGCTGTCGTTCACGGCAGAAGAAATCTGGGCCACGCTTTCCACACCGGGCAATGAGGGTGACAGCGTGTTCCTGCACACCTATCACGTGTTGCCGGAGATACACGATGCTGCGCAGCTGAGCGAACGCTATGTCCGCCTGAAGGCCATCCGAGGAATCGCAACGGCAACTATCGAAGGCGCTCGCGAGCAAAAACTTGTTGGTTCATCCTTGCAGGCGGAAATCAATTTGTCCGTCGGTGATGCTGACAAAAAGCTGCTTGAATCTTTCGGTGATGACCTCAAGTTCCTGTTCATCACTTCGGCGGCAACGGTGTCCGGGAATGCGCCTGGAACAGAAGTCGCAAGCGAACCGGTCGTATCAGTGGCGCCCAGCACGCATGCAAAATGCGAGCGCTGCTGGCACTACCGCGCCGATGTCGGCTCGAATGCGGAACATCCCACCATCTGCAGCCGATGTGTCAGCAACCTGTTCGGCGAAGGCGAGAAACGTTTCTATGCGTAGCGGAAAATTTACCTGGCTTCACTGGCTGTGGATCAGCCTGTTCGTATTCGTGGTCGACCAGATTACCAAGCAGGCGATCACGGCCAGCTTCCAGTACGGCGAATCGAAAACGATCTTTTCCTGGTTCAACCTGGTGCTGGCGCATAACACCGGCGCGGCGTTCAGTTTCCTGGCCGGCGCCTCGGGTTGGCAGCGTGAATTTTTTATCGTCGTTACGTTGGTGATTTCCTCGGCTCTGTTGTGGATGCTGAGAAATAACGCGGGCAATCGCGTACTGGCGGTGGCACTGGCGCTGGTGATCGGCGGCGCCGCCGGCAACCTGTACGACCGCGTGTTGCATGGCTACGTGGTCGATTTCGTACAGTGGCATGCGGCAGGTTATTTCTTTCCCGCATTCAACATGGCAGATTCCGCCATTTGCCTGGGCGCGGGGCTGTTGATATTCGATTCTTTCCGCAAGCCGCGCGCAGCGTCACCCGCTGCGGGCGCAGTGGAATAAGTTTCGCGGACAGCGCACGGCCATGACCAACTGGGCGAAAATCATCGAAGGCAAGATCGCGCTGGCAAAACGCACTATCGAGCAGGGCATGAAGCCCGGAAAGATTTCGGTAGACGCGCGAATTCCGGCAGGCCAGTCGCGCGTGAAGGATTTCCCGGTATTGGACATGGGTGTGCGGCCGGCGCTGGACAAGGCGACGTGGAAATTGCGACTCTTCGGCCATGTAGAAAATGCAGTGATGCTGGACTGGTCGCAATTCATGACGCTGCCGCAGACGCGAATAACGAGCGACATGCATTGCGTTACGCGCTGGTCGCAACTGGATATGGATTGGGAAGGTGTGTCCGCACGGGACCTCGTGATGCTCGCGCGGCCGCTGGCCAGCGCACAATTCGTCACGCTGCATGGCTTCGATGATTACACGACGAACTTGCCGCTTGAAGCGCTGCTCGACGACGACGTGATGGTGGCGCATTCCGTTTTTGGCGAGCCGCTGTCGTTTGACCATGGCTGGCCGGCGCGCATGGTGGTGCCGAAACGCTACGCATGGAAAGGCGCAAAATGGATTTCCGCGATCGAGTTTCATGAGCGCGACCGCCCCGGCTTTTGGGAAGTGCGCGGGTATCATAACGACGCCGATCCCTGGAAAGAACAGCGGTTCGGCTTTCCTGATGAGGAAGGCACTCAACAGGATATATGACGATGAAAGTCGTTCATTGGCGCGGTTCTCCATCCACTTTTGGCCTGTAAGCCGCGCCGAATATAGAGTTTGTTGATCTTGTTTGCTTACTACTGGCATAAAAATGGATGACACTGAAGTTTTGCTGGCGAACCCGCGCGGATTCTGCGCCGGTGTGGATCGCGCGATCGAAATCGTCGAGCGCGCGCTTACATTGCATGGCGCGCCGATATACGTTCGCCACGAAATCGTCCACAACAAATTTGTGGTCGACGACCTGCGCAGCAAGGGTGCCGTGTTTATCGAGGACCTGGCCGATGTGCCCGCCGGCGCCACACTGGTGTTCAGCGCACACGGTGTTTCCAAAGCCGTCAGGCTCGAAGCGGCCCGGCGCGGCTTCCATGTTTTCGATGCGACCTGCCCGCTGGTGAAGAAGGTGCACGTCGAAGTGATGAAGCGGCGCAATGAGGGTTTCGACATCGTGATGATCGGTCACGACGGCCATCCCGAAGTCGAAGGCACGATGGGCCAGTCCGAGCAGGGCATGTACCTGGTCGAAACCGAAGAGGATGTTGAGAAACTCGACATTCCGGATAGTGGAAAACTGACCTATGTCTCGCAGACGACTCTGTCTGTGGACGATTGCCAAAAAGTCATCGATGCGCTGAAGCGCAAGTACCCTCACATCGTCGGCCCCAAGCAGGACGACATTTGCTACGCCACACAGAATCGCCAGGACGCCGTGAAATTCATGGCGCCACAGGTCGAGCTGGTGATTGTCGTGGGTTCACGCACCAGCTCGAACACCAACCGCCTGCGTGAGCTGGCCGCACTGCTCGGCTGCGAAACTTACCAGGTGGATAGTGCCGCTGAAGTCGATCCGGCGTGGATCAAGGGCAAGCGGCGGATCGGTGTTACCTCGGGCGCTTCCGCCCCGGACGTGCTGGTTCGCGACGTGATCGCAAAATTGAAATCGCTGGGTGCGGCAAGTGTGCGTGAACTGGATGGCATCACTGAAAACATTACGTTCTCGCTGCCCAGTGGATTGAAACGTCCGGGCACGCCCGCCGCCAGCAACGCATAAATCACGCCGCACGCGTTACCGCTCCGCTGGTCGCAGGCTAGCGCGCGATATCGCTGACGAAATCGAACGCCAGCGTGAGTTGTGAGCGCACTGGTTTGCCGCCGCGCATTCCCGGCGTGTAGCGCGCTCCCGCGAAAGACTTTTCCACGGCCGCCTCAAACAGGCCAGGTGGTTGCGCCGACACGATTTGCACCTGCTCCACCAGCCCATCAACACCAATGAACAAGCGTGCGACCACCACGCCCTTGATATCCGGATTCACCGACTTCGGAAATTCCGGCTCTATCTGCCGCGTAATCTCGGGACGCGTGTCGAGTTCATCAGAGCGATAGTACGTCGTGACAGGGACCACTGGCACCACCAGTGCAGCAGAGGAAGGGGACGCCCGATCGCCCGCCGCAGGTATCGCATCGCCCCCTGCATTGCTATCGGCAACTGACACTGCGTTCCCGGATTCCCTGGCGGGCGCAAGCTCGGGCTCTGCCGCTTGCGATGTCGGCCGTGCGGCCGCGATGGCTGAGGGCAGCGAGACCTGCAATGAAAGCCTGGTGCGTTCACCGGATTTGCTCCCGGCAATATTACTTGACTGGTCCTGCGAAAAAACCGGATTCAGCAGCAGGAGGTGGATGGCCAGCGAACAGAGAAGCGCAATGCTTATCTTTCTGCGGTCCCAAAAAAAACCGGGCGGCCGAAGCCGCCCGGAATCGAGATTACTGATCCATGATTTCACGCCAGCTCACGCGTTTGCCGCCGGCAGTGGTTGTGTTGGCGGGGGTGGGGAACGGAAGCTGCTGGTTGTCGGCGGTGGTCGCCAGCGTTATCAGTTTGTTTCCTGGCAGCTTGATGGTGTTGGTACCCACCACCAGGGACGATGTGATCTTGAAGCTGGCTGCGGAATTCGCCGACGATGCCACAAAGGTACCCTTCGAATAGTCGAAGAAGTTCAGGTAGCCGAACCCACCCGCAGTACAAGACGTCGTTGACGGCACGTTGGTCGACACGATCAGCGTTCCCACCTGCAGCGTCGGATCTACGTTCACGCGTTCGCCACTTTGCGGAAGATCCACGAACCAGCCCTTGTTGGTTGCCCAGTCAACGGCGTTGGTGGTGGTCGTGGTGCGAATGACCGTGCCGCCGGAAATGGTCGTGTCGCCGCCGAGTGTCTGCGATACCAGTCCCGACGCACGGGCATTGCCGAGCGAAGTCGTGATATCGGTGCGAATGGCATAAATGGTTTGCTGCTGGCTGTTGCCGGGGTCACCTGGTCCGAGGTAAGAGCCTGTTCCCACGAACAATGCCGGGACGCTGGTAGAGACCACACCCACCTCAGGCTTCGTCGTGATGGGCTGGCCATTGCCGCTCGAATCATTCAGCTGTGCCAGCTGGAACCCTGTTCCGTAGCTGTTGGTGGTGCTGCTGAGGTCGAAGCGCCACAGGCGTCCCTTGAGATCGCCACCATAAACCTGGACAACCGTGTTGTCGCCGGTGTTGGCGTTGAGGCGAACGTTAATCTTGGCAAGGCCAATCGGATCCGCATCGCAATAGGGATAGGTCGGCAGGACAGTAGCAGGCGCACAGGTTGCCGGTGATGCCGTGCCGGCGACGCCGTTTGCCGTGGCGGGCAGGCCCACTTTATTCAACACCTGGCCGTTGCTGGCATCCAGCACATACAGGTAACCGTTGCCGTTTCCCGGATTGACGTTGTTGTAACCTGAAGTCACCAGAACGACCCACTTGCCATCGGAAATACGCTTGGTGATGACCGGGATGCCGAAGCTGAAGCCAAGGTCGCAGTCTGTCGTCATGCCGACCGAGGTGCCGCAAGTAACAGCGGGATTGCGCACGTTGAATTCCCACAGCAGCTTCACGCCGGACGCGGTCGGATTGGTGATATCGAGCGCATAGAATCCGCGGCCGCCGCCATTGAGGCCGGCAACCAGGACGGTCCGCCATTGCGTGGCGGCTACCGTCGTTGCCTTGCAATTTGCGGCAATACAGATGTCACCGATGACAGGTGATCCATCGACGAAGTAACGATGGTTCGCACCGTAGTTGCTGCTCGCCAGGCGGTACATATTGGGGAGGACGGCACCGGGAATGAACGCCCAGCGCTCGGCACCCGGAATGGCTGCACTGGCATCGGTATCGAACGCGTGCAGCATACCGTCGTTGGCCGCAGTGAACACCGTACCGGTACGTGCACCGGTCAACCCGGACGGACAGACGACGGCGCCGGCCGATCCATCGGTACATTTCACGAAGTCGCTGTGGCCGGGATCGTCGTATGTAAGCGGCGAAGCGCGAACATAGGCGGGCTGCGCATCGATGATGTCACCCAGTCGTTTTACCCGCAGGCGATACAGGTCGGTATCCGGTGGCGGGTTGGTACTCGTATCGTTGTACGTACTGTCGCCACGCAGGTAATCGATCAGGTTTTGCGCGGTCGCCGTGGCTTTTTGTCCCGTGCTCCAGCTGGTGTATTGCGGGAGAAGGTTCGGGTTGAAATAGGCCTGCTCAGCCGCCGTCAAGTTCGCATACTGGAAATTTTTCAGGCCGTTGGGATACGTTCCCAAATTGGTGGTCGATGTCAGGATAGTGCGTGGCGACGAGGACAGGTTGCGTGCTTCGAGAACCGTCTGCGCAGACCACAGCGGCGTGGCCGACAACGCACCGGTGTTCAGGTCAAGCGTCCGGGCTTTCAAATCACCCGTCCACTGCACCGTGGTGTATTCGGCCGTGAAGGCGAAGTTATCACCCGCCACCGGCTGCAGGTTACTCGTCGCGGCAGCCGCACCGGCAGCGACGCGTGATTGCAATGCTGATAACGCAGCCGACAAGCCATCGATCACGTCCTGCGGATTGCGCGCACTGAAGAATGTGCCGCGGCCGTTGACGGCTGCATGCCACAAGTCGTCCAGTGCGGTCGGTGAATCGGCTGCAGGCACGGGCCAGTCGATGGTGCCCTGCTTAAGACGCTGGTAGTCGCCGGTGGTATTGGTTTCATAGTCACGCTGGTATTGCAGGAATCCGGCGAGGCCCAGGCCAATCGTAAAGCTGGTCATGTGCTGTTCGGGGTTGGTGTCTTTCGCGGTTGTCGGCACGTTGTTGGCACAGACGTCGGCGCCGGCAATACCAGTGTTGCACTGGACAGCGGTGCCTGAGCGAAGATCGGTGTCGTAGTAATACTGGGTGACGTCGGCAAGCGAGCCGGAGGAACCGGAGAATCCACCGTCATACAATGGTCGCGGCACCTGCCCCGCACCGGTTCCCAGGCTGTTGTCGGTATTGCCGATAGCGGAGCCACTAAGGTCGACACCGCCGTTGCCGTTCCAGTAGCCGTCCGTGCTCAGGATCATGAAATTTTGCTGGCATGAAAGCTGGATGGGACTGGCCGCCATGCCCGAGTTGATGCCCGTGGTCTTGCCCGCAAAGTAGCGGCCGATACGGGACACCGCTTCACGCAACGGTGTCGAACCGTTAAAGCCGGTAGCAAACATCTTGGAATAGAATTTTTCCTTCTGGTTGCCCGATCCACCCGAGAAGTCATCCACTGCCAGGAAGCGCGCGGAAGAAACCGGGCTGCCGGGATTGATGGAGTTGTAACCGACACGATAGCTGTCGTCCAGCGAAGCAAACGTCAGCGAGATTGACGATTTGATCATCGTCATGCGGGTGCGGTAATAGGCGTACCAGTTCGCAAAGTTGGTGATTTCCTCGGCGTAGGTACAGGTATTTGCCGCGGCACAATCGGTACGCGCTGTACCCTTGATGCGCGTGACACCGGTAATTGGATCAGTACCGTAGGGATAGGACGTATTGGCGGGAATGATGTCGATTCTCTGGAACTTCGCGCCGGTGCTGGTACCGCCGGCCATGGCCGTCGTCGCGATGGTGTGGCCCCCAGCTGAGAAAGTGACCGTCAGCGGGAATCCGTTCGAGCCGGTACCAGGAGACGCGTCCCGGATAGTGATGACGTTGCTACTGACAGTTGCCGTGAAGCCGGACACCGAACTGTTGGCATTAATCAAAGTCACGGCGCGGGACGCAAGCGTGCTGTTGTTGCTGTTCGCCGCAGTACTTGACGCAATGATATTTACGCCGTTCACCCTGACTGCGGTGATCGATACAGAACCCGATCCCGAAATGGTGATCGTGCCGCTCGCGCCAACCGAGGTGCGGGCAAGCGAGGAATATTTGAACGTCGCGTTTTTGCTTGACTGGCAGGTCGTCAGCGCGGTATTGCTGCACCAGCGCACGTAGGCGGGCTTGTTGTACACGACGGACGAAATCGTCACCGGGACGGCCGAGTAGGTACATGTCGACAACGTATCGTCGGTACAGAACTCAGTGGGAATGACGTTGTAGTAGAAAGGACCACCCTGGACGAGCTTGGGGAAGGCATTGGTGCCCGTGCCACTGCAGTTGTAGTCGCCCGACGGCGGCATGTCGTTCGGATACCCGCTCGAGCAATTGGTAAACAGCGTATTGCTGTGGCTGTATTTGAAAACGCCATCGGGATAATCGTAGCCGTTGCTCCCGGCCTGCCCGTTGGCGCGGCAGTTGACCGCGTCGGGCGCATTTATGGCAGCGTCGTTACACCAGACCCGATCATAAAATTCGCTCGGCAGGTTGACGGTATTCACCGCACCGCGATCATAAAGCTGGTTCCAGCGACGTACCCCAAACGGATCGGTCGATACGTTTAGGCCACCCGTATAACTGGTCTTGCTGCTTCCATCGTAATTCACCGCCGGCAAATACCGGATGCGCGGATCGTAGTACTGGAAGTTGAAATCGTAATTCATGTACGGCGGATCACCCAGCCGGCATTTTTCAAATGTGTCACCTGTACCGTTATCACCTGACTTGCGGCACAACTTCTCTTCCTGCACGTGATCGGGCGTGGCGTCCTGCTGCATACTTCCCGAATCATCAAGGAGGTACATCAGGTTCGGCTTTGCCGACGATGCTGCGGATGCGAGTGGGCCGTTGGCCAGTCGTGTCGGCTCCGAGTAGGAAGACAAGCTTGCGCCCAGCATTCCGCAGAACAGCACGGCAGTGGACAACAGAAGTGTTTTTGCATTCTTTTTCATGACAACCTCTTTCCGCAAAAGCGGATTAGTTTTCAGGGATTGATAACTACCTGAACGAAACTCAACGTGTTCTTGGGTCCCACCACCTTGACCGTGACACGATAGATGGGATTCTGGCCCTGCAATTGCAGCGCATAGTTGCTGTAGCTTACGGCTCCATACGAACTACCCGCCGTACCGGAGGCGCCCGCCTTCACGCAGGCGATCGAACTGGGATCGCCGGAAACGCTGCACATGCGGTGGATGACATAACTCGCCGTATACCCAGCCGTATCGGTAGCCATTGTTACGGCGTTTGACCAGTACGGGCCGAACGGGTCCCTGAGTTCGACACCGGTCTGCCAGGTAGCTCTATACCCATCGGATGCGACGTCGTTGTACCAGGTGGAGGCGAGGCCATTGACGGAAATCCGCTGCCTTGCCGCTTCGACAGCAGACTCGGCGGCCATGGTGGCGCCCTGGCGGAATGCCAGGTTACCTGCCAGCAGCACGTTCACATCCACCGAGCGAACCAGCGCGACACCGGCCAGGCTCATTGCCACCAGGATAATCAGTGAAATAAAAAGTACAACACCTCGCTGCTCGCGCGGGAAGCGAGACTGACCAGCATGGAAATGGTTGGTCATCAGCTTCTCCAAATCAGGTTACGGATCGGGATCGTTGTTTCAAACGCCCGGTAGCGGTAGCAGCTTGGCAGGCCGTCAGGAATGATGGTGAAAGCCGCATTGCCGGCCGCCGTGGAGACCATGGGATTGTTGAAAGTCAGGCTGATATCACCCAGCTTTGTCGTATCGCAAAGGCCGGTTGTAGCGTTGGGTTTTTCATAGTTGCCACTACGCGCAAGCAGCGCCACCTTGATAACCCGCACCTGCGACCAACCGTCCGCGGTTGTTGGCGCGATCTTGTCCCACGTCAACGTCAATGCGGCGCCCGCGACAACCGGCGGCGGCGAAGTAAACGTCTGGCTCGTGTCTTTGCCGTAATACGCCCTTAGATCGACGATATCGTTGCCGATTACCTGCGGCAAATTGCTATACACAGGTAACTGCCCCGCTACGCCGATGTTGGTAAACATGGGCGTCACGCGGAAGTCACTGACACTGACATCATATTTGTTGACTACCAGCTGCCCGAGATTCATGACAGCAGATGTGTTCGCGATGACGGGCGAGTAAGCCGTTGCACTCGGCGGGTTGAATGGACCAGTCGCGCCGGTCGCGATACGGATGATCGTCGCCGCATCACCCGCCACCGGGGCCGTAACGTTGTAAAGCATGCATGCGCCAGGCTGGGCAACCAGCATCAGATCGTTGGTATCAAAACCATAGTTGGCCGCGACAGACATCTGGCCAGCCGGTGGAGAGTTGCCAACGACAGTGGGGATAAGGACTTTCTCGTCCGTTCCGTAAGTCACCGTAATGGTATCCGGCGCTGCGGCACCACCATCCTGAATAACAATCGGGGCCAACACGATTGGCGCGCGCGCGCCACCTGGTGAAGGCAATGTCGTCGATGAATAGGTCCCACCGTAATACCACTGCAGGGACGCGAACCCGCTGCAGTTGAGCGCATCTTTCTGCACAAAACCATAGCCACCCATGCGAATGTCGCGCTCAAGCGTGTAAAGCGCAATAGCTCCATTCGCCTGTGACATGCCCACGCCGGTTGTCGAGCGCTTGATTCTCTCGTTCGAATCGAACGCCTGCATGATGGCCAGCATACCGATCAGGCCGACTGCGACCGCGACCATCAATTCAACAAGGCTGAAGCCGCCGGAAGATCGCAGAGCCGATGCTCCGCGAGTGGTCCGGCAGATATTTTGACGCCGCTCGTTCATATTCATCCTCAATTAAACGCAATACGCGAGGTTGATCTGAAATTGTGCCCGGTAGCGGCCGTCTCATTGGGCGCCTGCCAGCGAACCGTTACGTCAATGTCGTAGCCGCCATTAACGAGCGCACTGACACGGATAACTGGCGGGTTGACGGCCGCAGTGGTACCCGGAAGCGTATTGCTGATCCTCGCGACCCATACGTTTACATTGGCATTGGGAGAGGTTCCCCCGGTCAGGTACGCATACGAGGGGATGTTGGCGGGATCGGACCACATCTGGCTGACAATCTGTCCCGCAAACAACGCGGCGTCGCTACGATATTTAGCTTGCGTGGTATTTGAAAGCGCGGCGGCCTGCATTCCCATCAACGCCAGCACCCCAATCAGGAAAATCAACATTCCTACCAGTGCCTCGATGAGCATCACGCCCGACTGGCGGGCTCGATTCGTCATTGTTCGCATGGCCATCATCCGCAGTAACGTGAATCGGTGTTGAGGGTGATCGTCGGATCGCAGACCTTGCCGTCGCCGCCCGCCGTGATGATGATATCCAGGCAGCGCATGGTCCCACCCGGCAAACAGGTGCCGGTGGAATTTGTGATGCGCAAACGGTCAAAACGATTCACGTTGGTGAGCGAAACGCGGCCGAGGCCGTTGTAAATGAGCAGGCTGTTGTTACCGCCTACTGCTGGCGTTGATGAAGCGACGACGTCCGCGTTTGCGGAACCCTCTGCTGCATTCCTGCGCTGAAGAATTCTCGGCGCTGCGGCATCACCCATCGTCGCCGCACAACTACCACTCGGATCGTCCAGGCTGACCACCCAGCTTTCACCGTTGGCCGCCAGGTTACACCCGCCCGACAAGTCATTCACCAGCTGGAAACGAACCGGTACGTTGCGCTTAAGCGCTTCCGATTTTGCATACTGCATCCCTGACACAATCGATTCTGCGGCGGTACGAATGTGCGTGTTCTGGATATATTGCGTCATGGACGGGATCGCCATTGCCATCAGCACGGCGAAGATGGCAATGCCGATCAACAGCTCGATCAACGTCATGCCATGCTGGTGGCGTCCTATTAACACGACTCACCTTTTTTCGAGACCCAGCATGTGGTCGAGTTGGTCCAGCCGGGGAGGCTGGTGAAGGTCGATGCTCGCCCATTGTTCTGGTCGACGGTGTAAACAAAACCACCCATGTTTTCAGCCGCTTTGCCGGTGGCGGTAATCACGTAAGAGTTTGGCACAGCGGCCACCGGTGACGCACACGTCAATGTGAAATAACGCGTTGTCGTGGGCATGACTACGCCGCAGGCGGCGCCATTCAAATAAGTGCGATTGTCCTGGAAATACTGCTCCATCTTGATCCGCTGGTCAGCCAGCGTAGATGTGGCTTCCTGGATTTTTGAACGCTGCACATATCCTGAATACGCAGGGAGGGCAACAGCCGACAGAATGCCGATGATGGCAACCACGACCAGCAGTTCGACCAGAGAAAAACCTCTGATCGCGAAATATTGTGAGGAACATTTCATGGCGATTTACCTTTCAACCCTTTTTGGGCTAACGAGATATTAGTCAGTTGGGCGCGCCTTCCCAAACGGATGCGACGGGCGGCACGGTTTGAAGTACTAGCGGGCAAAATCTTAGCGGAACCCCTCCTTATACGGGTTTTTTCTGGAAAATCCATCGCCCGGCGTTCCCCATGAATTCTCTACGTTTGCCGGGCTTGGTTAGTGACCGCCGGTGCGCTATAATCTCGTGCTTACCATGGCAAGCTGTGCTGTTGTAGCTCAGTTGGTAGAGCAACTGATTCGTAATCAGTAGGTCGGAGG
>JBDTWS010000037.1:0-24859 GCA_040006575.1 Betaproteobacteria bacterium
ACGACAAGGCCACGGCAGCGTATCAGCAGGGCGGCGTTGCGTCTCCTCCAGCAGGAGCATTCCCGTACTCGTTTGGCCATTACTATTGCGCCAGCGGAGTCCTTACATGCAATCCCAATCTGCCATTCGCATCGGGCGGTTGTGCAACACAACCGACCTGCTCGCCTGGCAGCACCAATGATGTCGACACCATCATGAGTTACTTCAACCCGGTGACGCTCAAGTTTTCCAATCCGAACCTGATGTGCGCGCCTGGTGGCGGTGGTGGCGTTTCCCAGCCGTGCGGTGTGGTCAATTTGGAAGACAACGCGCGGTCAATGAACAACATGCGCAGCGCGATGCAAAACGTCAAAGCGACAGTGGTAGCCGACCCGCCACCTGGCGCGATTCAATTTTCAGCCTCGAGCTTCTCAGCAGCTGAAACGGCCGGGACCGTCAATGTAACCGTCAGCCGCATCGGCGCCTCGAACGGCGCGGTGTCGGTGAATTACGCAACAGCAGACGGCACCGCAAAAGCCGGGTACGACTACACAGCTGCAAGTGGAACCCTTAGCTGGGCAAGCGGCGATTCTGCGAACAAGACGATTGCCATTGCGTTGATCAACGACGGCGTGACTGAAGGTGGAGAAACTTTTTCTGTCAGTCTTTCCAGTCCAACTGGCGCTGTCGGCATTTTCATGGGATTGCCCACTACCGCCAGCGTCATCATTGGCGAAACTTGGCCCCCAGGCGGCACGTTGCCGGCCGGCTACACAACGCCTGTATCCCCCAGCGGACAATGGGCCACCGCGACCGATTTCGCCTTTGAAGGAACCACCAGCGCGCGTTCTCCCAAGGTCATCGGCACCAATGGAACCACGTACAGCACGGCTGATATGGTTTACACGGGAAATTTCCAGGCCGGAAACATTACGTTCGCCTATCGGGTGTCGTCGTACAGCAGCAGTTACGGCGTACTGGATTTCATCATCGATGGAAATGTGACACCGGCATTCACTTCCGCTGGCGGCGAAACCGGCTGGCTCACGACAACGATTCCAATTGCTGCCGGCGCCCACACAATTACGTGGCGTTATCGCGGGCGTTTATCGTTCGCATGCGGATCTCCCGGTGTCACGCCGCCTCCTCCAGGTGGTACTAATTGTGCCGATCGCGCATGGGTTGATGCAGTGATATTGCCGTTGCCGTTGTCGGCCTCAAACGTTGCATTGCAGGCATCACAGACGCCGTCCAATGCCGGGCTGCCAGTTACGTTTACTGCTACTGTTGGCGGAGCAGCCGGGACACCGACCGGTGTCGTAACCTTCCGTGATGGCGGTATCGTCATTCCGGGTTGCAACCTTGTCGCCGTGTCCGCTGGTGTTGCGCTGTGCACGACGTCTGCGCTCACGCAGGGCTCGCACCCCATTAACGCTGCGTATTCCGGTAGCACCGTGTACGACGTCAGCACATCCGGCACACTGTCGCAAACCGTAAACGCGGGCTCGTTCCTGCTGACGGTGAACAGTAACGGAACAGGTGCGGGCAGTGTTACGTCCAACCCGGCTGGGATCAACACGGCTGTCGCCGATTCAATCGAGATGTATGCCGCGGGCACCGTCGTGACATTGACAGCAGCGCCCCAGGGTGGATCGAGCTTTGCTGGCTGGTCGGGCGCGGGCTGCAGCGGAACTTCAACTTGCGTGGTTACCATGATTGCAGCGGCGACGGCGCAAGCAACGTTTAACATCGTGCTAACTGCACCAGGCGCACCAACCATCGGTGCCGCCACCCCCGGCAACGCATTAGCAACCATCGCCTTCACGCCACCCGCCTCCAACGGCGGTTCACCGATCACCGGCTACACAGTCACATGCAACGTGGGCGGCTTCACCAAATCCGGCGGCGCATCGCCGCTGACTGTTACGGGGCTGGCCAACAACACGACTTATAACTGCAGCGTCACCGCATCCAACGTGATTGGCACCAGCGCGCCTTCCGCCACCGTGCCCGTGACCCCAGTATCGAACGCCGCGCTTTCACTGGTGTCCGTGTCATCGCGTAAAACCCATGCGGGTGTGCCGTATGACCAGCCCATCACTACTGGAATACCCATTGGCGGCCTTATTTCGGTTGAGCCGAGAGCCGCTGGTGCCGGCCACAGCATCGTCTTCCTGTTCAACAATACCGTTCTGAACCCGGGCAGCGTGACTGCAGTAGACGCATCCACCAATCCTATCGGCAACGCGATTTTTGCAACGTCTGCCAATCCCAATGAAGTCATCGTCAACCTTACTGGCGTGCCCGACGTCAAGCGCGTTACAGTTTCGCTCTCAACAGTTACGGGCGCTAGCAATTCAATTGGCGCTGCCGCTTCGATGGGTTTCTTTGTCGGCGATGTGAGCGGCAATCGCGCCGTCAATGCCAGCGATATCAGTGCCGTCAAGGCACAATTCGGAATGCCGATCACTGTCGGCAACTTCGTGTTTGACCTGAACTTGTCGGGAGTTATCGGGCAGCCTGACGCAAACCTGGCGAAGGCGCGGTCCGGATTTGTTCTTCCATAAGTCTAGCACTGGCGCGGCTCTCCGGGGACTATTGCCGTGTGAGCCGCACCAAGCCTTGAGTTTCAAGTCATGGCTATGGTTTTCCTGCTTCTGCCGGTCCATCGGGCAAGGCGTACCCCCCTCCGCAGCTCTGCCGCTATCCGGTACAACTAGCGTTTCGATATCACGAAGGTGAACTCTGTCGGCGTCTCTTTCGAGGACAGCAGGGGATTCCCCGTCTGCTTGCAGAATGCCGCGAAATCATTGACCGAGCCGGGATCCGTGGCGACTACTTTAAGGACCTGTCCTGATTCCATATCGGCCAGTGCTTTCTTGGCGCGGAGGATGGGCAGTGGGCAATTGAGCCCCTTGACGTCGAGTTCTTTGCTGATTTGTTGAGTGGTCATATCGGCTGGCTGAATTTGAAACTTCGGGATGTCTTTATACTAGCATCGGAAGTAGTTAGCGGCGTATCGTCAAATCTCAATAGCATAATGGCGACTAATTGTTGACAGCCGGTCCATCGAATAATAGCGACGAGATGCGCATCGCCATCATAAGCACCTCATTTCCTGAATCGTCAGACGGTAGTGAAGCTGCCGGCGGGTTTGTGCGCGATTTTGCACAGGAGTTGGCAACTCAAGATGCTGTCTGGGTCGTAGCTCCCGGCGCGTGCGAGTCTGAATCGGTTGAAGGCGGCCTGCACATTGTTCGTTTTCGCGCGCCACGACTTCCATTGTCACTCCTGAGCCCTGTAAATCCAGGTCACTGGCCGGCGATCGTCATTACACTCTGGAACGGATGGGCGGCAGCGCGAACGTTGTCGCGGGCAATTGAAATCGATCATGTACTCGCATTTTGGGCATTGCCCTCCGGATTCTGGGCACGCGCAACCGGGACTAATTTCTCAGTGTGGTGCCTCGGTAGCGATATCTGGGTTCTGTCAAAAGTGCCCGTGGTGAAATCGTACCTCCGGCATGTATTGAGGCAATCGCAATTGCTATTTGCAGACGGCATTGCGCTGGCGAATGATGCCACCCGTATCTCATCTCGAGAGTGTCGCTTCCTGCCGTCAAGCCGCCGATTGCCGGTCAAATTGCCGGCACGCCCCCTTGCGATTTCGGAGAAATATGTCGTTGGATTTCTCGGACGCTGGCATCCCAACAAGGGGATCGATCTATTGATGGAAGCGTTGCAATCTCTCAGCGACTCGCAGTGGCGATGCATTTCACGCGTGGAAATTGCCGGCGGCGGCCCATTGGAGAGCACGGTGATGGCTGCCACAAGGGCGCTTCAAGATGCGGGCCGTCCGATTATTGTCAAGGGCTTCCTGGATTCCGCTGCCGCAGCTACTTTCCTGGATACGATCGACATTCTTGTCATTCCATCCCGAATAGAGAGCATTCCCGTTATTTTTTCAGATGCGATGCAAGCGGGCCGCCCGGTCATTTCCACACCCGTCGGTGACCTGCCGGCGCTGGTTAAGCGCTACAACGTGGGAAGGTTGGCTGAAAATGCGACAGCCGCGGCGTTGGCCAAAGCACTGGGCAAAAACGAACTGGATGCGGCGATACACTGCGCAGTAAATTGCGCTCAGGCGGCATTAGACTTTGATGTCGTAACTGCGGTGCGCGATTTCAAGTCGTCAATTAGCGCTACAGCGTAGCGTTGTAAGAGCGTATCGGTCTGACTGGAGTTCCTGCATAGACGCCGGCGTCAGGGATGCTGGTTCGCACCAGGGATGTTGCGCCGACAACAACGCCACTCGCAACCCGCACGTCACACAGCAACGTGGCGCAGGCGCCAATCCAGCAGTTGTCACCAATCTGGACGACACCCGTTTTAGGCGGATACATTTCGCACAATGGAGAATTGTGTGCGCTTCCGGGATCTGCGTGCGTCATCACGGTAACGTTGGGTGAGAGCGTACTTCCCGTGCCAATGAATATCTGCCCCTTCAAATCGAACATGTAACCGGGTGCAATATGTACATCGTCAGCGATAGCCAGATTTGAAAATCCCGTATCGAGATTCATGAAGTGGCCTTCGTAGATTCGCACGTTGCTGCCAATGCTTGCGCCAAGCAGACGAAGCAGCGTCGCCCGTAAACGCGGATGCACAACGCTCCTGAGGAGGAGCTCGATAATCATCCAGAATCCCTTGCGCAACGACACCATTGCTTGTGCGTGCTCCCTATTGCGAATCGGCGCCACGTTTGAGCGCGAGGCTCAATAGCGCACCTGCCACATCGATCAGTATCATCCAGATCCTGCTCAACACTGCGAACGCAGCAACAAGTTCGGCAGAAAACAGGCCAGAACCATAGCCAAGGCTGACCATGACCAACTCCCGAATTCCAATTCCTGCCGGGAAAACGAGCGAAAGTGTTCCAACCACCCACCCCGCAGCCGACAATGCGCCCAGCAGGAAACTGTCTTGCAAACTGCATCCGAACACCGCGAATGCAGCCAGTGGAAGTGCCAGGCCATGGTAAATGAAACCAGCCACAGCCATGGTGATGCCGACAAGCGAGAATCGATTTGCATCGTGGCCGTCCCTTTGAGGCAACTTACTACCACCAAAACGCGAAATAAGTTTGCGCAAAAATTGACTGCGCGGAACTAGAGCAAGCACCAACGCAGAAAGAGCAAAGGCGGCCAGGTAGACCGGGTTTCCGGAGGTCCACCAAAGGGCGCCAACCACCAGCATGCTCGTGCCGATAACCGCCAGCAATGATATTTCAATATTTACCCCGACTAACTTCGCGCCATCCCGAAATGCCGCTCCCAATGAAAGCGCCTGATAGGCAAGTGCCCAGATTTTGCCGGGGATGTACTTGGCAACCTGCGACACCAAATAAGCCTTGAAAGCCTCGCGGAGCGTGGTGCTGATCGCGTACTTTTTCAACAAACCAAAAAAAGCCAGTGCGGCAACCAGCGTACCAAGCAATCCCAGCAGCAAAGAAGCGATCAGCGCCAGCCAGCTTGGCGACTGTATGGCGAGTATGGCATCCCTGCTTTGGTTGAGAAGGTACAACAGGTAAATAAGGGAGGCGATAAATAGCGGCGCACGCCATCTGCGGAGCCGCCCTTGCAGCGCGCTGGGGATTGACTCGTCGGCAGCCACAATATCAGGGTATCAACGATGTCTTGACAGCATGCATTACATCGGCAACGTCGGCATCGGTCAACTTCGGCGAGAACGGCAGGCTCACCGTGGTGCGGCCCACTTCGCACGAAACCGGCCACATCTCCGGCTGCCAGCCAAACATTTCCTGATAGACGGGATGTTCCGCAACGCTGAGGTAGTGCACGCCGACACCGATTTTTTTCTGCCCCATGCGAACCAGAAATTCATCGCGGTCGATGCCGCTCTTTTGTTTTGAAACGAGGATGGTGAAAAGATGGTAACCGTGGATTGTGTCAGGGTCGGGCATGGCGGGAAGTGTTACGTTGCAGGAAGCCAGCTCATCGCGATAAATACTCCACAATTCCTTGCGACGTTCCCACATCTTGCCTATGCGCGCAATCTGGTGGATTCCCAGTGACGCCTGAATGTCCATCATGTTGTATTTAAATCCACACTCTACAACCTGGTAGTGTTTGTAACCCGCATCGCTGAATCTTTTCCAGGCGTCCTTGTTCATGCCGTGCAACGCGAGCACGCGAATACGGTCCAGGTCTTCCCGGTTTTTCGCCAGTACCATGCCGCCTTCGCCTGTTGCCAGGTTCTTGGTTGCATAAAAACTGAAGCACCCGAAATGACCCAGCGTGCCTGCCTTCTTGCCGTGATACTCAGTCTCGATCGCGTGAGCGCAATCCTCGATTACCTTGAGGTTGCGATCTTCGGCGATTCGCATGATCCAGTCCATGTCGCAGGGCCTGCCCGCAAAATGCACCGGTACGATTGCCCGTGTGCGCGGCGATAATTTCTTCTCGATTTCCTGTGGTGAAATGTTCATTGAGCCGGGTTCGATGTCGGCCAACACCGGTACGCCGCCCGCGTGAACGATCGCATTCACCGTCGCGCAAAATGTAAGGGGGGAAGTAATGACTTCGTCGCCGGGTTGAATGTCGATGGCGATCATGGCAAGTTGTAATGCCGCCGTGCATGAATACACGGCCGCCGCACTTTCGACACCTTTGTAGGCCGCAAACCGGCGCTCAAATTCTGCCGCCTTGGGGCCCGTGCCAAGCCAGTTTTTACGTACCGAATCCAGCAGCTCGTCTATGTCTTCCTGCTGAATGTCGGGTTGACCGAAAACCAGAAATTCTTCGCGAGAGGCACGCACTTTATTATTTTCAGTTGTCATTTTCAGGTGGCCGGCATTTTAATTCTGCGCGACCTTCATGGATGAAAAATCCTGTACGAGGATACCGGCAATTGGCTGTTAAGTGAAGGTGCCGCGTTCTTGTCCGAACGGCATTTCGCACGCTAGTTGACCTCGGCAGTGAAATCGCCGGACTTGCCGCCACGTTTCTCCTGCAACCTTACGTCACTGATGACCATGCCACGGTCCGCTGCCTTGACCATGTCGTAAATTGTCAGCAGGCCAGTGCTGACTGCCATCAGGGCCTCCATTTCCACACCAGTGCGGCCTACCGTTTCTACCGTGACGTTACAGCGTATGGATGAGGTTTGCGCGTCTGGTAAAAACTCGACGGCTACCTTGGTAAGGATAATCGGGTGCGACAAAGGAATCATGTCGGGCGTTCGCTTGGCGCCCTGTATTGCAGCAATGCGGGCCACGCCAAGCACATCACCTTTTTTTGCACCGCCACTGCGGATAAGTTCGAATGTCGCGGGTGTCATGGCGATGCGCCCCGATGCTACCGCTACACGATGGCTTTCAACTTTCTCGCCAACGTTGACCATGTGCGCAAGCCCGTTTTCATCAAAATGGTTGAGTTTGCTCATTGAGAATTTGCCTCGCTTAGGTTGGTACAATCGGTTGATGTTGCGGGTGTGCACGGTCGCCTTTCGCGATCCGGCGGAACTACCAGCCCTCGCCGGTTTCAAAGTACCTTTGCTGACTGACCTACCCATGCGATATTCACTTCCCCCCCATTGCCCTGAGGCGTCGCCCACAAAACCCAGCTGGGCAGGCCGTTCAAAGCGGTTGATTGCGAGCCTTGTGATCATCGCTCACGTTGCTGCACCGCTGTCGCTGCATGCCGAAGGACTGCCCGACCTGGGGGACTCCTCGGACGCTAGCCTGTCCGAGCCGCAGGAACGCGCCATCGGCAAGCGAATTATGCTTGAGGTACGAAGCGACCGCTCATTTGTCGACGACGCCGAATTGCGTGCCTATATCGGCAACCTGGGCAACAGGATGATTGCCGCAAGCCGCAATACGACAAACGACAATCGGCGGGATTTCGAATTCTTTCTGCTCAATGATGAATCCATAAACGCTTTCGCCCTGCTGGGTGGTTTTATCGGCATTCATTCCGCATTGGTATTGACAACCACTACCGAATCCGAGCTGGCAGGTGTGGTGGGGCACGAAATCGCCCATATCCTGCAGCGGCACCAGTCACGCGGTGCAGATGCGCAAAAAGGCGGGGCGCTTTACCAAATATTGGGGCTCGCAGTGGCGATTCTGGCGGCGCGCTCAAACTCGTCGTCTTCTGCACAGGCAACCGAAGCAGCGCTAGCCACATCCGCTGCATTGCAATACCAGACTCAGCTTAACTACAGTCGCGATTTTGAACGTGAAGCTGATCGTCTCGGCATCCAGATCATGACACGCGCAGGTTTCGATCCCAATGGCATGGTAGGTTTCTTCGAGCGCATGATGCGTGCGAACCGGCACAACGAAGGCAAGGCGCCCGGATACTTGCAATCTCATCCACTTACAACCGAGCGGATAGCGGATATGCAGAACCGCGTCGATCAGATCAAGACCGAACATCGGTTTTCCGTGGGTGACAACATGGAATATAAGTTTGCCAAGGCAAAGCTGCGGGTGATCACGATGGGACCAAACGAAGCCGCCGCCTATTTTCGCGCGGCTGTCGCCGAAAGTACTGTATTGCGAAACCGTGCGGATATTTACGGGCTCGCGTTGGCATTGTCCAGAACACGCGACCTCTCCGGTGCAGAAAAAGAGCTGGCCACAATCCGCACCAGCCCGTTGGCTTCACCCTGGCTGGAAACGCTGGCTGCAGAAATCCAGAAATCCAAACGCAACTGGCCCGAAGCCTTGCGAATCTACAGGTCTGGCATGGTTGCATTTCCGGAACACAAGGCGCTGCTTTATGGTTATGTCGACACGCTGTACGAAGCAGGTCAAACGGATGTGGCGCTGGAGCTGCTGACGGAACAATTGAAAAACATCCAGGATGATTCCAGACTCTATGAACTCGCAGCAAAGGGTTATGAAAAAAAGGACAAGAAACTAGCGCAACATCGCGCCATCGGCGAAGCGTATTTCCAGAGAGGTAACCTGATTGGTGCGGTGGAACAGCTTGAGATCGCAGTGAAAGCAAAGGACGGCGACTTTTATGAAGTATCCAGCGCCGAAGCACGTCTACGAGAATTCAAGACAGCATTCAGGAATCGCGCCCTCATGCCGGGCGAGAAACGGGATAAGGAGCGTGACAGGGACAAGGATTTAATGGAGCGCTTCTCATTGACCCCACGAGCAACGGTCGGATCACGATGACGCGGAGTGGCAGTCCCGGCCCATTTATTTCATGGATGGGCTTTTTGACTGTGGGAATTGCGCTGTTTGCCTCCGGTGCATCGGCACAATCTTCAGCAGTCGGACGCGAACTTTTCATGGACCCTGCGAAGGGCAATTGCGACGCCTGCCACGCCGTGGGCGCCAGTCTGCCTGCCGCGAAAAGAAAAATTGGCTCCGACTTGTCAAACATCCAATCGCGGTATCCCGATAAAACTCGCTTGCGCGCGGACATCTGGGAACTGGGTGCACGCATGGCAGAAACCGTAATGCCAGCCTACGGAAAAAACCGAATTTTGACTGAAACGGAAATCGATGCCCTCGTCAATTATGTCCAAACGCTTTAACATCCCCGCCCTTCTTTTGGTGATTGCCGCCGCGCCGCTGATTGGCCTGCAGCCACTACCTACACGCGCGCAAAGCTTGCAGACACCCGACCAGCATCGGCTTGCGCTGATACAAGCCTTGCGAAATCTGTTGCCCGATTCCACACCCGACCATTGGCGGCCTGGCGCGAGCGGTTCCACGGAATTAGTGCAAGCCATCGCATTGAATTCGGACAACGCCACAAACAGCGCCGACATCCTGGCCATCGGAAAAAAATTGTGGGAACGAAAATTCAAGAACGGCAAGTCGCTTGCGAGCTGTTTCCCCAATGCGGGTAAGCGGGTTGCAGTGACGTATCCGCAGTTCGATCCGAAAAGCAAACGGGTCGTCACGCAGGAAATGGCGCTGAATCGATGTTTTGCATTGCATGGTGAAAGCGAGATTGCCCTTGGTGACGCCGCAGTAATAGGTCCACTTGGCGCCTATTTCAGGAGTCTTTCGGAAGGACAGAAACTCAACGTCCGCGTAGGCACGCCACAGGCCCGTGAGAAATTCGATGCCGGACGTGCGCTGTTTTCGCGAAGGATGGGGCAGCAGAATTACGCATGCGCATCCTGTCACGTCCTGAATGCCGGAAGGGTGTTCGGCCAACAGGAAATTTCCCCTGCAGTTGGGCAGGCGTTGAGCTGGCCGCACCTTCAGCCGGGTGGAAAAGTGCTGGCGCTACAGAAGCAATTCCAGCAATGCATGCTGCGGACGGGTGCGGAGCCTTTCCCGCTTGGCTCGGATGAGCTGAATAACCTGGAGTACTATCACGCGTTTATTTCCAACGGATTGCCGATCCGCATATTGGCTGTGCAGCGGTAACCCAAGAGCGGTTGCAAGCTTAATATACAATCATGCGCAGCCCGATCACGGCACAATGATCAGTCAATCACAACTGCAAATATGCGCACTGAGTCAGCATCCCTCGCCGCACGATTTTCGTTTTTGAAAGGCACGCCTTTTCATCCGCAATGGTTTGTGCATCGCGGAGAGAAATCGCTATTTACGTGCATTGGGCGCAGGTCCAGCGGCCGCGTCCTCGACGTGGGCTGTTCGGATCAGCGCATCAAAGCCTACCTTGCGCCCGGATGTGAATACATTGGACTCGACTACTACTCGACAGCTTCAAGCTGGTACAAAACGCGACCGTCCGTTTATGGCGACGCCCATGCGTTGCCCTTTACAGAGGGACGCTTTGATACGGTGCTGCTGCTTGATGTGCTGGAGCATTTGCGTTCGCCGCAATCATGCATGGCGGAAGTCTCTCGGGTACTGATTGAAGATGGGCTATTTTTCGTGATGGTTCCGTTCATGTATCCGATTCACGATGCCCCTTTTGACTTCGGACGCTGGACGAGCTTTGGGCTCGCGCAACTTGCTGAAGTACATGAGTTTGACGTCGTCGAGGCGCGGCACGTTGGAGAACCCGCCGAAACGGCGGCGTTGATGACAAACATTGCCTGGAGCAAAGCTGTTCTGCGCTGGGCCAACGCAGGAAATCCATTGATGATTTTCGCGCTGTTACTTCCATTCACGGTGCTTTTCACAAACCTGCTGGGCGCATTCATTGCTCGCCTCGGTACAAGCGATCAGATGATGCCGAACGGCTATTTTCTCGTGCTTAAGAAGCGCGGCGCCAACACAATGATGGCGATGGACTGAGTTTCGCGGTGCGGGAGTAACGAAGCAGCAGAAGCGTCAGTCACAATGGCTGGCGGAAGACGTTATGGCCCGGCCCAGGCACCTTGGCTAGCCTTCGACATTGCAGATCGCGCACACGGCAACTGCGCCGTCAGGGCCATTGAAATTCGATGCATGTGGCTCCTATGCGCCCGGCCTTACATCTTCGGACGAATCACTGCTTTCCTTGTAATTCAACGCACTGATCTGTTCGGAAATAAGGCCCATCAGGAAAATGAGGATCGATGTAATGAACAGTAGCGCACTCATGTTCGTAAATCGCCCATACGCGAGATAGGTGTACAGGTAGTAGCTGCAGGCTGTGGCGAAAAATGCTCCGCTGATCGGCAGGAACAATTTTAGCGGCGCAAACAAAGTGCCTATTTTGAAAATAATGAGAAAAAAGCGCGCGCCGTCCCTGAGGATACGCACGTGACTCTTGCCGATTCGTACGGGTGCTTCAATTGGCACGTAGCTTACTGCGTAGCCAGCGCGAAAAAAACTCATGGTAATCGTGGTTGGGTATGAGAAACCGTTGGGAAGCAAATACAGGTATTTCCTGAAAAGCTTCGTTTTAACCGCGCGAAATCCAGACGTAAGGTCGCTTACGGTCTGTCCCACCATCCAGGTTGCGAGCCAGTTGTAGAAGGTATTCGCGATGGCGCGATGCGCACCCGCTTGTGACGCCAGCGACCGCGAACCAACTACCATGTCGTTTCCATTCTCTAGCGCCGAAAGCAGCCGGGCAATATCCTCCGGTTTGTGTTGCCCATCCGCATCCATGAATACCGTCACTTCGCCGGCGGCCGCACGCGCGCCGCTCTTGATCGCTGCGCCGTTTCCCATGCTTCGGACGTGACGCACTACTCGTGCCCCGAACTTCCTGGCAACCTCTGCTGTGTGATCTTCTGATCCGTCATCAACCACGATAATGTCTGCGTCGGGATGCAGCATCCTTATGGTCGGAAGAACTTTCAATAGTCCATTTGCCTCATTCTTCGCGGGCAATACGATACTCAACATAATTCAGTGTCCTGTTTGGAATGCGCCGCCATGAAACCCTGTCTACACGTCATTTCAACTGTGCTCGGCGGGCCGACTCAAGGAGGGCCGCCTCTTCGTCCAGACGGTTGCGTTGAATTCCTAGTGTGTCGAGTTTGCGAGCGACTTTCAACTGGGCTTCCGCTGCGTCCAAATCTTGCAGCACTCCATAAAACCTTACCAGTTCCAACCGATATTCGATTCGATTTGGCTCGGCTTCAACTGCCGCCTCAAATTGCGGCTTGGCTGCCTGAAAGTCGCCAAGCCTGGCCGCATAATATCCCCCTAGAAGCCAATGTGCTGCGCCCCTGGCCTTAGGACTAAATCCAGCATTGGCTAACGGCGCCTTAAGCATGGACGTCATTTCTTCATCGGTAAAACGGCAGTACTGGGTCATCTGACAATTGACAAGATTGTTGAGCGCGCTCAAATTTGCGTCCCACGCACGTCCAAATTGAAGGCGTCTTGCAATTTCTTCGACGAGATGCTTTGGCGGCGGCGTCCGATCCTTGAATGCAAGTTGCAGCCTGCCGGCCATCGGGTAAATATTTATGCTTCCCAATTTGGCTGCCCGCTCAAAATACTGGTCGGCCAACTTTGACATTTCCGGATTTTTTTCGTTGGCATTGAGCATGAAATAAACACGCCCCATTTGGTAATTCGCGCGCTCCGATTGTGGATGATTGTGCGCTTCAATTGCGGCGTGGTCGACCAAGTTGGACCACTGAACTGACCTCACGTAAGTCACGCCACTGAACACCACGAATATGGCACCAGAAATGGCCAACTTAGCCTTGGTGGACAATACGCCGGCACCAACCATCCAGAGGTAATAAGACGCCGCAAAGATCGGCCCGACAATCGGCAGGTAGTTCCGATGTTCATGGACCATTTCCAGCGCCAGGAAAGTGGATTCCATACTATGGCCGACAAAATACCAAAGAATAGCGAACGCCAATGGCGGCGCCCTGCGAATCGCAAAAATACCTGTTACGAGCAACGCACCGATTGACAATGCTGAAAACAGCGCCTGGGGCGATTCAAAGAAATTGGTTACAACGGGAAAATCATCATGGTAAAGGCCCATAGCGGATGCACTGGGCAATACGAGCAGTCGTAGATAAAAAAGCAGGACACCCGGCTGCGTCGACAAGCGATCAGCAAGCGAGAAATCTCTTTGTAAATATCCGTTGATCACATAGTTGTAAATCTGATCAAACCTGAGGATTAGCAGCGTCGCCGCCAAAATCAAAAAAGTGAAAAAGACGCCGTACAAAGACAATTGCAAAACTTTGCTGGGAGCAGCAAATCTGAAGACGACAACTTCGACACAAAACGTCAAGCACGGCGCGAGCGCGCCATTTTCCTTGCTGAAGATCGCGAGCATAGATACTGGCACCAAGCCCGTTAGCATCCAAAACAAGCCGTGGCCTAGTTTGCCATCCAGCGTTTTTCGCCTGCCAAAAATATACAGCGCCACCGCCCAGAAAGTAAAAAGCGCCGACAAACTCGTCATTCGCTGAACGACATAGAGGACGCTCGTTACATTCAACGGATGAACCAGCCAGATAGCCGTTGCGGTCAATGCGATTTGGTGGGCTTGGAGCTCATGTTTTTCGGTAACACTTTCTGGGCCTAACGCCAGTGAGAGTTGTCGCGCCAATGCATAGACGCCTGCTCCCGCAAAAAGATGGATTAATAAATTGGTGAGTTTGAAGTAGAACGGATCAAACCCTGTGAGGTAGTAGTTCCCTGCAAATGTCACCATGCTCACTGAACGGCCAAGCGGGCCGGACATCCCCGACATTGCAACCTTGAGCACATTGGTTAACGTTAGCTGTTCAAGCTTGAGCGCCTCGTTGTCAATTATGTTTGGACCGTCATCGAACTCGAAATCGCCATGCAATCCCGGGAAGTAGAGAATGCTAGTGGCCAAAGCCAGCATCAATGTCGACAACCAGGATCGATATGAGAGAAAGGGATTTTTCATAATGCAATCATAAGCTGTCGCCGCGATTTCCCTGAAGCAATGTCCGACATTATTCAGCCCTTCAACGCAAGTTGCACTGCGAGCACCGCATAAAAAAATCGCCGGTCAAGGCGACTTTAATTTGCGAAAAAAAATTCTTGATTTCCTGCCAAGTGAATAGTTGCGCGATCAATTTTGCATTGGCTCAAAACGAAAAAGCCGCCTCTTCGAGGCGGCTTTAAATAACAGTTCAGACAACGATAAACTGTTTATGGGCGGCACTGTGCAGGACGATACTTGGCTGGCATGTTGCCGCCAGTACAGGACCATTTCACACCGCCAGCCAAGAACGAAGGAACCAAAGTGACCAACTTACCGTCAGCCGTTGGCGAGCCGCCGAGACCAGTTGCCTTGTAGGTAATAGTGATCACACCCGAGCCGGACAGGCCAACGGACGCAACCGAGTTACCGACAATTGAAGCGGACGCTGGCAAACCTGCCGAAGCGTTGGTGCTAGGCGATGCGCCTTTGGAAGAATACGTCTCAGCAACAGCCGTTTTCGCCGCGCCAGCCAGACCCAGACCTTCGGTCACTTTTGCACGAATCGTGTAATCCTGATACGCCGGGATAGCAACAGCAGCCAGAATACCGATAATCGCAACCACGATCATCAGTTCGATCAGGGTAAAACCTTGTTGAACTTTTTTCATGAGAACTCCATTAACTAGTTAAGTAATTTGTGAACACATCGCGATGTGTCTGAGCAGATATATGCAACTCCCGTGCCAACGTCGCAATCCAGCGACAATCTTCTTCAAATTGGGTCAGGTAAAATCCGACCGGCAAGAAAAGAAGGTCGTTAGGCGAAATTTCAACCTGATACGGCTTACAACTATCTCACCTTGGCGCAGCGGTGGCATTCCGGGGCAAGTGCATCCCCATCAAACAGGTTAGCCTGCTCGCATATTCAAGTGATACTCAAAAACTAGTGCCGAACAATTTGCATGTGTGACAATTTTCGGCACTAACGTTCCCCCAGAATCAATGCTTCGTCTACTTTGTCAATTTGTTCGGGGTCCAAAAACTGCTCTGCGTACTTGAGGTACACGCCACAACGGATGAAAACCTCAAATAAATCAGGGTCAATGTGACCGTTTTCGCGAAATTTACCCAGAATTCCGAGGGATTCTGAGAGCGTTTTTCCTGGCTTATAGGGGCGGTCCTTCGCGGTCAAGGCCTCAAAAATATCTGCGATTCCCATGGTTCTGGCCTGGATGCTCATTTGATCGCGTTTTAAGCCTCGCGGATATCCCTTTCCGTCCATGCGCTCATGATGCCCACCCGCATATTCAGGCACATTTTTCAGGTGCTTGGGCCAAGGAAGGGCCTCCAGCATGTTTATGGTTGCATCAATGTGGTGATTGATGATCTTTCTTTCATCCGCATTCAGTGTTCCATACGGAATGTTCAGGTTGTCGCGTTCATCGTCCGTTAGGAAGTTACCTATTTCACCTGCCGGCTGCTTGAACGGATAGCGCGCGATTTTTTCGACACGGGTCCTGTCTTCATCACTCATCCGCTCACCGCCGATATTGGCGCGCTTGAGAAATTCGCAGTCATCATCGAGTTGTGCTATTTGGGCTCTGAAGTCCGCCTCTGCAACGGCCACAGCCTGGACGTCGCCGGCTTTCGTTGCACTCATGCTGGCTTTCAGCATTGCAATTTCCGCGTCGCGTTTCAAAATCTCGAAGCGCTGCGAAACCAGATGCACACGGTCAAAAATCGTTTCCAGTTTGGTGGCTTTATCCACGACATGAACGGGGGTCGTGATCTTTCCACAGTCGTGCAGCAATCCGGCAATTTTCAGTTCGTAGCGATCCTTGTCCGTCATCCGGAAATCCGCCAAAGGACCATTCTCAGTCGCTGCCGCTGCCTCCGCCAACATCATCGTGAGCGTCGGTACGCGTTTGCAGTGCCCCCCGGTGTAAGGGGACTTTTCATCGATGGCGGTATTGATGAGTTCGATGAGCGATTCAAACAATGTCTCCAGCTGCGTAATCAGCATGCGGTTGGTGAGAGCGATCGCAGCCTGCGATGCCAGGGATTCCGCAAGCCGCTGATCCTCAACCGTGAAAAGTGTTACTTCCTTGTTTTTTTTCTGGGCATTGAGAAGCTGCAGCACGCCAATGATTTCACCATCATGATTCTTCATCGGGATGGTCAGGAAAGACATGGACCGATAGCCCGTCTTCTTGTCGAAATTGCGGGTCCCCGAAAAATCGAATCCCTCGGCTGCATAGGCATCAGCAATGTTGACGGTTTCATCGCGCAGCGCGGCGTACGCGGCCACCATCGTGTTGTTTTCTGAACCGTCGGGATGATGCAAGGGAATGGGATAAAACGGCACATCGTTACCTGTCGTGCCGCCCATCGCAATTTTCAGGCTGTCGTTGAGGACAATTTCAAATTTGAGCTGGTCGTCGAAAACGCGATAAAGCGTCCCGCCGTCGGCATTGGTAATGGTCTTTGCGGCATGCAGGATGGTCTCCAGGAGACGATTGATATCCTTTTCGGAAGACAGGGCGATACCAATGCGATTCAGGTACTCCAGCGACGTAAACAAGCCTTCGCTGGCCTCGCCATCCGGCTGGGCCCTGAACGAACGGCTGATAGCTTTTGCGTCGGCGTGCGAGGTCATTACTTGATGCAGACCGCCCTTACCTGCTTCATGTCGGTCAATCCCATCATCACTTTTTCCATGCCGTCCATCTTCAGCGTGTTCATGCCTTCTTCGACGCATTTGACGAACAAATCCGCGACCCGGGCCTTTTCCTGCACCATCTTCTTCACCGCGTCACTCGCGATCATGAGCTCATGCAAGCCCACGCGCCCCTTGTAGCCCGATCCGCCGCAGGCATCACATCCTTTGGCGCGCTGCAAGGTGAGCTTTCCGTCTTTGCCGTACTCCTTCAGCCAATAGTCATAGAGTTTTTTTGCCTCGCCCTGTGGATCTTTTTTCCATGGCTCAGTTTGACGAAGGTCGTTGGTGAACTCATGCATGAAGGCCTTGAGCTCTTCTGCATCCGGCGAATACGCTTCCTTGCATTTTCCGCACAGTCTTTTTGCCAGTCGTTGCGCGAGGATGCCACTCAGCGCATCGGCAAAATTGAACGGATCCATGCCCATGTCCAGAAGGCGGATCACGGCTTCAGGCGCTGAGTTGGTGTGCAAGGTAGCGAACACCATGTGGCCCGTGAGCGATGCCTCAATGCCGATATGTGTCGTTTCAGCATCGCGCATTTCGCCGACCATGATGATGTCCGGATCGGCACGAAGAAATGCTTTCATCACAACAGGGAAGTCGATCACTTTTTTGTTTACTTGTACCTGGCGCAGGCCCTTCTGCGTAATTTCAACGGGATCTTCCGCCGTCCAGATCTTGGTCTCGGGCGTGTTCAGCGAACCAAGCACTGAATGCAGCGTTGTCGTTTTGCCGGAACCAGTTGGGCCGCAAACGAAAAACAGACCGTATGGTTTTGAAACGGCTGTCACCAGATTATTCTTGTTCTTGGTAGTCAGGCCGAGCTTATCCAACGGAATCGGCTCACCTGCGGCGAGGATACGCATCACGATGTCCTCGACCCCGCCAGTTGTCGGAATTGTGGCCACACGAAGCTCGATATCCAGCGGACCGTATTTCTTGAATTTGATCTTGCCGTCCTGCGGCTTGCGCTTTTCTGAAATGTCCAGGTCGCACATGATTTTCAGGCGGGCGGCCAGCGCATTGCGGTAGCTCGATGGCACTTCAATATACGGAAACAACGTGCCGTCCTTGCGGAAGCGGACGCCGGTTTTTCCCTTGCCCGGCATCGGTTCAATGTGAATATCCGATGCACCCTGGTTATACGCGTCCACAATAATCTTGTTGACCAGCTTCACAAGTTCATTGTCGGCTGCGGCCGAAAGATCGTCGCCGCCGATGTCAATCGCTTCCGTTTCGTCGTCCAGATTGGAGAGCAGGTCGCCGATATCTTCGGAGCCCATGCCATCGCCACCAAAAAAGTGATTCAGCGTCTGGATAAAATCCCGTGAAGCACAAACGCGGTATACGGGCTTCTGCTTTGGAAAAATGTTTTCCACAACCCGTGAGCTCTTTAAATGCTCGGGATCTGTCGTGAGGATAATCAGGCCTTCTTTGCTGTCCTCGATGGGGAGCCAATTCGCGGATTCCGCGTAATCCCTTTTCAGATTCTTGAGCAGGTCCAGCGGCCGAATTCGATCCGGTTTGAAAGGCTCATAGGCAACACCAAAATATTTCGCCAGCGCCGCACCAAGCGCCGGCGGCTTGACCTGGAATTCATCGATCAGGATATCTTCCACATTCTTGTTCTTACGTCGCGCCGTGCGCGTCGCCAACTCAAGCTCCCCCTCGGAGATGACGTTATCGATAATAAGGTACTCAAATTTAGACTTGATCTGTCCTGGTATCTGCTGGCGAACGCGAAAAGCAATGGCCAGCGTTTTTGCCAGTTCAACAAGCCCCTCTTCCGCAAGCGCGGGAAAGGGCGTGCCCGGAAGGTGATTGATAACCTGGATGACCCCCAGCAACTCACCACCACCTTCACCGCCCGTGATCGGCGCTACCATCATCTGCTTGGTGCGATAGCCGGTGCGCTGGTCCACAGCCTTGAGGAACGCAAGGTTGGGAGAAAAACTCCTGAGCTCGGCGTCGTCGTAAACATCCTTGATGTTCATGAAACGCTTGTTGAGGGCGGCGCAGCCCGCTATTGAACTCTCGGACAGTGGAAGCTTGATGTCCTTGAACGAATTCAGTCCGGACTTCACTTTGGATACGATGGACTGGCTGTCTTCGGACAAGGTGTAAATCGTCAACCTGTCGGCGTCGAACAGCTGGCAAATATCACGGGCCACATCCAACATGATTTCATCGACATTGGTTGTCGAGTGAATGCGGTTGGTGACGGTCTGGATTTTCTTCGAAAACGCGAGCTTGGACGACATGTCCGCCACATTCGCGGCACCACCGGGGCTGTTACCCGCTTTGGGTTCCAATACAGCACTCATAACTAGCACCCCATTTCTTTCATTTTTACATCCACGGACATTGACTCATTCACTGCCCGGTATTTCAAACCAAACCGTCATCAGACAACTTTATATCGTCATTTCCATGCCATTTTCAAGCATTCGCGGCCGCCACTTGCCGGCGTTGCGTCCAATTTCACTCATCGTGAGATGAATTTCACCTGGTTTCAAATGGGTCACCAGCACCTCAACGGGACGATTGAGCTTGGCCAGTTCTTCAGCAAGCATGCTCGGGCACAGGTGTTTGGAGGCTATGGCGATCTCACGTTCCTTGTTGGGAAACGCAGTCTCAATAATAAGATACTTCAGATTCTTGACGCGATTGGCTATCTCCCAGAGTGCGTCGTTGGTCGTTGTGTCCCCGCTGAAAATCAGCGTTGCCGCGCCACTGTCAAGCAAATAACCCACAGCGGGAACGGTGTGAACTGCGGGAATCGCGGTGATTTTCCGACCGTCGAAATCCAGCGTTTCGCCAACCGAGATTTCCTTGTAGACCATGCACATCTGGTCACCGTTCGGAATCTCCGAAAAATCGGGCCAGATTTTCCAGTTGAACAAGTGTTCCTTGAGAATCTGTATGGTCGCAGCCGTGCTGTACACGGTGATCGGGCGGTCCCGCATCCAGCAGACCGTGTCCACGAGGAACGGAATGCTGGTCACATGATCGAGGTGGGAATGGGTGACGAAAATATGGTCTATTTTCACCAGTTGCTCGATAGACAGGTCGCTTACCCCGGTGCCGGCATCAATAAGCATGTCGTCGTCGACGAGCATTGAGGTCGTGCGAAGGTCTCCCCCGATCCCGCCGCTGCAACCTAGAACCTTGATTCGCATATACCCTCGCACCCACGCTTGTGAGCCGCTGTCAGGTCGATTGCGGCTTCTTTCAGAACCAGTCGGCAGCAGCATCCTTGCCGTCAGGATTTTGCTGCTGATACCAATGCGATTATGCGCTGCAAGGAGCGGAAAAAATGTGCCTTAGCTCACACCCTCCGCGCGCCTGGTTCAGCATCAAGCTTCCTGATTCAGGCGCACTGGTCAGGGTTTATAGAAAAACTCCATCTTTACGCCGGCAATTTCAATCAGGTCATGATCACCCAACTGTTGTGCCTGTGCGCCTAGCGGTACGCCGTTGATCGTCGGGAATGTCGTCCCTTCCACATGGGTAATGAAAAACCCTGTCGGGCGCCGGGTGATAACGGCCACCTGAACGCCAGGCTTGCCAATGGTGGTGAGATTCTTGGTGAGGTCAAGCGTGCGGCCAGCGGCCGCACCTGACAAAACCTGAATTGCCGAGTCACGCGCGGGTCCGTTGGGATCGTGTGCCGGTGCTGCAGGCGCTGCCGGACGCATCGGCGCGGGCGCAGGTGCGGGCGCGGCCTGCATCGGCGCCGGAGATGGTGCTGCGGACGGCACGGGTGCCAGTGCCGGCGGCGACGTAGCGCCGGGCATTGCCAACGGCTTCAGATTTGTTTGCGTATCAGACGTAGGCAATGCCGGGGCAGCCGGTGCTGCAGCAGGTGCCTTGCGGATGATCATCGTCTTTTCAAAGTCGGCCGACGTTGCAGCTACCGGCGCGTCATTGAAATACTTGAGTTTGTGCTTGCCGATTTCGATGACGTCGTTGTTCTGCAGGAAATGTTTCTTGATCGGCTTGCCGTTGACCAAAGTCCCGTTGGTGGAATTCAGGTCCTCAATGAATGAATCGTTGAGGATGGTGATGATGGCCGCGTGCTCCCCCGAGACAGCCAGGTTATCGACCTGTATGTCGTTGTGGGGCTTGCGTCCAAGAGTGGTCCGCTCTTTATTGAGCGTTATCTCTTTCAGCACCGTTCCATCTACACTCAAGATCAGTTTTGCCATAGCCTTAACCCTAAGAAAATTCTTCCGATTTGCGCCGGCCCCACAGCTTTGCTACGGGTGCCGCGCTTTTTTAACTTAACCGAACCAGGATTTCACACGCGCCCAGAAGCCGCGTTCAACGCCAAACGTTTTCACAATCCTAACCAGCATCACAGAAACATTGTCCCGACCACCCGCATCATTCGCCGCCTGGACAAGTTGCTGCGCGGTCAAATCCAGGTTTGATCGCAGCGCGATCAATGTCATCTGGATCTCATCATCTTCGATCATGTCGTTAAGACCGTCGGAACAGAGCAGGAAAATATCCCCTTCCATCACGTCGTACGAATGAATTTCCGCATCTACATCGGGGTCGATTCCGACCGCCCGTGTCACCAGATTTTTGTTGTGCGAGGACCGCGCATCTTCCTTCGTGATCAATCCTGAATCGATTTGCTCCTGAAGCAGCGAATGATCGCGTGTCACTTGTTCCAGCGCATCGTTGCGCATCCGGTACAAGCGCGAATCGCCAATGTGCCCGACGGTAAGGAAGTTGTCGTAAAACAAACACGCCACCAGTGTCGTGCCCATTCCCGCGCAATGCGGATCCTTCTGCGCCGCTTCGTAAATTGCGGTATTGGCCGCGCCCACCTGGGTCTGCAAAATGGATTGCGACAGCGCCATTGCACCTTCGCGATCCAGTTTTTTCAGCGAATCCTTGTTCCAGGCCTGCGCCAGGCCGGACGCGATCAGTGAAGTCGCCATCCCGCTCGCAACTTCGCCGGCGTTATATCCGCCCATGCCGTCGGCCAGCACCACGATCCCTATTTCCGGCCGGGACTCCACGCAGTCCTCATTGTGACCGCGCACTCTACCCGGATCAGTGATGCTTACTATTTGCAAAGCATCTGTCAGCGCCACATACCCTCCCCGCACCCAATGTGTCTTTTTGACATTCCAATAGCTTGGGCCGAACCTGTTTTTTCTGCAAGATTGCGGACGCAATCGCGTTTTTTGCCAACACCCTTTGTATTTCGCACTGGAGTCCGCACTATTGACCTAAATACTTGGATTTATAATAACTTAAAAAAACTATTTAAGAAACACTTCCAAAAATAGCGCAATGTCACTGATTATTCAAGAAGAAAATCAAGTGATCGGCACACGTAACCGGGGGATGGGTGAAATCTGCAAATTTCAGGCGGCGCGCGGTTCAGACCAGCTTGGCAGCCGCTATCGCCTTGTTCCTGCTGGCTTTTTTGATCTTTCCGGTCGCCAAAGTTTGCTATGTGGCATTTTCCGACGGACAGGGCGGAATGACCTTTGCTCATTTCGTCACTTTTTTCAACATTTCGCTCATGCAGGAGGCATTCTGGAACAGCCTGCTGGTGTCGCTTGCGAGTGTGCTGTTTGCCTCACTGATTTCTCTTCCACTAGCGTACCTGACCATTCGTTTCCAGTTTCGCGGCGCGCTCCTTATCCAGACGCTTGGTGTGCTTCCCTTGATCATGCCGCCTTTCGTCGGTGCTGTTGCCATGCAATTGATTTTCGGGCGCTCGGGTTCGATCAATTTGCTGCTGGACGAATCGTTCGGATTTTCCATACCATTCATGGAGGGCCTGTGGGGTGTCATCTTCGTCGAGACCCTTCACTACTTTCCTTTCATATTGCTGAACCTCACTGTTGCGTTGAACAACATTGACAGTTCGATGGAAGAAAGCGCGCAGAACCTGGGTGCACACGGTTTCCGGCTTTTCAGGCGAATCGTATTTCCGCTCGCCATGCCCGGCTATGTGGCCGGTGCCTCGCTGGTGTTTATCAAGGTGTTCGATGACCTAGGCACGCCGCTCGTACTCAACGTCACCAACATGTTGGCGCCGCAGGCCTATCTGCGCATCACCTCAGTTGGCCTGGAAGATCCGATCGGTTATGTCATCAGTGTGATCATGGTGGCCTTTTCCCTGCTGGCGCTGTGGATGTCGGCGCGCGTGATGAAGGGCAAGGATTATTCGACTACGCAAAAAGGCGGCTCCTCGCTCACCCGCCGGCGCCTATCGGCGGGCCAGGCCTTTTTCGCGTATGGCGGGATCGCACTTGTCATGCTGCTGGTGCTCTCTCCGCATATCGCACTCCTGCTGCTGTCGTTTGCCAAGGTATGGAGTTTTTCAGCATTGCCGGATGCGTACACACTCGAACACTACAAAACCGTGCTCGTTGACAGCCCGCGCATGATCGGCAATACGCTGCTGTACTGCGGCATTGCCGCCACGCTGGACGTGGTGCTCGGAACCGCGATCGCCTATCTCATACTTCGCACCGACCTGCGCGGTCGCAGGTGGCTGGATTTCATGGCCTCTGCTGCGCTGGCCGTTCCGGGTATCGTGCTCGGCATCGGCTACCTGCGGACCTACAAGGACGTTCAACTGCCCTTCACCGATTCCGCTGTCACGTCACTGTGGATCATCATCGCCATCGCCTACGCCATCCGGCGCCTGCCTTATGCGTTGCGCTCGTGCATGGCGGCATTGCAGCAGGTGTCGCTTTCACTTGAAGAAGCCGCCTCGAACCTGGGGGCGCCACCCGGCCGCATGATTCGCCGCATCGTCGTACCGCTGATGGCGGGCGGCATCCTCGCCGGTTTCGTTACGAGCTTCATCACGGCGGCAGTCGAACTCTCGGCGACCATCATGCTCACGACAACGCAGAGCGATGCCCCGATGTCCTATGGCATTTATCTGTACATGCAATCAATTGCGGGCCGCGGCCCCGGCGCGGCACTGGGCGTCCTGGCCGTCATCATCGTCGCGATCGGCACGTATTTTTCCCATCGCGTGATCTCAAGCCGTGCCACATCTGCCATGCCACAGGCAAAACCCAAATGACATTTCACCGCGAAACCTGAAGGCGAAAAATGAAACCCATTTCCGTTGAATGCCGCGACATCGCGCTTGCCTACGGTGCAACGCAAGTCCTGAAAGGCATCAGCCTGCATATCCAGCCTGGCGAATTTTTTGCCTTGCTGGGTCCCAGTGGCTCGGGCAAATCCACCTTGCTCCGGCTCATTGCGGGATTCAATTTCGCGCAATCCGGCCAACTGCTGGTCGAAGGACAGGACATCACCAAAATTGCGCCGTGGCAGCGCAACATCGGCATGGTGTTCCAGAACTACGCGCTGTGGCCGCACATGACAGTGGAGAAAAACGTCGCATTCGGCCTTGAAGAGCGGAAGTTGCCGCGCGAACAAATCAAGACCAAAGTCGCCGAGGCACTCAATCTCGTCGGCCTCGCCGAGTATGCCAATCGCCACCCTAACCAGCTGTCAGGCGGACAGCAGCAACGCGTCGCATTGGCGCGCACGCTTGCCATCGAGCCCGGGGTCCTGCTCCTCGATGAGCCGCTGTCAAACCTCGACGCCAAACTGCGCGTGCAGATGCGGCAGGAACTCAAGGCGTTGCAGCGGCGACTGGGCATCACCACCATTTTTGTCACGCATGACCAGGAAGAGGCGCTCACCACCTGCGATCGCGTGGCCGTCATGGACCAGGGCGTCATCCAGCAGATCGGAACCCCCATGGAGTTGTACGACCAGCCTGCAAATCGCTTCGTTGCGAATTTCGTGGGTACAGTCAACTTGTTTCC
>JBDTWS010000038.1:0-24467 GCA_040006575.1 Betaproteobacteria bacterium
CCGCCATGGCGGAAAAAGAAGGTAGCGGCGCTCTGCATGCGATGGACTACCTGGTGTACGCCCAACTGCAGCTCGCCAACGATAAGGATGCCGCCGCTGTGATGCAGGAAGCCAGTCAGAATACGGTCGCCAACCCTAACATTATATCTTCCTGGTATTCGCTGGCGGCCACATTGATTGTGCTGTGGCTGGTGATGAATACCCGCTTGATCGCTGCTGATGCAGGGTCCGTAAAAGTCGTTTCACAATCTTCAAATCTTCCCGTTCCCGAAAAAGAAAAAATATGAGCCAGCGCGCCAAATTCCTTTTGCTCATCGCGTTGTTTATCGTGCCGACCGTGGCGTCGTTCGTGGTGTTCTATTTTTTCCCGCCCAGCAAAACCAGCAACTATGGAACGCTCATTACCCCGGTGATAGCGCTGCCGGAAATAGCATTGCCGAGCCCGGTCGCGAACACTGAGCCCAGGACGTCAGGGCTGCGCGGCAAATGGCTGGTCATCACGCGTGACAGTGGCAATTGCGAATTGGCTTGCCAAAAGAAGCTTTACGCGATGCGACAGGCCAGGCTCATCCTAGGCCGCGAACAGGATCGGGTGCTGCGCGTCGTGTTGCTGGACGACGATGTTCGCCCATCCCCACTATTGCAAACGGAATTTGACGGCACCATCTGGGTGTCCGCCAAGTCATCGGCATGGCTTGCGTTGCTGCCCGCTGCGCCGGGTGATAGCAGTGGACGCGCCGCGATTTATGCCGCAGATACCATGGGCAATCTTTTCATGCGTTATGCGCCTGAGCCTGACATCAAGAAAATGTCCAACGATCTACAGCGTGTGCTCAAGGCTTCGCAAATCGGCTGAGCAAAGAAAGTATTTTCTACAAATGAATATGAGCGGATTTGAGCGCGGTGCAATCGGACTTGTCACGCTTGCGTTGATTGTTGGTGTTTTCCTGTGGACAGGGCGCGACCAACGCCACTACTACAGGCTTGTGTTGGCGACCGCCTGCCTAACCCTCGTGCTGATCGTACTCGGTGCATTCGTGCGCCTTTCCGACGCCGGCCTCGGCTGTCCTGACTGGCCCGGCTGCTACGGAAACCTGACACCTGCGCATTCGGCCGAGGAAATCAGGACGGCAGAATCGATTCAGCCGGGCGGGCCGGTTTCGCTGGCCAAGGCCTGGAAAGAAATGACACATCGTTATTTCGCCATGTTTGTTGGCGCACTGATTGCCGCAATCATGTTCGCCGCGTGGCGAAATCGCGTTGCCTGGCGGCAGTCACCAGTGCTACCGATAGTGCTTGCGGGCGCGGTCATTTTCCAGGCGGCGCTGGGCGCGTGGACGGTGACCATGCTGCTGAAGCCGGCCATCGTCACCGGCCATCTGCTGGGCGGCATCACCATTCTCTCGCTATTGATGTGGATTTTGCAGCGTCAGCCGTCGGCCGGAAAATGGGCCGGCGCTATAATGGCGCCCAGCGCAAAGACGATTTTCGGCTGGCTCGCGTTGGCCGTATTGTTGATGCAGATTACGCTGGGTGGATGGGTTAGTACCAACTACGCGGCACTGGCCTGCAGCGATTTGCCGACGTGTCATGGCGCCTGGATTCCCGCCATGGATTTTGCCAACGCCTTTCATGTCATACGGCCGCTTGGCGTCGGTCCCGATGGTGAGTTGCTGACGCTGGATGCATTGCGCGCGATTCACTGGACGCATCGGCTTGGCGCAATTATTACGTTGCTGGTGGTGGGCGGATTTGCGATTTCGCTCATGAAGATTGAATCAGGCAGGAAAGCAGCGAGAATGCTTCTGGTGCTGCTGGGTGTGCAGATCTTGCTGGGAATTTCAAACGTCGCGTTCTCGTTGCCGTTGCCGATCGCGGTGGCGCACAACGGAGTTGCCGCAATTCTGTTTGCATTGCTGCTGTTGATCAATTTACGCATGGCCAAGAGCCGGAGTTAGAAGCGAATGTCGCAACAGGCTGTCTCCCAATCCCAACCCGGCGTGCTGGCTCAATTCCTGGAATTGACCAAGCCCAGGGTCAATGCGCTGATCGTTTTCACGGCGATCATCGGCATGATGCTCGCCTATCCGGTGGGAATGGGTTGGGACCTGGTACTCATGCTGAAGGCGACCATCGGCATCGCGCTGGTGGCGGGTGCGGCAGCCGCATTTAACTGCCTGGTCGAACAGCAGATCGACCAGAAAATGGCGCGCACCCGCGCGCGCCCGACGGTGGCGGGTTCCATTTCCACATTGCAGATTCTTTTGCTGGCCGGCATTGTCGGCGGCAGTGGGCTGCTGGTGCTTTACCATTTTGTCAATCCACTGACGATGTGGCTGACCCTTGGCACCTTCGTCGGCTACGCGGTGATTTACACCATCATCCTGAAACCCGCGACCCCGCAAAATATCGTCATCGGCGGTGCGTCAGGTGCGATGCCGCCCATTCTTGGCTGGGCCGCCGTGACGGGTGTGGTTGACCCCAGGGCGCTGCTGCTGTTCCTTATTATCTTTGCCTGGACCCCACCGCATTTCTGGGCGCTCGCGCTGTATCGCAAGAACGAATATGCCAAAGCCGGCGTGCCCATGTTGCCCGTCACGCATGGCGATGCATTTACCAAGCTGCATTTGCTGCTGTACACATTCCTGCTGACCGCAGCAACGATGCTGCCCTTCGTGGTCGGAATGAGCGGCTGGATTTACCTCGCGTCGGTCCTGGTGCTTGACGGCATTTTTCTCTGGTACGCCTTCCGCATGTATCGCAACTACAGTGACGCGCTGGCAAGGCGAACCTTTTCGTTTTCCATCCTGTATCTCTCACTGCTGTTCGCCGCTTTGCTCATCGACCATTACGCGCCGCTGGTGATGCCGTGATCGCATCCGTGCGCCGGTTGCTATGCGCCGTTGCCATGCTGGTGTTGCTTGGCGCCTGCGAGAGCAAACCGGTTTTCAATTCGCTGGACATCACCGGCATCCAGGGTTACGGCACTGATTTCCGGTTAATCGATCACACCGGCAAGCCGCGGACCCTGGCCGATTTCCGCGGCAAGGTGGTCGTGCTGTTTTTTGGCTATACGCAATGCCCGGATGTCTGCCCGACCACTCTGTCCGATATGCGCCAGGTAATGCAAAAACTGGGTGCTGACGCAGAAAAATTGCAGGTGTTGTTCGTAACAGTCGATCCGAAACGCGACACGCAGGCCGTGCTCGCGCAATACGTGCCTTCATTCAATCCCAGCTTCCTCGGGCTATACGGAGACCAGGCCGCAACTGACAAGGTCGCGAGGGATTTCAAGATCGTGCAGCAGGTGGTGGAAGGGAAGACACCCGAGAGTTACACACTGGCCCACACCGCCGCGTCGCTGGTATTCGATCCGCAGGGCCAGCTGCGGTTGTTCATCAATTACGGCATGGAGGTCGACAAGATCACGGCCGACGTCAAATTACTTTTGAAAGGAACATCCTGATGACGATTCAACGCTTTCACGTGGGGCCGCGCCTGTCCGAAATGGCGATTCACAACAACACGATTTATCTTGCGGGCCAGGTAGCCGACGACACCTCGCAAGACATGGGGGGACAGACAAGACAAGTTCTGGCCGGGATCGACAAGTTGCTCGCGGAGGCAGGCAGCGACAAGACGCAAATTCTATCCACCACGATTTACGTTACCGACATGGCTGATTTCCCTGCAATGAATGCGGTGTGGGATGGCTGGGTTGCGCCAGGACATACGCCGCCGCGTGCGACCGTTGAAGCGAAGCTCGCGAAGCCGGCCTACAAGGTCGAAATCCAGATCATTGCTGCCAAGGCGTGATGGGTTGCGCGTAACCTGCGCGAACCAACGAATGCGCTAGTGAGATTTGGCTGGCGGACTCACGCGCACATGTACTTGCGTGAGAACAACTTAACGCGATTTGCGACTGAGCAGCGAGAGAAATTCCCGGCGCAGGTTGGGATCCGTCAGGAACGCGCCGCGCATGACGCTGTTGGTCATCAGCGCATCGACGTCTTTCACGCCGCGCCATTGCATGCAGAAATGATCGGCCTCAATCACGACGGCAAGCCCATCGGGCTTCACTTTTTCCTGCAGGATATTGGCCAGCTGTACCACGGCCTCTTCCTGGATCTGCGGGCGGCTCATCACCCAATCGCAAATGCGTGCATACTTGGAAAGGCCGATCAGGTTTGAATGCTGGTTCGGCATCACGCCGATCCACACCTTGCCCAGAATCGGGCACAAATGATGTGAACACGCGCTGCGAACGGTGATCGGACCGACGATAAGCAACTCATTGAGCTTTTCCACATTCGGAAATTCGGTGACGTCCGGCATCGCCGCATAGCGCCCCTTGAAGACCTCGGTCATGAACATCTTCGCCACACGCCGTGCCGTTTCGCGCGTGTTGTGATCGCTCTCGGTATCGATAACCAGGCTCTTCAATACGCCCGCCATTTTTTCCTCGACTTCGCTCCTCAGCGCGTCCACTTCGCCTTCTTCAAGGAAAGCGGAAATGTTGTCATTCGCGAAATAGCGCTGGTTGGCCTTCTCCAGGCGCGAGCGAATGCGCTCGGAGGCGGGCCGGGTCGCGTCGTCTTCGTCGGAACGAAACAGCGGTGTGGGTTTGGTTGTCATGTCGGGACCTTTTGGGCTTCCTGAAGGCGCGGGAAAAACAGGTTGGGGACAACTAGTTTAAGCGCGCCACCTTCTATTCGCTACCGCAAAGCGGAAAAACGGTTTTGCAAATTGAAAAGGCCGCCATGCGTAAACATGGCGGCCTTCTGGAGACGCGATCGCCTAATTCCGCTTAAAGCCGGACCGCGTCGTAGTCTTTCAGTGAAGCCTTCATCTTCTGCATGGCCTTCGCCTCAATCTGGCGAATGCGCTCAGCCGACACGCCGAATTCCGCAGCGAGTTCATGCAGGGTTTTTTCTTCACCCTCGTTGAGCCAGCGGGTTTCGATAATGCGGCGGCTACGTTCGTCGAGGCTCTCCAGCGCAGCGCGCATGCCATTGGTCGCGGCGGATTCTTTCTGGCGGATCGCAAGGCTTTCGGAAGGATCTACCGTCGCGTCCTGAAGATAGGCAATCGGGCTGACCCAGTTGCTGTCTTCATCGTCATTGGCCGGCTCAAGTGAAATCTCCTGGCCCGACAGGCGCTTTTCCATTTCAGTGACGTCGGTTTCCTTCACGTTCAGCACGCGTGCCACTTCCTTCACTTCGGACGGCGAAAGCGTGCCGAAATTGGGCTTCATGCTGCGCAGGTTGAAAAACAGCTTGCGCTGCGCCTTGGTGGTCGCGACTTTCACAATGCGCCAGTTCTTGAGGATGTATTCGTGGATTTCGGCCTTGATCCAGTGCACCGCGAACGATACGAGGCGAACGCCGCGATCAGGGTCAAATCGCTTCACCGCTTTCATCAGGCCGATATTGCCTTCCTGGATCAGGTCGGCATGTGGCAGGCCATAGCCCGTGTAATTGCGGGCAATCGACACCACCAGGCGCAAATGCGACATCACCATTTCTGACGCGGCAGACAGGTCACCACGGGTCGCCAAGGCAACGCCCAGCGCGTGCTCGCGCTCGGGCGTCAGGAGGGGAACGCGATTTACCGTCGAAATGTAGTTTTCAATACTCCCGACCGACAGGGCGGGCAAATTCATCGTAGCAGCAGTCATCTGGACCTCCACCAATCCCGAAATTACGGGTTGCGTTGATTTTAGCACTCTTCATGTGTGAGTGCTAATAGCCCAAAAGGTTCCTTCAATTTCACGCCAGCAGGTCCATGAACTTGCGGTAGGACCGGCTGAGTCCCCGGGTAGTCAAAAGATGTGGACTACTGGGGAAAATTCAAGTTTTCGGCCAATAAATTGTAGAAATTATTTCAAACCCTAGACCAGGGGCGGCTTTCAGGACTGAAATGGCCGGGAAGTCGCACCCATGCTGGAGTCTGCTATCCGTTTCGTGTGGTTCGAAGGTAAATCCACACCGAAATGAACGCCCCCAGCCACCCCAGTAGCGCCGCCGCCAAGACAACGCCGCCTGCGGTCCGAAGCGACGGGGACTGCAACCCGAACTCTCCCCCGTAAGAGGCAGTTAAGGCCTGCACCTCGCCACCCGCCCAGCCAATGAAGCCCGTCACCGCAGCCACAGCAACCAGCCCCGCCAAAAGCCCCTGGATGGCGCCGAAATAGAGAAACGGCCGCCGCACAAACCGCTGGGTTCCGCCAATGAGCTGGGTTACCTCGATTTCATCCTTTTGCGTGAGTATCTGCAGCCGTATCGTATTGCCGGTGACAAACACGACGGCCAGCGCCAGTACCAGTCCCAGCAAAATCACCAGCCGTTCGGCGAAGGTGGCGAAACGCTTCAGCTTTTGCGCCCACTCGAAATCCATCACGACGTATTCGACCTTGGGCAACGCGGATAAATCCTTGCGCAGCGCCGCGAGTGCGTCCGGCTCGCTCGATTTGGGCTGGATCGACAACGCGTGGGGCAGGGGATTGGATTCCAGGCTCGCCAGCAAATCCGCGAGGTTGGCGACCTGCTTCATCTGCGCCAATGCCACTTCACGCGAAACGAATTTCACCGCCTGCACATCCGGCATGGCACGGATGCGCTTTTCAATCTCGCGTGCCTCATTTTCCGTTGCGCTGAGGGCCATATAGACGTTGATGTTGGGATCGGTATTGACACGGCTCGCAGCGGCCGTGACGTTGGTAAATACCGTGAATAGGCCCAGCGGCAACGCAATGGCGATACCGATCACGAGCACTGAAAGCACCGTGCCGACCGGCTGCGAAATCAACCGGCGCAGCGCGCGCTCACATGCCTGTGTGTGAGCCGTCAGCCACGTCCTCATTCGCTGAGCTTCCCATTGTCGAGCGCAATCCGGCGGCACTGCAGCCGAGCAATCGAAGCCTCGTCGTGTGTGGACAACAGCACGGTCACACCTACGAGGTTGAAGGATTTGAACAATGCCATGATGGTGTCGGCATATTCCTGGTCGAGATTGCCGGTGGGTTCGTCCGCAATCAGGATGGACGGGCGATTTACAATGGCGCGCGCAATGCACAGGCGCTGTTGTTCACCACCCGAAAGTGCAATGGGATTGGACTTTTCGCGATTGAGCAGGCCGACTTTATCCAGCGCCGCGCGCACCCGCTTGCCGATTTCGTTGCGTGAAAAAGCCGCTATGGAAAGAGGCAAAGCCACGTTGTCGAACACACTCCGGTCGAACAGCAATTTATGGTCCTGGAACACGAGGCCCAGGTTGCGCCGCATGACGGCAAGTCCTGCTTCCTTAAGTTGGCTGACGTTCTGGCCGTTCACCATCACGGTGCCCTGCGAGGCCTTTTCAATCCCGGCCGCTAGCTTCAACAGCGTTGACTTGCCCGCACCGGATCGGCCGGTGATGGCCACGATCTCGCCCTTGTCAATTGTCAGCGAGAGCCCCTTGAGCGCTTCAAACCCGTTCGCGTAGCGTTTGACCGTGTTCGAGAAAGCGATCATCGGAATAGCGCGCTGACGAATTCGCCGGCGCGAAAAGGGCGCAGGTCATCGATGGATTCGCCGACGCCGATGAAGCGCACGGGAATCGGATTCACCGATTGTTCGGCGGCGAGTGCGGCGATCATGCCGCCCTTCGCGGTGCCGTCCAGTTTCGTGACGACCAGGCCGGTGAGTTGCAGCGCTTCGTCGAATGCCTTTACCTGCCGAAGCGCGTTCTGTCCGGTGTTGGCATCGAGCACCAGCAGAGACTCATGCGGTGCGGTGGCGTCCGCTTTGGCGATGACGCGTTTTACTTTGCGGATCTCGTCCATCAGGTGCAGTTGTGTGGGCAGCCGGCCGGCGGTATCGGCCAGCACGACATCAATACCACGCGCCTTCGCTGACTGGATGGCGTCGAAAATGACCGCGGCCGCATCGCCGCCGTCTTGTGCAATAACGGTGACATTGTTGCGTTCGCCCCAGGTCACGAGCTGCTCACGCGCGGCGGCGCGAAAGGTATCGCCCGCAGCCAGCATGACGCTTTTGCCCTCGGCCTGGAAATACTTCGCCAGCTTGCCAATGGTGGTGGTTTTCCCGGCACCGTTGACGCCGGCGATCATGATGACGAAAGGTTTTGCGGTTGTTGTATCGAGCGGTTTTTCCAGCGATGAAACCAGTTTTACCAGTGCGGCTTCGAATTCACTCTTGAGCGCAGCACCTTCGATAATCCCTTTTTCTTTCGCAGCACGGCGCAGATCCGCGATCAGCCGTCCGGCCGCGTGCACCCCCACGTCGGCTGTGATGAGCGCACTTTCGAGTTCTTCGAAAAGCGATTCTTCGACCTTGCCGTGACGCGAAAACAGATCGGTGACATCGGTATTGAGCACCGCACGCGTTTTGGATAAACCCGATTTGAGACGCGACATCCAGCCGGATTGCGCCTCTGCCGCCGGCGGGGGTGCAGATGCGGCGGCCGGTTTATCGGTGGGTGAAGGTGGATTTTTTGAGCCGAAAATACTGAACAAGGGGAAACTCTGGGAAAATTTGGGCATGAAAGATCATTCTAAGCCAAGCACCGTCGGCAAATCGAAGGTGAAAAAAGCCGTTGAAGCCAACCGCATACGCATCATTGGCGGCGCATGGCGCAGCCGGGTCATCGACTTTCCTGATGTTGAAGGCCTGAGGCCGACAGCCAATCGAGTGCGTGAGACGCTTTTCAACTGGCTGGGCCAGACATTGCATGACAAGCGCTGCCTGGATTTGTTCGCAGGCAGCGGCGCGCTGGGATTCGAGGCTGCTTCCCGCGGTGCGGCCGCCGTGGTGATGGTTGAAAACAGCCGCCCCGCCATGCTGGCGCTGAAAAAAAACCAGGAAAAATTATCCGCCGCGCAATGCCGGCTGGTCACCAGCGAAGCCACGGATTTCCTGAAACGGAACGGCGAAAAGTTTGACATCATTTTTATTGATCCGCCGTTTGGTTCCGGTCTTATGCCGATCATGCTGGCGGCACTGGCAGAGCATCTTGCCGACGACGGCCAGGTCTATGCCGAATGGGGCGAGCCGCTTGGGGGCGCACTGCCCGCACCATCGGAAAACCCTTGGGCGGTCGTCAAACACGGCAAAGCCGGTGCTGTACACTTTGGCCTGCTAGCCATCGCCAGGGACGCGAGATGATTAAAGCAGTTTATCCAGGGACGTTTGACCCCCTGACCAAAGGTCATGAAGATCTTGTCGCACGCGCAGCCAAGTTGTTCGGCGAGGTGGTCGTGGCCGTTGCGCACAGCCCGGCAAAACGCCCCTTCTTCACGCTCGAGGAACGCGTGGGACTGGCGGGTGAAATACTTTCGTCTTACTCAAACGTGCGGGTGATGGGATTTTCCGGCCTGCTATCCGAGTTCCTGAAAAACCAGAATGCCAATGTCATTCTTCGCGGCCTGCGCGCTGTATCCGATTTCGAATATGAATTCCAGATGGCGGGCATGAACCGCCGCTTGCTACCCGGGGTGGAGACGATGTTCCTCACGCCTTCGGACAAATACATGTTTATCTCCGCCACGATCGTGCGCGAAATCGCCACGCTGGGTGGCGACGTGAGCGACTTCGTGCATCCCTTGACCGCGAAAGCGTTGCAGGGAAAAGTCGGGAACTAACGGATGGCGCTGAAGATCACCGATGAATGCATCAACTGCGACGTTTGCGAGCCGGAATGTCCGAACGACGCGATCTCGCAAGGCATTGAGATTTACGAAATAAATCCGCTGAAGTGCACTGAGTGCGTGGGACATTTCGATACACCGCAATGCCGCGAGGTCTGCCCGGTCGATTGCATCCCGCTCGACCTGGAGCACGTTGAGACGAAGGACCAGCTGTTCGTGAAATTCGTCAAACTGACACAACAAAAAGCCGCCTGAGCATCAAGCAACGCTGAGAATCAGGCCGCATCCTCGTCGGTTATTTTTCCCGTAAAGCGATCGAGCCCGGTGCGCGCCTCCGCCAGCGCCGCGTGCTTACGCTTGATGACATCCAGGCGCGCCTGGATTTCGGCAATGCGGCCCGCGAGATCAAGTTCCGCGGATTTGAATTTCTCCACGTTGGCAGATCGTTCCAGCGTCTGGTACTTGACGGCCTCCAGCGGTTTTTCCACCGACGTGTAAAGCCCGCGCATCCAGGTGGCGGATTCACGGCTGGCAATCTCGAATATGTGCACCACACGCGCGACCACCAGCTCATCGAACTGCTCGGCCAGCGCGCTTCCACGTCGCACCAGGAGATTGCTGGTCTTGGTGAATTCAGCGTCCGCCTTGTCCTGCGCTTTTTGCAACTCGGTGTGGAAGCGCTGGGTCGAAAAGGGATGGACGTCGTAAAGCTTCAGGTCGAAGTCGCGGCGCATGCGCTCGCCGATGCTGCTGTAGAGATTGCGAATCTCATCGATCTTCGACTCCAGCATGTTCAGCTTCTCGCGTGTCACCGAGAAATATTGCAGGACGATGTCGAAAGTTTTCCCGGGCATCACGCTAGCAGTGATTGCTCGCCGCGTAGCCGTCGCATCCTGCTTGGCGGACGTCACGTCCACGATCGTCGACAAATCCTCAGCCAACGTGGTGTGGACATTCTTGATGCTCTTCAATTCGCGCAGCGCCGCTTCAAGCTTGTCGTGCTTCAGGTTGGTCTGGCTGACGACGGAGGTGGTGAGCTTTTCATTCTTGTCGCGCAGGGTTGAAAGATTGCGCAATCCTTCGAGGGTGTCGAAACGTGCGCTGTCGAGGGTGGCCTGCGCGGTTTCCAGTGCATTTGAAAGCGTGGAAACGACTTCCGCGTAAAGTCCGTCCTGGCGATTCTTGGGAAGATTCGGCGCCAGCGCGCGTTCCAGCTGGTAGAGGCGGCTACGAATCGACTTGTCCGTGTCATTGGCGAGCTTTCCCGCCAGTCCCATGCGTGCCGAGACGGGGATAACGCGAATCGGGTCGATCCGCAGCAGGTCGGCCGCCTCGTGCGCGCGCCGGTCAAGTTCGCGCAGCAGCACTTTATTGTTTTCGGCCGCGTCCAATTTCTCGTCAGGTTTGATGTCGTCGATCTTGTTGAGGACAACGAGACGCAACTGTTTGGGGTCTTCCTTTTCGCGATCGCGAAACTGCCGCGCACCACCGAGGTGATCTTTCCAGACCGCAAGATCGGCTTTGGTAATGCCCTGTGTTACATCGAGAACCAGTACCAAGGCGTCAGCGTTGGGAACGCGTTTGCGCGCCAGCTCCGGCTCCGACACAAATGCGGCGAGGCCGGGCGTATCGATGATGACCAGTCCCGCATCCAGCAGCGGGTGCGGAAAATTGACAATCGCATGCCGCCACCGTGGCACGTCGACCAGTGTGGCATTGGATTCGCCCGCGGGAATCGCCACGCCCTCACCGTGCAGTCCCCACGCCACCGCGTCGGACAGCGAAATGCGCTTGGTCTCGGACAGGGCGGCGAGGGCGCGGGCTGTCGAGTCCGCATTGTCCGAGTCGAACAGGATGGAGCGCCACACGCCGTCGTCTTTCAGCAACTCTTCAAATCGTTTCGGACTCTCGCGGGTCTCGATAGGCAGCAACTTGACACTGGTCTGCACATCGCGGTCAAAGCGCAACTCCGTGACGCAGCGCGTGCCTTTGCCCGGGCCGGAGGGCAACAGGCGTCGTCCCAGGTCGGCAAAAAACAGCGCGTTGATCAGTTCCGATTTTCCGCGTCCTGCTTCCGCGATAAATGCGACGGTCACGTTTTGATTGGCCACATTGGCCACCGCGTCATTCAGCGCCGCGTCGAGATTGGGCGTCAGGAAATCGTGGGTGCGCAGGAAATCCGCTACCCGGGTTATTTGCGTGGATAACCCGGATCGCCAGGATTGCAGTTCGGCAAGTCGCTCGGTAATGGCAAGGGTGCGGCTCATTGGCAGAGGGCGCTGTGATAACCGGAATAAGGGACATCGCAAAAATGCATAGGGGCTATTCTACTTCTGACAGGATGGACAAAAGTAGGTGGATCGCTGTCCCTGACGAATGGTACGTATCGGCGTTTTGCAAACCCGGCAGGGCAGGCCTGCGCGGTCATAAACGAAGGCATTCACCTGGAAATAGCCCAGTTCACCGCTGGCCTTCACGTAGTTCCGCAACGAGGAACCTCCCGCACGGATAGCTGCCGCGAGGGTTTCCTTGATGGCCGGCACCAGCTTTTCGAAGCGCGCCAAAGAGATTTTTCCCGCAGCCTTGCGCGGGTCGATGCCCGCCAGGAATAGCGATTCCGAGGCGTAAATGTTGCCCACCCCGACCACCACATGACCATTCATGATGAATTCCTTCACGCTCACCGTACGACCGCGCGAGGGGCCATACAGGCTGGCGGCGTCGAATTCGGGTGAGAGCGGCTCCGGCCCTAGCATGTCCAGCAGCGGATGGCGGGCTTCCTGCCCGGCAATCCAGAGCAGGGCGCCGAACCGCCGGGGATCGGTGTACCGGACGACGGTGCCACTGTCGAACGTAAAATCCACATGGTCATGTTTTCCAGCCTGTTCCGGCCCGCCGAGGATACGCAGCGATCCGGACATTCCAAGGTGGCTCAATACAAATCCAGTCTCACAGTCCCACAACAGGTATTTGCCTCGCCTCGTTACATCCCGCACGGTGCGACCCTTGAGTTGCCTTGCGAAATTCGCCGGTACGGGCCAGCGCAAACGAGCATCGCGCACGGTCACCCGGGCAATTTGCCGGCCCTGTATTTGCGGGAGCAGGCCCAGGCGGGTGGTTTCTACTTCGGGCAGTTCCGGCATTGAAAGTTCTTTACGATCCGGTGGCGGGTGGTGATGAGGTCGGGTGTTTTTTGATGTCGAACGATGTTGCCGATTGTAAGGGCATTGATGAAAAGCCGCGAACTTGCCGGTGACTCGCTCGTCCTAACGGATTATCATGATCGGTCGAAGGCGACTGGCACACGATACCGGTGAAACGTCTTCTGAAATGCACTGCGCACAAAGGTAAAAATGAATTTCACGAACAAACAGTTTTGGGCGATTTCCGGGTTACTGGCTTTAGTGTTTTCATGGGGGAACGGTGCATCCGCGCAGCCTGCTCCGACGCCTGCTCCAAAGCCCGCCATGCCCGCCAAAGGCACCTCCAATCTGGTAGATACGGCTGCCCAGGATCCGGCGCCCGTCGACACCGGGCTCACCGACCAGATCCTCTATCAATACCTGATTTCAGAAATTGCCGGCCAGCGCGGTCGTACCGGGCTTGCCTTGCGCGGCCTCACCGATCTCGCCCAGAAAACCCGCGATCCACGTGTCGCACGGCGCGCAGTGGAAGTGGCGTTCCAGGCGCGCGAACTGCCGCTGGCGCTGGATGCCACGACGCTTTGGCTGGAACTTGAGCCGAACTCCCCTGTTGCGCGCCAGGCATTGGCCGCGCTTATCGGCGGGCAGGGCACGTTGGAATCGGCGAAAGCCAGCATCGCGACGATGCTGTCGCAACCTGAGCGCACCGCAACCGTGCTGATGCAACTGAATCCGCTGCTGGGACGTTTTCCGGATCGCGCCAAGGTGGCGGAAACCATCAAGGAACTGGCGGCACCGTACCTGAAATTACCCGAAGCCCACTTCGCGATTTCACTGGCTTTGCTGGCCGCGAAAGACAATGCCGGTTCGCTGGTGGAAATTGACGAGGCACTTCGCGCACGCGCCGATTGGGCACCCGCCGTGATATTGAAATCGCAGATCCTGCGCGAGTCATCCGAAGAAAAGGCGGTCGCCTATCTGGCGGGCTACGTGGGCCAGAATCCGTCGAATACCGAAGTGCGCCTGACGTACGCGCGCCTGCTGGTCGCACAAAAAAGTTATTTGCCCGCGCGCGAACAGTTTCGTTTCGCCCTGAAGCAACAGCCGGCCGACCCCGAAATTCCCTATGCGATCGCGCTGCTCTCGCAACAGGTCGAGGATTTTCCCGAGGCTGAAGCGCAGTTCAAGCACGTGCTGGAAATGAGCCCCAAGGACGCAAATCCGGTGTACTTCAACCTGGGGGCAGTCGCCGAGAGCCAGAAAAATCCCTCAGCCGCCCTCGACTGGTACAAGAAAATATCGGTAGGCGACTACTATGTCACCGCGCAATTGAAGATCGCCAACATCCTCGCCAAGCGCGACGGCATGGAAGCAGGCAGGCGGCATCTGCGCAACGCCCAGGCCGAGGAACTGGACTCACCTGAAACACGCATACAGTTAATTCTTGCTGAAGCGCAACTCCTGCGCGACGCGAAGGCGCTGCCGGCAGCCTTCAAGCTGCTGTCGGAAGCGATTGAAAAACTTCCGGACACGGCCGATCTTTTGTATGACCGTGCGATGGTCGCCGAGAAAATCGGCAAGCTCGATGTGATGGAAGCGGATTTGCGCAAGGTCATCGAATTGAAACCGGAGCACGCGCATGCCTACAATGCGTTGGGATACACCTTCGCCGAGCGAAACCTGCGGCTCACCGAAGCGCTGGCGCTGGTGCAGAAAGCGTTGCAATACGCACCCGATGACGCGTTCATCAAGGACAGCCTCGGTTGGGTGCAATTCCGCATGGGCAGGGTCGATGAAGCGTTGCAGACGCTGAAGGATGCGCACAAGCAGCGGCCCGATCCCGAGATCGCGGCGCACCTGGGCGAAATTCTCTGGGCCAAGGGTGATCGGGATGGCGCATTGAAAGTCTGGCGCACTTCGCTGGTCGACAATCCCAATAACGAATCACTGGTGGCCGTGCTGAAAAAATTCGCGCCGCGATGATGGCAGTGAATTTTTATGACCTGACACAGGAACGGCGCGCGCAAAAACCCGGGCGCCGTTTTCACGTGGTGCTCCCAGCCCTGTTGCTGTTGTCCGCCACCATGCTCCTGCAAGGTTGCGCGACCGTATCTGCGCCGTCGTTACAGCCTGCGTCATCTACTGCAGCTGCGCTTCCGGCAAAATATTTCGAATTGCAGGGGCGCATCAGCGTTCGCGTTGGCGAGCGCCTGGATCCTGGAAAAATCACCTGGACAAGATCGGCCCAGGAAGAGCGCATCAAGTTTTTCACTCCCCTTGGCAGCCAGGTAGCCGAATTGGTCAAGGTTTCCGGCGGGCCGGTCACCTTGAGACGCGGACAGGAGACGCTGACAGCGGCAACATTCACCGAACTGACCGCCACCATGCTGGGCGTGCCGCTCGACATGGATGCGATCGCGGCATGGACACAGGGAATCGGACTTACCGAAAACGAGTCGGTCGAGAAGCGTTTCGGTAACGGCGATGTGTGGCAGGTGACAGCCGAAAAATTCCAGTCGCAAGGCGCATATCGCTTCGCTTCCCGGCTGACTGCAATAAGTGCTGAAACCGTGGTGCGGCTTGTCATCGACGAGTGGCACGCCGAATGAAGTTGAGTCTGCTGGCCCCGGCAAAGCTGAATATTTTCCTGCATGTTGTAGGCAGGCGGTCGGACGGTTATCACCTCTTGCAGTCGATCTTTGTGCTGCTGGATTTCGGCGACCAGGTCAGCGTTGAGCGCCGCGATGACGGCCTGTTGCGCCGCACTACAGACATTGCGGGCGTGGCCGAAGATGCGGACCTGGCGATGCGGGCGGCGCGCTTCCTGCAGCGTGAGGGCGGCAGCCGCTTCGGCGCCGACATCGCCATCGAAAAGCACATTCCCATGGGTGCGGGCCTGGGCGGTGGCAGCTCGGACGCGGCCGCGGTCTTGCTGGCGCTGAACCGGTTATGGGAACTCAATATTCCCCGCGAGCGGTTGCAGGAAATGGCGTTGCCGCTGGGGGCCGATGTACCATTTTTCATCTTCGGCCAGGATGCCTGGGCCGAAGGCGTGGGAGAAGCGTTGCAGCCTGTGGATTTACCGGCCTGGTGGTACGTCGTCCTGGCCCCCCCGGTTCACGTCCCCACGCCCGTCATATTCCAGCATCCTGAATTGACAAGAAACACGTTTCCGCTCAAAATAGCGGACTTTTCGGCGGCTGGGCTTGTGGATACGCAAAATGATCTCCAACCCGTTGTTCTGAAAGCGTTTCCAGCAGTAGCGTCGGCATTGCAGGCGCTTCATTCGGTGAGCCAGAAATCGATGTTCGGCGCACGTATGACAGGATCGGGCGCGTGTGTGTTTGCCGCTTTCGAACTTGAACAGGATGCCCGGGACGCCTTTCAGCAATTGCAGCCGGAACACCAGGGATTTGTTGCGCAGGGACTGAGGAATCATCCCCTGCGCGATTGACGATTTTTGGGGAGTCGCCAAGTGGTAAGGCACCGGATTTTGATTCCGGCATTCGTAGGTTCGATCCCTACCTCCCCAGCCATATTTGTTTGCAAGCAAACAGTGCAGCTGTTACCTCCGGCATAAGGTCCGGTCGGGCAGTTGGCTGAAGTGACCTTCCTTCCAACCGTGTGAAAGAGGCGCTGCATGGCTTTTGATAATTTGACTATTTTTACCGGCAGCGCCAACCCGAAGCTCGCAAAGGAAGTTGCGCGGCAGATGGGCACGCAGCTGGGCCGCGCCAAGGTCGGCAAGTTCAGCGATGGCGAAGTGGCCGTCGAGATCATGGAAAACGTCCGCGGTAAAGACGTTTTCATTTTGCAATCGACGTGTGCCCCCACCAACGATCACCTGATGGAAATCATGGTGATGGCCGATGCCCTGAAGCGATCATCGGCTGCCCGTGTGACCGCGGCCATGCCGTATTTCGGTTACGCAAGGCAGGACCGCCGCCCGCGCAGTGCGCGCGTGGCGATCACCGCGAAAGTGGTGGCGAACATGCTGGTGGGTGTGGGTGTGGACCGTGTGCTGACGATGGATTTGCATGCGGACCAGATCCAGGGATTTTTTGATATCCCGGTGGACAATATTTACGCCACGCCGATATTGCTGGGCGACGTGTGGAAGCTGGATTATCCGGACCTGATTGTGGTCTCGCCTGACGTAGGCGGTGTGGTGCGCGCAAGGGCGATCGCAAAACAGCTCGATGCAGAGCTGGCCATCATCGACAAGCGCCGTCCGCGGGCAAATGTGTCGCAGGTGATGAATATCATCGGTGATGTGGAAGGGCGTTCATGCGTGATCATGGACGACATTGTGGATACCGCCGGTACGCTGACGGAAGCCGCGAAAGCATTGAAGGGTCAGGGCGCGGCACGGGTGATTGCCTACTGTACGCACCCGGTGTTGTCGGGGCCGGCGATTGATCGCATCGAGAATTCGGTGATTGATGAACTGGTGGTGACGGACACGATTCCGTTGAAGCCCGAAGCACAGGCCTGCAAGAAAATCAGGCAGATCGGCACGGCGGAACTGATCGCCGAGACGATACGAAGAATTGCGGAAGGCAGCTCGGTGAGCTCGCTGTTTACCGAGTAAGCACAGGGCAGTGAGAGTGAAGTAGAGCAGTAAAGAGTCAGCAGAAAAAGCAGCAAATTGTTTTTATCGCGAATCAGCACATCGATTCGTTTTTGCAACAAAACCATCTGGTCGCGGGTGGTTTTTATCTGGAGTAACACTATGAAAATCGCAATCAAAGCAGAATCGCGCAAAGTACAGGGCACGGGTGCGAGCCGCCGCCTGCGTCGCGCGGACAAGGTACCGGGCATCGTTTACGGTGGTGGCAAGGACGCTACCGTGATCGAACTCGACCACAACGACATCTATCACAAGCTGAAGCAGGAAGCTTTCCACGCATCCATCCTCGACATGCAGCTCGACGGCAAGAACGAACAGGTTCTGCTGCGCGATGTGCAGATGCACGCATGGAAACAGAACGTGCTGCACGTGGACTTCCAGCGTATCGCGGCTGACAAGAAGATCCACATGAAAGTGCCGCTGCACTTCATCAATGCGGACATCGCCCCCGGCGTGAAAGTCTCCAGTGGCATCGTGTCGCACATCATCAACGAACTCGATATTTCCTGCCTGCCGAAAGACCTGCCGGAATTCATCGAAGTCGATCTGAAAGACCTGGCTGCCGGGCACTCGATCCACTTGTCGAACCTGAAGTTGCCGGCCGGTGTTGACGCCGTGGCCCTGCATCGCGGCGACGACCAGTCGGTCGCAACGATCATCATCCCGCGCGCCGTTGCCGCCGAGGAAGAAGCAGCACCAGCCGTGTCGGCAGCCGAAGTACCGGCCGCCAACCAAAAGGCCAAAGAGGAGGAAACCAAGAAAGACGACAAGCCTGCCGGAAAAGACAAGAAATAATCCGCAGATTGCCGCGTTGTATATTCGAATGCCCGCGATCAACGATTGCGGGCATTTTTATTTTAACGATTCGGACAAAAGTGAAACCCTACTTTTGTCCGGCTTGGTCACTACAAATCGATGGCGGAGCCATGAGATTTGTGACGCAACCCCGTAAACCATGAGCCTGCCAATTAAACTCGTCGTTGGACTCGGTAACCCCGGCAGGGAATACGAGCAGACACGCCACAACGCCGGCTTCTGGTGGGTGGACGTGTTGGCGCGCGAACTGGGTTGCTCATTCAATGTTGAAAAAAAATTCCACGGTGAAGTGGCGAAAGCAGGCAACGTCTGGCTGCTGAAGCCACGCACGTTCATGAACAAGTCGGGGCAGTCGGTCAGCGCGCTGGCCAAGTTTTACCAGATCACGCCTGAAGAAATCCTGGTCGCGCATGATGAGATGGATTTGCCGGCCGGTGGATTGAAAATGAAAACCGGCGGGGCGGCGGGAAGTAACGGCGTGAAGGACATCGTTTCGCACCTGGGCACCCGCGATTTCTGGCGCATGCGCATCGGCATCGGTCATCCGCGCGACCTGGCGGCAAAGCTGGATGGCGATATGTCGCGCGCTGAAGTCGTCGATTATGTTTTGCATCGTCCCGACAAGGACGACGAGCGCGCCATTGAAGACGCAATGAAGCGTGCCACGGAAGCATGGTCACTGATTGCCAAGGGCGACATGGAAACCGCCATGCTCAAGCTGCACACCAAAGACAAACCCGCTAAGGCTGATAAGGTCGACAAGGTTGATAAAGTCAATAGGCCTCTCGCGGCAAAACCAAATTCACAGAAAGAATCACCATGAAATGCGGCATCGTCGGTCTCCCCAATGTAGGCAAGTCCACCACGTTCAATGCACTGACCAAGGCGGGCATCGCGGCGGAAAATTATCCGTTCTGCACCATCGAGCCCAACATCGGCATCGTTGAAGTGCCGGACCCACGCCTCGCACAACTTTCCAGCCTGGTGAAGCCGCTCAAGGAAATTCCTGCGATCGTCGAATTTGTCGATATCGCGGGCCTCGTGGCAGGCGCATCCAAAGGCGAAGGCCTGGGCAACCAGTTCCTCGCCAATATTCGCGAGACTGACGCCATCACCCACGTGGTGCGCTGCTTCGATGATCCCAATGTGATCCACGTTTCCGGCAAGGTTGATCCGCTCTCCGATATCGCGGTCATCGATACTGAACTCGCACTGGCCGACATGGCTTCCGTCGAAAAAGCGCTGCACAAGGCGCAGAAAAATTCGCGCGCCGGCGACAAGGACGCGATCAAGCTGGTCGCCATCCTCGACCCGATGATGAAACATCTCAACGAAGGCAATGGCGTGCGCACCATGGGCCTGGACGCCGACCAGATGGCCATCATCAAGCCGTTGAGCCTCATCACCGCCAAGCCGATCCTGTACGTCGCCAACGTCGTTGAAGGCGGCTTTGAAAACAATCCGCTGCTCGATGCCGTCAAGGCGCATGCGGCAAAAGAGGGCGCGCCGGTCGTCGCGATCTGCGCCAAGATCGAAGCCGAAATCGCCGACCTTCCCGAGGAAGACAAGAAAATATTCCTCGACGATATCGGCATGACCGAGCCCGGCCTCGATCGCATGATCCGCGCCGCGTACACCTTGCTCGGATTGGAAACCTATTTCACGGCCGGCGAAAAAGAAGTGCGCGCCTGGACCATTCACAAAGGCTCGACCGCACCGCAAGCCGCCGGCGTGATCCACACCGATTTCGAACGTGGCTTCATTCGCGCTGAAGTCATCGCCTTCAACGACTACGTAAAGCTCGGTGGCGAAGCGAAATCGAAAGAGGCGGGTAAGATGCGCGTGGAAGGCAAGGAATACATCGTCAAGGATGGCGACGTCATGCACTTCCGTTTCAACGTCTAGTAGGGCATTGCCTTCGCAATGGAGCGAAGGCTTGTTGACAGTTCGGGTGGCAGTTCAAGTCGTCTCACCAGGAGGCCGTCATGAATTCCGGGAGTGTCGAATCTGCATCGCGCCTGCAATGGGTCGATGTCGCAAAAGGCCTCGGCATCCTGCTGATGTTTCATGGACACGTGGTGCAGACGCTTGCCGCCACAGGCAATGCCAGTGCGCTGGTGGAAGAGCGCCTTATTTACTCATTCCACATGCCGATGTTTTTTGTCATCGCCGGATTTTTCTTCAGGCCATCGCCGTCGTTCTGGTATCGACTGCAACAACTCGCTTGGCGGCGGCTGGCGCCGGTGCTGTTCTTTGGCCTGCTGCTGATTCCCCTTTGGCTGGTCGGCCCGATCCGTCATGGCTTGCCGCTTTGGCATGAGGTCTCGCCGCTGCTTGCGGGATATATGTATGGCATGCCGAAGCTCGACTGGGTCACCTGGTTCCTCGTATGCCTGTTCATCTGCGAAGCCATGGCGCTGGCCTGTCTTCCACGCATCAAGTCGCTCGCGGGCCGGCTGTTGTTTGGCGCGGCTTGCCTGCTGGGCGGCGCGGCCCTCTGTGACCACATCGCGGCGTGGGGCGCAGTGGCAGGCCTTGAATTGCACGCCACTTTCATTCATGAGGCCATCGTCGCGCTGGGATTCTATTCAATTGGGTACGCGACGTTTCCCTACCTCGTTCGACTGGACAAATCGCGCGTGGCCGCAGCAGGCGTCGCCATCCTGTGTGGGGTCGTCGTGCTCGATACATTCCAGCTGAATCACCCATACGCCAATTTCGCGGTCATGATGGCGGCGAAATCACATGGCAACACATTGTTCTTTGCGGGCACCGCGCTGGCCGGCGCAATCTTCATCCTCGTGATAGGCATGCTGGTGTCAAAGCTGGAATGGCTCGCCGTGATCGGACGCAATACACTGCCGTTGCTTGGTCTCAACGGCGCGTTCTTTCATTTTTTCAATCCAATGCTCATCACGCAATTTCCGCCGGGTGATGCGCCTGCGGCTGTCGCCCTGTTCGCGTTCGCCGTCACGGTGATTTCACTGCTGGTTTGTGCGCCGATGGTGTACCTGCTTAACCAGTACGTGCCCCAGTTGATCGGCAAGAGCCAGGTGAGCGGACCGTGGTTGCCATCGTTGGAAAGACAGTTGCCGGCGGGTGTGCCAACGCAGGAATAGAAAAGGCGAGATCGCCATTTGGCGGGCCTCCCGGAGACAAAATGGCCTGCAGGCCGCTCCGGTGCTGGAGTTTGGCCTGCGAAAACCGCTAGATTTCGACCTGCGTCCCCAGCTCCACCACGCGATTGGTGGGAATCCGGAAATAGTCGGACGCCTTCGCCGCCAGGTGCGTCATCCACACGAACAGATGCTCGCGCCATAGCGCCATGCCGCCGCCCGGTGTTGCGATCAGCGTTTCGCGATTGACGAAGAAGCTGGTCTCCATCATGTCGAAACTCATCGACTGCAGGCGGCAATCTCCCAGCATGGCGGGGACGTTGGGAGTTTCCTTGAAGCCATAATGCGCGGTAATGGTGTAGAAGCCGTGGCCGAGATTATCGATCCACACATAGTCTTCCTTCGGCACGCGCGGAATGTCCTCGATCACGATCGCCATGATCACCACACGGCCGTGCAGCACCTTGTTGTGCTTCAGGTTATGCAGCAGGGCGTTGGGCACGCCACTGGGATTGGTGGTCATGAAAATGCCGGTGCCTTCAACGCGCGGTGTATCGGACATCGCCATTGATTCGACAAACAGCTTCATCGGCATCGCGCCGTCGTTGACCTTGCGGCGGACGATTTCGCGCCCGCGCCGCCACGTGCTCATGATGGTGAACATGGCGCCACCGATGAGCAGCGGGAACCAGCCCCCTTCGACAATCTTGGTCATGGTGGCAGACAGGAACATGATGTCGTTGGCGAGGATGCCCAGCACCAGGAAACCGGCAAACCAGCGGTTCCATTTCCAGATGTACATCATCACCACCCACAACAGCAACGTGTCGATGGTCATCGTCAGCATCACGGCGATGCCATAGGCCGCGGCCAGGTTGGTGGAATTCTTGAAGATGATCACCAGCACGATGATGCCCAGCAGCAGTCCCCAGTTCACGAACGGGACATAAATCTGGCCGGCTTCATTTTCGTTGGTGTATTCGATGCTGAAGCGCGGCAGGTAACCCAGCTGTATCGCCTGCTTGGTCAGGCTGAATGCGCCCGAAATCACCGCCTGTGAGGCGATGATGGTGGCCGCCGTCGCCAGCACAATCATGGGTATCAGCGCCCAGCCTGGCGCCATCAGGTAAAACGGATTCTTGATCGCTTCGGGATTACCGAGGATCAATGCGCCCTGTCCCAGGTAATTCAGCAGCAGCGCCGGCCACACCAGCGAAAACCAGCCGAAGCGAATCGGCTTGCGGCCGAAATGCCCCATGTCGGCGTACAGCGCTTCACCACCCGTCACGCACAGCACCACCGCGCCGAGCGTGAACCACGCGGCAACCTTGTATTCGATAAAAAACTGCCAGCTGTACCAGGGATTCAGCGCGCGCAGAATCCCGGGGTTGCCGGCAATCTGGAAAATGCCCAGCACCGCGAGCACCAGGAACCACACGATCATGGTCGGGCCGAAGAATTTGCCGACTGTCGCGGTGCCATGCCGTTGTATTGCGAACAGGGCGACCATGATGCCGATTGAAATCGGTAATACAAATCGGTCGAATGCCGGCGTAACAATCTGCAGGCCTTCCACCGCCGACAACACCGACATGGCCGGCGTGATGATCGCATCACCATAAAACATCGAGGCGCCGAACATACCCAGTGCCACCACCCACCAGTGCTTGCGGGTGCCCTTGCGGAAGCAGCGCTGCGCCAGCGCGGTGAGCGCAAGGATGCCGCCCTCGCCCTTGTTGTCGGCGCGCATCATGAACGCGAGATACTTGACCGTGACCAGCGCCATCATGGCCCAGAACATCACCGACAGTACGCCGAACACCGTGCCTTGCGTCAGGGGAATGCCGTGGTCAGGATGAAACGATTCTTTCAGCGCATACAGCGGGCTGGTACCGATGTCCCCGAACACCACACCAATGGCGCCAATCGTCAGCGCGCTGAGTTTTTTGTGAGAGGTGTCCATGGGGAGGTCGCCGGAAAGATTCGAAAGCGAAGCGAGGAGAAAAATTCGCGTGGTCGAATCATGCGCCAGGAGGCGCGTCGGCAGTGAATGTGTGTTGGGTCGCTAAGGAGGGCTTGATGCTTCGGTACAGGGGTTCAGCGGGGCACTTCTCAAATTCAATCCAGGCCGTCAATCAGGCCATCGGTACAGGTTGGCGCGAAGCATAAACCTATTTTTGTTGCGCTGCAACGTAGGGCAACAGTCAAGCAGCAAATCTTTGTTTCAAAAGAAATATTTACAAATTTTTGATGCAATGCAGTGTGAACAATTGCCGTTGCAGACGTTATTTCTACGGCCTTTTCAATGCCGCCACATCGACGGCATAAGTCTGTACACGAAGTGCTTTCTCAAAAACCGGCAGGCTCGTCTCAGTCACACGGTAGTTGCGGCTATCCCCGCTATCCCCGCCACCGCAGGCCGTTTCCAGCAGGCGCAGATTGATGGCGGGATTGAAATGATAGATGTCGGTGTACAACTCCAGGTCATGGGTGATTGACGCGTCGGCCTGCATATCGAATATCCGCGCATTGGGCATCGCGCGCAGCCGCTCAAAAACATGGCGCTTGAACGCGAGCGAAACGTCGAGTTGTTTTCGCTGTGCAAAATCCGCCCAGACGACGATGGAGTACGGCGGGAAAACAAAATTGAATTGCGTGTCCGGGTTCGCCACGACCAGCGTTGCGATATTGGCTTCAAAGCTCGCACGCATGTGTTCAAGGTTACGCGGGCCCTGGTGAAATCGCTTGTTGATATCGGCAGGGTCGATATCCTTCATCGTCTTCGCGCGCGAAAAAGTCGTCTCGCGATCCCAGCTCCATGCGCGATTCGCATCGGTCGAATAATTCCCGATGCGCACGCCAGTGGCGGCCGCAAGTGCGCGCATCGTGACCGGTCCGCTGATGAGGTACCTGAAATCATTCAGGCGGTTGTCGTCGTACAGGTACAGCGGCAACGGTTCGGGAATATCGGGGAGGCTTGCGTCGATGGGCGGCGCGAATGAATTGAAATCCAGCGTCATCAGTACGCGGTGCGGGTGATGGTGGCGCAGTGCGATCTCCAGGATCTTGCGTTGCTCGAACGCCGACATGGCCGCCATCGCGAGGTTGACCGACTT
>JBDTWS010000039.1:0-24323 GCA_040006575.1 Betaproteobacteria bacterium
AGCCGCGCGCGCCAATCGGGCGGCTCGGGCATTGGCCTTGCCATCGTGAAGCAGGTTGCGCGCTGGCATGGCGGTACTGCGGCAATTTCCGAATCCATTTTGGGCGGCACGCGCGTCTCACTCGCGTGGTGAGTGAACTCTGGAACTTAATCAAGAATCTACTGGAACCGCTATGACTTCCACGACATTGCTGCGAACACAACGGTCCGTTGCGACAGGTCCGCAGCGCTACGATGCCAAAGAGGGGTTTTCAATGAACACGGTGACTGAAACATCCGCGCTGGAAAAAGTTGCGGCCGACACAACGCGAATCCTGCTGGTCGAAGACGATGCCGAACTGTGCCAGGCGATTTCGGACTATCTCGGCAAGCAGGGCATCGAGGTGACGGTGGAGGGCAGCGGAGATCGTGCGTTGCAACGCGTCACCGATGAAAAGCCCGACCTGGTGATCCTCGATGTGATGTTGCCCGGCAAGGACGGCTTCGACGTCTGCCGTGAGATCCGTGGTTCAGGCAATGCCGTGCCCATCATCATCCTCACCGCCAAGGAAGAGGATTTCGACGAAGTGCTGGGACTGGAACTGGGTGCAGATGATTACCTCGCCAAGCCGGTGCAGCCACGCGTGCTGCTGGCGCGCATCAAGGCCATTACACGGCGCACGCACAGCAAGCCTGCGGCCAGCGACGGCGATATCCTGCAGTTCGGGCGGCTGCGCATTCACGGCGTGAATCGTGAAGTGGTGCTCGATGAAAAGCGCATCGAACTGTCGCCGGCAGAATTCGATTTGTTATGGCTGCTGGCCAGCAACGCGGGCCGGGTGATGCAGCGAAACGATATTCTTAAATCACTGCGCGGCCTGCACTACAGCAACGCGGATCGCTCCGTGGATGCGCGGCTGTATCGCCTGCGGCGGCGCTTCGGTGAGGACAAGGAAGCCGGATGGAAAATCAAGACGGTGCGACCGCATGGGTACATGTTTTGCCTGGAGCCGTGGTAATCGGCGCGAGATCACAAAGGCGAGATCGCCATTCTGCGCGGTTCGCAGGGCAAAAATGGCTGGAGAAGTGCGCCGGTGCTTGAGTTTTGTCTAGTGCAGGCGACTTACCAGGGGTGACTTATGAAACGGGATTCACACGCGATGAGATTTACGTATTTCGTTCACGGCACGATCGCCGCACTGCTGCTGTCAAGTTGCGGCGGTGGTGGCGGCGGCTCGTCGACGACCAGCACTGCGCCGGTCACGCCCCCCGCACAGGTATTCACTGATCCCACTGTTTATTCCAGCGCGCCGAATGCGTCGCTCACTACCGCGGCCGAAACCACCGCGGTGACGCAGGGTCAGATTACGGTGAACGGCGCCGCACTGAATTACACGGCGACAACAGGGCATCTTTCGGCGCGCACACTCACCACCAATGTCGCCGAAGCTTCATTCTTCTATGTCGCGTACACGCTGAACGGACAGAATGCCGCGACACGTCCGGTGACTTTTTTCTACAACGGCGGCCCCGGGTCTGCGACGGTGTGGCTTCACCTGGGATCGTTCGGGCCGAAGCGGCTGGTGAGCGGACACCCGGCCGTGACGGGCGGACTATTTCCGCTGGTCGACAATGCTGAAAGCCTGCTCGACGTGAGCGACCTGGTATTTGTCGACGCCATCGGCAGCGGCTATTCGCAGGCGATCACGCCCAACAACAACCAGACCTTCTGGGGTGTGGATGCCGATGCCGCCGTGTTCCGCGATTTCGTCATGCGTTACGTGGCGGTCAACAATCGCGCGGCCTCGCCCAAGTTCCTTTACGGCGAATCCTATGGCGGCCCGCGCAGCGGCGTGCTGGCATTCCTGCTCGAGAATGCCGGCGTGCACCTCAACGGCGTAGTGCTGCAATCACCGGCCATGAACTACAACAGCAATTGCGGCGTGGTAAGCGGGGCCATCAGTTGTGGCGGTTTCCTGCCGAGTTATGGCGCGACCGGGTCCTGGTACAACCTGATAACGCCGAATCCCGGCACGGCGAGCCTGCCCAATTTCATGACGCAGATGCGCACCTTCGCCACCAATGACTACGCGCCGGCCGTGCGCAATTTTCTCACGGCAGGAATAGCGCCCAGCCCGTCACTGCTCACACAATTGTCGGCCACCACCGGTGTGCCGGTCTCGACCTGGCAAACGCGTTTCAACCTGGACGCCAACACGGTGGAGGCGAGCCTCATTCCCGGCACGCGCCTGGGCCGTTACGATTCGCGCGTGTCGGTGCCGAACACCAGTCCGCTGGCGGTGGACGATCCTTCCAGCACGTCGATCACGCCGTCGTTTTCATCGGGTATTGCCAGCTATCTCTCCACGACGCTGCAGTACACCACGCCGTCCGGCTACACGCTGCTCAGCAATGCCATCAACACCTGGAATTTTTCGCACGATGGCTTGCAGGTGCCGGACACGATCCCTGACCTGGCGGCAGCGTTGACGCTCAATCCACGATTGAAAGTGCTTTCATTGAGTGGCTATCATGACCTGGCGACACCGTTTTACCAGACGGAAATGGACCTGGCGCGACTGGGAAATAATCCGAATGTTCAGGTGCGAAACTATATCGGCGGACACATGACTTACCTGACCGATGCGTCGCGCATGCAACAGAAGGCGGACCTCGTGCAGTTCTATCACGATGCGTTGTTACAGTGACCCGGCAGGGAAAGGAAACAGGCTGATGAAAAATACCAATCATGCGAGTGCCGCTGGACGATGGCTGCTGTTGCCATGCGCGCTGTTGACCCTATCCGTCCAGGCTGTCGAGCCGGCAAGGGTCGTTACAGATTCAAACACGGCGATGCAGGACCCCTGGGTGCCACCCGCGCTGAGAAACGCGCCGGCCGCAACGCCGACGCAAGGCGCCGAATTGCGCGCGCAAGTCGAAGCCAAATTGAAAGACCGCTTCCAGATGGCTGATACAAAATCAACTGGAACATTGACCCGCGAACAGGCGCAGGCGGCAGGCCTGGGATTCGTGGTCAAGCATTTCGACCAGATCGATGTGCAAAAAACCGGGGCCGTCAAATTTGACGACATCAAGGTTTTTCTGCGTGAGCGGGGTGCACGCCTCGATTGAAGGCGGGCAACTGGATGGGGTACGACCCCGCTACGCCGCGAGGCGCGCTGGAACGCAGGATCGCGCAAGCATGCGAACTACTAGCTACCGCGCTTGTAAACGATTTTTTTCGCGCCACCTTCGCAGGTGCCGACCACACGCAACGTGGTGACTTCGTCTTTCGGAATCACGGTGAGCGTGAAATCCTTGACGCCCTTGGCCTTGATTTTGGCTTCGATCTGCGCGCTAACATCTTCGCAAGTGACTTTCGCGAAGGCAGGCTTGCTCTCGCCTAGCGCGGTAAGCAAAGCGAATGCGGAAATGGCGGTAACGGCCAATGCGGTTGCGGACTTCATTCGTTTTCTCCCTTTGCCAATACAGCACCCCGCCATGTTAGCCGATCGTTTCGAATTTGTTAACTATGCGGATACCCGCGATCAGGGGCATGAGCGTTCCCATTTTCTAACGCACGACCCGCTTCAAACCTGGCGCGGAACGATCAGGATTTTTCCGTCGCGCTCGCCGGCTGCCGCTGCCTCCACGGCCTGCTTGATCTGGCTGACGTCATAAGTGGCGTGGATACGCGCCTTGAGTTTGCCGGTTGCGATGAGTTTGCCGATTTCGCCGAACACCGCCATTTGCTGCTGCGGCGTGGCGCTGCGAAACCATTTCGCCAGCCAGAAACCGCGCAGCGTTACATCGCGGAATACAAACGAAGCCGGCGAAACCTGGCACGGTTCGCCGCTCATGGCGCCGTAGTTGACGAGGATGCCGCCATCGGCAAGGCACATCGCCAGGTGGTCGGAAGAGGTGCTGCCGACCGCATCAATCGCGAGCCGGATTTTTGCGCCGCCGGTGGCCTCCGCCACTTTTTTCGCGAGCCCGTCGCCATCGACCAGCACGACATCACCGCCCAGAGCCTTGACCGTTTCAACAGCCGATTCGCGACGCACGATGTTGACTGTTTTCAGACCGCGAATTTTCGCCAGTTGAATCAGGTACGCGCCGACCCCGGAATTGGCGGCATTTTGAATCACCCATTCGCCGGGCTGCAGATCGACAAATTCGGTGAGCATCAACAAAGCTGTCGGTGGATTCACCGTCATCATTGCCAGTTGCAGGGGATCCGCTTCGTTGGGCAGCGGCATCAGTTTCTTTGCCTCGCCCACGACATGCGTGGCCCACGTGCCGCTGCCGACCGGCAACAATACGGTCTGGCCTACCGCGGGCGATGTTACATCCGGGCCCAGCGTGACAACTCTGCCCACGCCTTCGTTGCCGCCCACGGCTGGTAACGGCGGCAACATGCCGTACGCACCCGTGAGTGTGAGCACGTCGGAAGGATTGATGGGGGCTGCCAGCACCTGGATCAGCACCTGGCCGCTGGCCAGTACCGGAACAACCGCCTCAACGGCTTCAATGAATTCATGCGGAACCGGGCCGCGTTGTGCGTACTGTGCTTTTTTCATGATTATTTTCCTCGATGAAAGCGCGCCGTTGTGGGCGCGGTAAGTACCGGCACGCCCAACACGCAAAGGGAAAATCAGTCTAGCACGGTGATTTACACGGGATTACGCGGGCTTCAACACAGCGACCGGCCTGCCGACCATCGCTTCACGTATGGGCAGGTTGCATAGCGCGGCGGCGGCTGCCAGCGCGATGTCGGCGTACCACATCCAATCGTAATTGCCCTGGCGGGTAATGGCGATTCCACCCAGCCATGCACCAAAAAACCCGCCGATCTGATGTGACAGCAACGTGAGTCCAAACAGCGTGCCGAGATAGCGGGTGCCAAACAACTTGCCCACTACACCGGCAGTCGGGGGCACAGTCGCAAGCCAGGTCAGCCCGAGGCCCGCCGCGAACATGTAAAACGTCAGCTCGGTCTTAGGCGCCAAGAGGTAGGCAATGATCAGCAGGCTGCGCGAGGCATACATCCAGAACAGGATGTATTTGCTGCGAAAACGCTGTACCGCCCAGCCCGTGCCGAGGCTGCCGGCGATGTTGGCCAATCCAATGATGGCGAGTGACCAGCTTGCGACCTGCGCAGACAGGCCGCACAGTTGCACTTCACCGGGGAGATGGGTGACCAGGAATGCAATGTGAAAACCGCAGGTGAAAAAACCGGCATGCAGCAGCAGATATGACGGATCGGACATGGCTTGCCGGATGGCGGCGCGCAACGTCTGCTCAGGCGTTGCCGCGCTGGCCGAGGATGTCGCAGAAATAGCCACGGGTTTTTTGCGCATGAAAAATGCCAGTGGCAACGCGGCCAGCGTCATTGCCGCCATGGTCCACATTGCGCCCATCCATCCAAACGCGGTGATGCAGCGCTGCAGGATCGGTGCGAATACAAATTGTCCGAACGAACCGCCGGCGTTGATGATGCCGGACGCCATGCCGCGTTTTTCCGCCGGAAGCCGTTGCGCGGCGGCGCCGATCAATACTGAAAAACTGCTTGCGCCCGAGCCGATGGCGGACAGTATCCCCAGCGAAAAAATCATTCCCCACTCGCTCGTCATATAAGGCGTCAACGCACTTCCCGCCGCGAGCAGGATCAAGCCGACCGCAAGAACGCGGCCGGGGCCGTACTTGTCCGCCAGCGCCCCGGTAATGGGTTGAACCGCGCCCCAGGTAAATTGAGCGATGGCCAGCGCAAAACTGATGCTGGCAATACCGAGCCCGGTGGTGGTATTCAGCGGCGAGATGAAGAGCCCCATCGATTGACGCGCGCCCATCGTCACCATGAGGATGGCGGCGGCAACAAGCGTGACCGTCCAGTAGGTCTGGGACGATGTAGCGGCGTGGGAGTTGGCGGACATGATCAGTTTTCCTCGGGAAGCGCAGGTTTGAGTTGGGACAGGGCGCGCTCCAGCTGCGCGTTAAGAGTCGCCACAAAGTCGCGGCCCAGTTGCGCTTCTAGCGCCCACTGCGCGTCTCGCCACACCTGGTGGGCTTCGGCACGGAATTTCTGTCCTGAAGGTGTCAGCACCAGCCGCCGCTGCCGCGCGTCCGTCCCCGGCGCATCGGTCACCCAACCGTTTTGCACAAGGGCAGTGAGGCTGCGGGTGAGGGTGGTGCGATCCATTTCAAGGTGAGCCGCGATTTGCTGCAAGGCCTGTGGCTCGGCCGAGATATTCATGAGCACCGAATACTGGGAAAGCTTTAGCCCGATTCGGCGCAAATGCTGTTCGTAAAACGAGGTCATGCGGCGCGTAAGTTTGCGTGCACGGCCGCCTGTGCAGGCAAGCGGCGATTCATCATTGCTTGCAGTGTCGGCGGCCCGGGCTTCGGAGGGCGAGGCGGTCATTCCCAAGCGGTCTGCTTAAAAGTGATTATAATGTGCATATGCACATATTAACAGGCCAACGTTGATTTCGCACAAATATTTTGCACCCTGAACAAATGTCATACCGCTTGAATACCGCTTCTCACTGCGGCGTTGCGTTTTTACAACGGTGCGATGGAAGTTTTTGATTTCCTTGACGAATCAAAGGCTTTACCGTATCTTTCGTCTCGCAGTCGCTTGCGCAGTGTATGCACTTAGGTCGTGCTGAAGTGTCGCCCAGATAACCGGGCTCTTTCTTTGCTCCCCATTTTCGCTACCTGATGTTTTATTGGCTGCCTTTCCTCCGGGGAGTTTCCCGGTTATTTTTTCCAAAGGAAAATTTATGAGCAATACAGGTACCGTTAAATGGTTTAACGACGCTAAAGGTTTTGGTTTTATCACTCCTGATGGTGGTGGCGAAGATTTGTTCGCACACTTCTCGGCGATCGAAGGCAATGGCTTCAAATCGTTGAAAGAAAACCAGAAGGTGTCGTTTGAAATCACGACCGGCCCTAAGGGCAAGCAAGCAACCGCAATCAAGCCAATGTAATTTCCGGCTTACCGGTTTGTAAAAAAGAAACGGCAACCTTCGGGTTGCCGTTTTTCTTTGGGCGGTTGTCTATCGCCTGTATGTCTATCCGCCTGCAGGACTGCACGCCGCGACGCAAACGCACTACCGTACGATCAATGTCGCCAGTCCAAGCAACATTCCCATACTGACAATGTCGGTCGCAGTCGTCAGGAAAATGCTGGACGCGGTGGCCGGGTCCGCCCCGTAGCGCTTTAGCGCCAACGGCACGATGGCGCCCGATATGCCGCTGATCACGCATGCCCCCACCATCGCCAGGAACACCACCAGCGCCAGCAGGACTGCGTGAGGCGAATGCTGGGCGGTGGCGGTCATGTACATGGCGATAGCGGCGATGACGCCGATGGGTGCGCCATTCAATGCGCCCAGTGTGCCTTCCTTGATTATCAGCGCGCGGCCATCGCCCGGTTTGATTTCGCCCAGCGTAAGCCCGCGCAGTGTGACCGCGAGTGCCTGGCAGCCGGTATTGCCCGACTGGCCCGCCAACACCGGCAGGAATGCCGCCAGTATGACCAACCGGTCGATGGTGCCCTGGAACATGGCGACGACGCCGCCGGCCAGGAACGCAGTGAGAAGATTCAGCTGCAGCCACGGATGTCGGTATTTGAAACTCTTCACGAGGGGTGTGGTGATGCGCTCTTCCTTTTCCACACCCACCATGCTGCCGGCCTGCGCCGTGATCTCGAATGCCTCAGTCTCAAAAATGGTTTGCCCTCGCACCAGGCCGAGCAGGATGCCGTCGCCATTGCAAACCGGATAGACCGGATAGTGACGATGCAAGGTCGCGCGCATGGCATCGGAAATCGCCAGTTCCGGTCGCAGCGAAAAGACATCACGCAGCATGATGTCCTCGAGACGGACCGCGTTGTCGGCGAACAGCAGGTCGCGCATCGTGACGATTCCGAGCAAGTGACCTTCGGGGTCGGTGACATAGCCGTAGGTAATGAAGGCAGATTTCACCAGTGGGCGCAAAGACTCGATCGCTTCGCCCACGGTTATCGAGGGCGTGAACGCCGAATAGACAGGTTCCATCAACCGGCCAAGCGTGTCCTCATCGAACTTTTCGTTGCGCTGCCATTGGCGCGCGAATTCGGGTGGTGCACACGCAATAACATCGGTGCGGGCCTTGGCGGGCAAGCATCCGATAATATCCACGGCGAACGCGGTGTTCAGCGCAGCCAGCGCCGTGAAAGCGGCATGCGCAGGGATGTCCACCAGCAATTGCGCCGCCTCCGATGCAGGACGGGCCTGCAATTGATCGACCAGGCGCATTGATTCATCGGGCATAAATCCATTCCTCGCAATGATGGTGTGTGTTGAATCCTGAGTGCGTAAGAGAGTAACCCATCCTCCGGCATCGCAAAAGTGCATCGACTCCGCGCGCGAAGGTCATTGCGCGTAGGATGGAACCGTTCATCCCAATCAGGAACATCCATGCCGGCAGACAACGAAGGCCCAGTAATTAACCCCGTGCGCGACATGGCGGCTCAGATCTACGTGCAACTGGTCAACGGCCAGGTGGCCGTCAGCGACGATGCAGTAAAGATCGCCACCAATCCCGAGGCGCTGGCCAAAGTGGCATTCAAATTGTCGGAAGCGTTCCACAAGGCGGAACAGGACCTGAAGGCAAGTGCTGCGCCCACCTCGGTCAAGTTCGATGTGAACAAGCTCGATTTCGATGCATGGACGACCAAGTGAACTCGAGCGGACTACATCGGCGCGTTGACCTGGCTTACGTCTGATTACATATTTTGATCACAAAAAAGAGTAAACCCCGCACGACTACAGGCGTTGAATGAAGGCGTGGCCGTACGCTGTCCGGTCACAGACTACTCACTTGCGATGGCGATAATGGAGGACTACATCATGTTTCAAATCAAGTCCGCACGAAACCTGCTCACGGCAGCATTGATTGCAACAGGCGCATTGGGCGCAGTAACAATTCCCCAGGTCAGTTCGGCTGCAGTGGTCACCATCCAGGTAGCGCCGCCGCCCCTTCGTGCTGAACGCATTCCCGCAGCACGCCGCGGTTATGTATGGGTGCCAGGTTACTGGGACTGGCGCGGTCATCGCCACGTCTGGGTGCGTGGCGTGTATGTGAAAGAACGCCGCGGTTATCGCTATGCCCCGCACCAATGGGTACAGCGTGATGGCGGCTGGTATATGGAACGTGGCCGCTGGGATCGTGACGGCGATGGCATTCCGGATAATCGCGACCGTCGTCCCAACGATCCAACACGTCGCTGATGTTGGTTGAGGCACGCAAAAATATTCGTGTGCCTCGCGTGTCGTAAGTAAAAATTCCCGGAAAGCCGCATCCACGCTGGCTTTCCGGGCATTCCGCATTTTGAAACGCAAAGAATGGGATCAGGCAACCTGTCCTGAATCTTCCCCCATTATTTTTTCGCGGCCCATGCGTCTTTCAACATGACGGCGCGATTGAATACCGGCGCGCCGGGCTTTGAATCAATTCGATCGGCCACAAAATAACCATGCCGCTCAAACTGGAAACGCTCTTCCAGCAACGCCGACTTCAATGACGGCTCAAGGTACGCTTGAATCGTCTGCTTCGAGGTCGGATTGAGATCGTCGAGGTAGTTACCCGACTCGCGTCCCGGATAGGCCGTCTTGAATAGCCGATCGTACAGGCGCACTTCTGCACGCCATGCGCCCTTGGCGCACAGCCAGTGGATATTGCCTTTCACCTTGTAGGTATCGCTGCCGGGTGTTCCTGATTTGCTGTCCGGGAAATATTCGGCCAGCACTTTCGTGATGTTTCCATCGGCATCTTTTTCACAGCCTGTGCACTGGATGACGAATCCATAACGCAGTCGCACCTTGTTGCCCGGGAACAGGCGGAAGTAACCCTTCGCCGGCACCTCCTGGAAATCCTCGCGCTCGATCCACAAATCGCGCGAAAACGGCACCGCACGCTTACCGAGTTCCGGCTGCTGCGGATGATTCGGCGCAAACGCTTCCTCGCTTTGTCCTTCGGGATAATTGGTGATCACCAGCTTGACCGGATCGAGCACAGCCACGCGTCGCAGCGTGGATTCATTCAGGTGTTCGCGTACGCAATCTTCGAGCAGGCTGTAATCGATCCAGCCATGGGCCTTGCTCACACCCGTGCGCTCGGCAAACTGGCGGAACGCTTCTGCCGTATAGCCGCGCCGGCGCGCGCCGGCCAGCGTCGGCATGCGCGGATCGTCCCAGCCGTCGACATGTTTTTCCATGACTAGTTGGTTGAGATAGCGCTTGCTGAGCACGACATAGGTGATGTTCAGTCGCGAAAACTCGATTTGCCGCGGCAGGGGATCGGCGAAGTACCCGCTGTCACGCACATGTTCCAGCAGCCAGTCGTAAAACGGACGCTGGTCTTCGAACTCAAGCGTGCACAGCGAGTGCGTAATGTTTTCCAGCGCGTCCTCCAGCGGATGCGCGTAGGTGTACAGCGGATAGATACACCACTTGTCGCCGGTGCGATGGTGATGGCCGCGCTTGATGCGGTACAGCACCGGATCGCGCAGGTTCATGTTCGGCGAGGCCATGTCGATTTTTGCACGCAGCACCATTGAGCCGTCAGCGTGTTTTCCATCGCGCATTTCCTGGAACAACCGGAGGTTTTCTTCCACACCGCGCGTGCGGTCGGGCGAATCGCGGCCGGGTTCGCTCAGCGTGCCGCGAAATTCGCGCATCTGCTCCGCCGAGAGTCGGTCGACGTAGGCGAAACCTTTTCGGATCAGCGACTCGGCAAACTCGTACATCCAGTCGAAGTAATCCGACGCGTAGTAGAGATTGCTCTCGCCGTCTTTCTCATAATCGAAACCCAGCCAGTGCACGCTATCGAGAATCGAATCGACGTACTCCTGTTCCTCTTTCTCGGGATTGGTGTCGTCGAAACGCATGTGACAGCGGCCGCCGTAATCTTGCGCCAGGCCGAAATTGAGGCAGATCGATTTGGCATGGCCGATATGCAGGTAGCCATTCGGCTCCGGCGGAAAACGCGTGCGTATCCTGGCCGCATCCGGCCCACCCAATGCCTGCATTGAAAGCGGGCCCGGGCTGCCCGACCATTTTCGCGGGGCGAATTTATTTTCCGCGAGCTCGCCATCAATGATGTTGCGGATGAAATTGGTAACGTGCGTTGTTTCCGGCGCAGCGTTGTTTGCAGGGATGTCGTTGCCGTTCGGCATGCTGGTGCTTTGCTAAGATGCGTAATCCGAAATTTTCTCATACACAGAGGGCAAATGCGAAACTTGGGATGGCTTCTCCTGATGATCTTGCTGGGTGGCTGCGCGACGAAGATCGACCTGCAGGCCCATCGTGGCGGCCGCGGCCTGATGCCCGAAAACACGCTTCCCGCGTTCCAGAACGCGATGCGCATCGGCGTCACCACGCTGGAGCTGGATACCGCCATCACCCGGGATGGCGTGGTGATCATTGCCCATGACCCGCTGCTCAATCCCGACATCGCGCGCGGACCGGATGGAAAATGGCTGGAAAAGAAGGGTCCGTCCCTCCACTCGCTTAACTACGCGGAGCTGATGCAATACGATATCGGCCGTTTGAATCCCGCGTCAGCCTATGGCAAGCGATATTCGCAGCAAACAGCGGTTGACGGCACGCGCTACTCGAAACTTGCCGACCTGTTCGCGGCCACACGCGCCGCAGGCGACCGGCACATTCGTTTCAATATCGAAACCAAGATCTCCCCGGATGAACCCGGCGAAACAGTGGATCCCGAGACATTTGCCAACACACTTTTGGCAGTGGTGTTGTCCGAGAACATGGCGGGGAGGGTAACGCTGCAAAGTTTCGATTGGCGAACGCTCAAGATATTCCAGCAGAAAGCGCCGGGCATTCCAACGGTCTACCTGTCCGCCCAGCAAAAGTTTTTAGATAACATCAGCGCCGGCAAACCCGAGGGATCGCGCTGGACGGCGGGTCTCAATGTGCGCGATTACGATGGCTCGGTCGCGCGCATGGTAAAGGCGGCCGGCGGCGCAATCTGGTCGCCTTATTTCGGCGATGTGGATGAAGGAAAAATTCGCGAGGCCCAGCAGCTTGGCCTGCAGGTCGTCGTCTGGACAGTCAATGAAGCCAGGGACATCGAGCGCATGCTGGACTGGAAAGTCGACGGCATCATCAGCGACTATCCCGACCGCGTTCGCGTTGCACTCGACGCGCGTGGCATGAAAGTGCGCTAGCCACTGGTCGCGAGTTGTATGAAAGCCTACCGCTCAACCGGCATGTAGATCGGCGGCACCACTTCATCCTGCTGTCCCGAGCCCGCCCGTGTTTCCATGCGCGAAATCCAGTCGACGGGAATGGCGTAGTTGCGCTCGTCGGGCCCACGCTGAAGGAACGTGACAATGCCAATCAACTTCCCGGTGGCACTGAATAGCCCGCCGCCGCTTGATCCGGGCCGCACATAAGCCGTGGTCTGGATAACATTGCCGGCGGTAATGCCATGCAGCGTGGTCACCACACCTTCGGTAATGCCGATGGGCCCGCCGCCCGGTGCGCCAATCGCAAATACCGTCTGGTGATTGCTGACATTGGCCACGCTGCCGAGGGCAACCGGCCTTGCGGGCAGGCCGGGAACACTGAGTTTGCAGAGATCAAGTTCTTCGTCGGCGACTACCAGCGTTGCGGGGAAGCGATGAGGCGACCGGTCAAATTCAACAAAGGCAGATCGCCATGGCATCACCACGTGACAGTTGGTAATGACTGTATCGCCACTGATCACCACGCCGCTTCCGCTGCCACTGTTGGTGCGAACGCGCACCACGCTGGCGCCCGCCATTGCGAAGATTTCCTGTGACGTCTTGTCGGTATCCGCAACCGGCGCATTCGCTGGCGCCTGCACCATTGCGGGGGTGGCCTCTCGCGCAACGGTAGCGATTTTTGGCTGTACCGGCACCGGCTTTTTTCGAACCTGCCACCCGATGGCAATCACCACGACTGCAGCGATGGGCGCCAGCAACTTCCAGTTAGCCAGCCAGGAAGGTTCAACGACATCATCTGAACCGCGTGCGGACGGGCGGCGAGGAACTGCTCTGCGCTCAAGCGGCAATGTGGTGTCGTAAGCCTTGCGCTCGGTTTCGTCGATGAGCACGCGGTACGCTTCGCGAAGCGCAGTGAGCCTGTCCGCATCCGGCGGAGATTGCGCATACACCCGGGACACCATGTCGCGATGTGCTGCAGCGATATCGGCGACGCCGGCATCGCGCGGCACGCCAAGGATTTCGTAGTGATTTTTCATTTCAAAAAGGGCGGCGCAGCAGGATGTGCGGACTGCATGCGATCAACCACACACCTATCAGGCTCACTCAGGTTGGTTGCATCTATTCCGCCGACAAGGCAGGCCCGGTGCCGCTGCGCGTGATCATTTCGCCGATCCAGTCAGCAGGCACGGCAAAATTCAGCGCCTGCCCCGTCCGCATCTGGAAAGAGGTGATGCCGATCAACTGGCCATTCACATTAAACAGGCCGCCACCGCTGGAGCCGGGAGAAATGGCGGCGGACGTCTGAATCACCTTGCCCATGGTGCTCTCGCGAATCGCCGATACCAGGCCCTCGCTGATGGTCAGTTCCAGGCCCTGCGGCGCACCGATGGCAAACGCTTTCTGTCCGGTGCGGACATATTGCATGGCGCCCATTTCGACAGCCGGCGCATTGAAACCGTTGCCGACGGAAAGCTGGCAAAGGTCATAGGCTTCGTCGGCCACCGTGATGTTCGCGGGAAAACTGTCCTTGCCGGTGCGGACTTCGACTATCGGGCCCTTGACCACGACGTGACAATTGGTGATCACCGTATTGCGGCCGATGACCACACCGCTGCCGCTGCTGATTGGCCGTTGCATTTCATCAAGCGACACCACCCGCACGATGCTGGCTGAAACTTCTGAGAAAAGTTCGTCGGCAGTGCGGGGTTTCAGGTTGGATGATTGGATGCCCGGCGGTGCGGCTGGTGAATTCGACAGTGGTTCGGAAGAGACCGGGATGGCGGAAGTATTGACCGTGTCCTTCTTGGCCAGCGGCGCGCTGGACGTGCGCGATTTTCCGGTCATCATCAGCCCGATGAAAATGGTCAGCAGCGCCGCCAGGATCGCAACGATGATGCCGACCCATTTGCGGCGCGAGGTGTTGTCACCCGTCGTGTACTGCAATTCGCCATAGGACTCGGCAGCAGGGAAGGGTGGCACCGGCGACGGGTTCGAGCCCAGTCTCGGCGGCGTTGCAACGGGCGCGCGCAGGGACAGGTCATAGGCGGCGCGGTTGTCGGCGTCGATCAGCGTGTCGTGCGCATCGCGCAGGAGCGCCTGCGTGTCGGGATCATCGACACCTGATTGCGCGATTCGATCACGTGCGCGATAAAACGCTTCGCCGATCTGTTCGGCAGTTGCGTCATTCTTGATACGCAGGATCTGGTAAAAGTTTTTTTGCATGATTTTTTTGCGGGACGATCTCGCGAATCTGGCTCGCGTCTTATTCTTCGGGTGAACCCGCCGCCAGTATAGCCGAGCGACACTCGCGTCCCACGCCGCCTGCGCCAGCGGTGTGACCCTTGGTCAGGTCGAATTAATTTCGCTTCAACTGACGGCAGCCCGCCCGCGTGCTTCGTTCACACCCATCAGCACTATCAACGCCGCAATGAAAAACACACCCGTGATCAACATCGCCAGCCGGTGGTTGCCGCCGCTGATCCAGGAAATGGCGCCATAGGTGAGCGGTCCCAGGATGGCGGAGAGACGTGTGGCCACACCCCACAAACCGAAAAACTCCCCCGCCCGCGCCGTCGGTGAAAAAAACGCCACCAGCGCGCGGCCCGCCGACTGGCTGGACCCCATGCAGATTCCGGCAAGATTCGCCGCCACCCAGAACAGGCCGGGTGTGGTCGCGAACCAGGCGAACAGCACCATCGCCATCCAGCCGACCAGCGTAATCGCCAGCGCTTTCTTCTTGCCGATGGCGTCCTGCACATAACCGAAACCAAATGCGCCGATGCACGCCGTCACGTTGACGACCAGCACCAGCACCAGCGTGTCCTGCGTTGTGAAACCCATCACCTCCTGCGCGTAAATGGCCGCCAGCGTAATCACGGTGGCGACGCCTGCCTGATAACACGTGCCGCACAGGAACACGCGCCACAAGTCACGATAGCGCGAAGCCTCGCGCGCTGTCTGCGCAAGTCGCCCAAACGCGGTGGCGGGATTGGCGAGCGCACTGGAAGCGGGGACCGCTACCGCGCGCTCCTTCAACCAGATGAAAGTCACCGACGCGCCGAGAAGATAGACCGCTGCGGTAATAAGGCTGGTGGCGGGCACGGCTTGCGAAGTCGTCTGCCCGCGCGATTCCGCCGTCATGATCCAGGCCAGGCAAATACCCAGCGCGACCAGCCCGCCCACATAGCCGAGGCTCCAGCCCCAGCCGGAAACCTTGCCCAGCGCCTCAGGCCGCGCGAGTTCCGGCAGGAAGGCTGCCGTGATGTTCTCGCCGATGGCATAGCAGAAATTGGAAATGATGATGAGCACAGCGGCCAACGCAATCGTGCCCGGCCCGGCTTCAAAGAGCAGGGCAGTGGATACGACACAGCCCGCGGTCACCAGCATCAGTACTTTTTTCTTTGCCGCATGCGCGTCCGCGTACGCACCGACGATCGGGCCGGCAATCATCACCGCAAGATACGAAACCGCCAGGATCGCCGTCCATGCAAACGTGGCCCACTCGGCTTTTTGCGCGATGACCGAAACGAAGTAGGCGTTGAATACCGCCGTCAGCACCACGGTGGTGTAGCCCGAATTCGCGAAGTCATACATGGACCAGGCGAAAACTTCGCGTTTGCTGACGCCGGGATTGAGGGCAGTAGACATGGCCGGATGTTAGCCGCTAACTGCACAACGTACCACCCGCCACACGACCGCGGCACCACGGCGCAAACGAGGAATAGCTAAAAAATGTGGCGCGGCGCCAACACATTGCCGTGATTGCGGTGCTTTCAATGTAGGACTGATTTCGAAGGCCCAATGGGGGCGCGCCCTACCAGCCAAAACAGGCTGGAAATCCGCGCCAGTGCTTGACTTTGGCCCGTTGCCGGGGCAACGGAAAAAAGTTTATTGAACCTCCTGCAATTCGTCATTGCAGCTTCATAAATTTGCGGTAATCTTGCGAACTTGACCATTTGGTTAGTTTCCGAGGGTTCGCAGAAACCCCGGATTTGCGCTGCACTACTTTTCTGGGAAACAAGCATGCTAAAACGCGTCCTCACCGCATTTGCCGTGCCGTTTGTTGTTGCGACGGCTTCGATTTCCGGAATAGTTTCAGCGGCGCCGTTTACGCCGGGGAATGTGGTGGTTTACAGGATTGGTGATGGCTCGGCCAACCTGACTAACGCGGCAACAATTGCATTTCTGGACGAATTTTCTCCAGCCGGTGCATTGGTGCAATCCATTCCACTGCCCACTTCGGTAACTGGGGCAAACAAGCGAATACTTGCGAACGGCACAGCTAGCAGTGAAGCTTTGCTAAACCGCTCGAGTGATGGGCGATTTTTACTAGCAACGGGCTATGACACTCCTGCTGGCACTGCAGGTATTGCAACCTCCCTATCTGCAACTATAAACCGCACGATTGGCAGGGTTGCCGCAAATGGAATTATTGATTCCACTACAGCGCTGACTGATGCGGCGAACGGAAGCAATTTCCGGGGTGCAGCCTCCTCAGACGGAGCTTCACTATGGATGACGACCGCGAACGAAGGCGTGCGTTACGCAGCGTTTGCGGCCACAGCATCAACCCAGGTATCGACTACGGCTCTCAATTTGCGAGCCGTTTCGGTATATGACGGCCAACTTTATATTTCCAGTTCAGCAGGAGCGATTCGGCTGGGAACAGTTGGTGCCGGTTTGCCAAGCGGTGGCGGACAGACCATTACGGCACTGCCCGGATTTCCGGCAACTGCGACCATCAATCAGTTCTACATGGCCGATTTGGACGTCGGTGTCGCGGGACTCGACACGCTTTACGTGGCAGATGGTGTTACGGGGATTTCCAAGTACGCATTGGTTGCGGGCTCATGGACGCTCAGGGGCAGCGTTGGAGTTCCAGCCGACGCGTACACGGGAATAACTGGCTACGTGAGTGGTGGATCTGTGACGTTGTTTGCTGTTCGAAAAGGAGGTACAGGGATAAATGGCGGCGGTGAGTTGGTTTCCATAGTTGATGCGAGTGGATATAACGCCACACTCACTGGGGCTCCCGTGTTACGCGCAACTGCAGCAACGAAAACTGCTTTCCGGGGAGTTGCACTTGCACCGGAGCAGGCCGTCACTGTCACGCCTTCCGCCGGCGCCAACGGCACCATCTCACCAAGCGTCCCAACGCAGTACCAACTTGGCCTGTCCCCCGTCTTCACCGCGACACCCGACCCCACCTACAGCGCCCTGTTTGGCGGCACATGTGGTGGCAGCGCGGTTGGGAACAGCTACACTGTCGCCGCCTTGACGGCGGACTGCACGGTGACCGTTTCCTTCACCATCGCGACGACGTTTACCGTCACGCCGAGTGCAAATGCCGGCGGCACGATCTCGCCGTCAACGGCGCAAACGATCCTTCAGGGCGCCACCACCACCTTCACCGTCACCCCAAACGCCGGATTCACAGCTTTAGTCGGCGGCACCTGCGGCGGATCGCTCGCCGGTACCACCTACACGACCGATGCCATCAACGCCGATTGCACCGTCGCCGCGACCTTCACACCCATAACCTACAACGTCACACCGTCTGCGGGCGCGAACGGCACGATCAGTCCGAGTCTGGTGCAGACCATCAACTCCGGTTCCACCACGATCTTTGTTGTCACGCCGGATTCCGGTTTCTCGACAACTGTGGGCGGAACCTGTGGCGGCTCGCTGGTCGGTACGACATACACCACCAATGCCATCACAGCCAATTGCACGGTCGATGCGACGTTTGCACCACTGCCCACTTACTCGGTCACACCCTCGGCCAGCGCCAATGGAACCATTACGCCCGCAACCGCGCAGACCATCGTCTCCGGCAACACCACCAGCTTCACCGTCACACCGGACGCCGGCTACAGCGTAGCCATGCGCGGCACCTGCGGCGGCAACCTGCTCGGCACCACGTTCACCACCAACCCCATCACCGCCAGTTGCACGGTGACCGCGACGTTCGCGAAGAAAGTTGTCCTGTTCCTCGGCAACAGCTACACCTTCGGCCGCATCGATCCGGTGATGAGCTACAACACGGCCAATGTCACTGACCTCACCTATGCCATGTGGGTGGCCAACGACACCGGCACCAATGTCGATGAGCCACATCCCTGGGGCGGAATCCCCGGCGTCTTCAAGAAAATGACCGACCAGGCCGGCCTGGATTACGACGTGTCGATCTCGGCGCGCAATGCGGCATCACTGCGCGGCCATTACCTGAATTCCAATCCCGCAGGTTGGGACCTGCGCGGCAATGCCGCATCGCAGAAATGGAATGCCATCGTCCTGCAGGACCTGAGCGATGAACCGTTGCCGGCTGGTCGAAGCAGCAACGCAAATCTGCCGTACTTCAATACCTACGCCGACAAGTTCGAAAGCTGGGTGCACACCGGCGCAGCAGAGACGTATACCGAAACCGCGTTGTTCGGCGGCGGCGATGCCAATGTTTGCGCAACGGTCACCGGTGCGTCGGTCGGCACCTGCAACACGGTACGGACCATTTCGCCCGCCAATACGAATGCTTCCGTAGGCACGGATGTTTTCCTCTACCAGACCTGGGCACGCCCGGACCTGATCGCGCCCAACGGGACCAATGTCAACGGCACGACTTACAGCGCCATCGAAGGCCTGGAAGCGATGACGGCGGACTTCCACAACAGCTACTTCGGCCGCGCTGCCGCGAATGCCAATTACAAGGCCGTGAACCCGGTCGGTGATGCATTCCTGCTGGCGGTAACGTCGGGTATTGCGATGCGCGATCCTTACGCACCTGAGCCGGGCAAGATCAATCTCTGGCACACCGATTTTTTCCATCCGAGCAAGCATGGCTCGTACCTGTCTGCGCTGGTCCACTTCGCCATGATTTCGGGCATCGACCCCGTCACGCTTGGCTCAGGTGAACTGGCCGCGATCGATCTGGGAATTTCGTCTGCCGATGCGGTTGCATTGCAAATCGTGGCGAAGGGCGCGGTCGTACCGACTGCACCGACCATCGGTATCGCAACGCCGGCCAATGGCAGCGTGACGGTCAACTTCACCGCACCCAACAACGTCGGCAGGCTGGCTTTGTCCACCTACACCGCGACCTGCGGCGCGCAAAGTGCGACAGGTGCGTCGTCACCCATCGTCGTGAGCGGCCTCACCAACGGCAATGCCGTAACGTGTACGGTGGTCGCGAGCAACAGCGTCGGCAATGGCGTGGCCTCGGCAGCATCGAACAGCGTCACGCCGAGCACCGGTGTGGCATTTACCAGCGCGGTCCCCACCGCTACTGGCGCGGTCGGCGCGGCGTATTCCTTTACCGTCACCGCCAGCGGCACACCGGCGCCGACCTTCAGCGTGACTGCAGGCGCGTTGCCTACGGGTCTTTCCCTTAACGGCACGACGGGGGTTATCGGCGGATTGCCATCCGTCGCCGCCACCTTCACCGGCACCGTCCAGGCGACCAACGGTTCCAGCAGCGACACACAGAATTTCTCGATCGTGATTTCGCAAGGCGGCCAGACCATCAGCTTCCCGCTGCTGGGTGACAAGGTGATTGGCGATCCGGCTTTCAACGTCAACGCAACGGCGAGTTCAGGCCTGTCCGTGTCGTTCAACTCGACAACGCCCGCTGTTTGTACGCTCGCCACCAACACAGTCACCATCGTGACCGCCGGTACCTGCACGATCGCGGCAGACCAGGCAGGTGATGCCAATTACGCGGCAGCACCCCAGGTCACACGTTCATTCAATGTCCTGGCCACAGCGCCGGGTGTGGTCATCAGCCAGGTGTATGGCGGTGGCGGAAATGCGGGCTCGGTCTACACCAATGACTTCGTTGAGTTGTTCAATCGTGGTTCGTCACCTGTGGACGTCACCGGCTGGAGTGTGCAATACGCCTCCTCGGCCGGCACGACATGGACGCCAACGGTGCTGAGCGGCATCATTCCGGCCGGCGGCTACTTCCTGGTCCAGGAAGCAGCAGGAACCGGCGGCACGACACCATTGCCTGCACCGAATGCAACCGGCTCTATCGCCATGTCGGGTACGGCGGGCAAGATCGCGCTGTCGAACGCCTCGGCTGCGCTGACCGGCGGCTGTCCGTCTGCTACCGTGGTCGACTTCGTTGGTTTTGGTGCCGCGGCAAACTGTTTTGAAGGTGTGGGCCCCACACCGGCGCCGAGCAATGCCAATTCCGTTTCCCGTCTCGCCAATGGTTGCACGGACACCAACGCCAACAATACGGACTTCGTGGCGACCGTTGCCGCACCGCGCAACAGCGCCACGCCGGTCGCCGTGTGTTCATCATTGCCATCGTTGTCGATCAGCGACCCGTCGGTTACAGAAGGTAATGCCGGCACCGTAACGATGACCTTCACGGTCACGCTCTCTGCACCGGCGGGTGCTGGTGGCGTCACCTTCGACATCGCAACACAGGATGGCACCGCGACCGCAGGCGTCGATTACGTGGCGCGCTCGCTGTTCTCGCAGTCGATCCCACAAGGCTCGACCACCTATACGTTTGATGTCACGGTCAACGGCGATCTTTCGCCGGAAGCCAATGAGACGATAAAGGTCAACGTGACCAACCTGGCCGGCGCCAATGCGGCCAAGGGCACGGGAACCGGCACCATCATCAACGATGATGCCGGGGTTAACCTGTCGATCGACGATGTCTCGCACGATGAAGGCAATAGCGGTACCACGACCTACACGTTTACCGCCAGCCTTTCCGGCCCGGCGCCGGCCGGTGGGGTGACATTCGATATCGGCACAGCCTCCAACACGGCGACGGCTGGTTCCGACTTCACGGCCAATGTGCTGAGCGCCCAGACCATCCCGGCCGGCCAGGCCAGCTATACCTTCACCGTCCTCGTCAACGGCGACATCACGCCCGAGCTGACCGAAACCTTCTTCGTCAACCTGACCAATGTCGACAATGCCATCCCGGTGAAAACCCAGGGTGTCGGCACCATCGTCAACGACGACGCACTGGCCATCCATACGGTGCAGGGCAGCGGCAATGCGAGCCCGTACGTCGGCCAGGTCGTAACGGTTGAAGGCATCGTCACCAATGTGTCGCAGGGAGCGAATTCACTGCTCGGTTATTTCATCCAGGAACCTGATGCGACCATCGATGCCGATCCGGCGACCTCTGAAGGCCTGTTTGTATTTACCAATGCGACTCCCGCGACGGTGTCGGCAGGAGACCGGGTGCGTGTTACCGGCACGATTTCCGAATTCGGTACCGCGCCCAATACGCTGACTGAACTTGGTACGCCGACACTGACGCCGACCACAACGGTCCTGTCCACGGGCAATCCGTTGCCTGCAGTCGTGACGGTGACCCTGCCGGTTGCGGTACAGGGTGACCTTGAGCGCTACGAAGGCATGCGCGTTCAACTCTTGCAGACGCTGACGGTCAGCGATCATTTTGATCTTGCGCATTTTGGTGAAATCACCGTGACGGCCAATGGCCGCGCGATCCAGCCCACCAGCGTCGTGGATCCTAACGACAACCCGGCCTCCGGTACCAACAGCAGTGGTGCAACGAACGTCCCTGCCGTGAATGCATTCCTCGATCTCGCTCGCAGATCCAGCATCATTCTCGACGGCAGTTTCCAGACCTATCCGACCACTGTGCCTTTCCTTGACACCACCACCAACACCATTCGGCTGGGCTCCACGGTTTCCGCGGTCTCCGGTGTCTTGAGCCAGTTGGGTGGTACCCATCGCGTGTATCCAGACGTCGCGCCTGTGTTCACGTATGCGGCCCGACCGCTCGCCCCGCCCGTGGTCGGTGGCAATGTGAAAGTGGCCAGTGCCAACGTGCTGAACTATTTCAACGGCGATGGATTGGGTGGTGGCTTCCCCACGTCACGCGGCGCCAATTCGCTGTTCGAGTTCAATCGCCAGCGTGCCAAGGTATTGGCCGCGTTGGTCGGGTTGAACGCGGATGTGATCGGCTTGCTGGAGGTGGAAAATGATGCGTACGGCGCGCAATCAGCCATCCAGGATATCGTCAACGGCATGAACGCCGCGACGGCTCCCGGCACTTGGGCGACATTGCCACCGCCGGCCAACTACGGGCCATTTGGTGGATCCGGTTTGATCATTGGCGGCAGTGATGAGATTCGTCCCGCTATCGTGTACAGGGTGGCGGCAGTCGCTCCTGTTGGCGGCTCGACTTCTCCCAACGACGCAGCGTTCAACCAGGCACGCGCACCACTCGCGCAAACGTTCAAACTGCTTTCCAATGACGAAAAGTTCACTCTCGTCGTGAATCATTTCAAGTCAAAGGGTTCGGGAAGTGGCGCCAATGCCGACCAGGGCGACGGGCAGGCTGCGTCGAATGCCGATCGCAAGGCTCAGGCTGCGGCGCTGCTGAGCTTTATCAATACGCTGACACCGACCTCGCCGCGGGTTATTGCGATGGGTGATTTCAACGCGTACGAAGAGGAAGACCCGCTCGATATCATGCGCGCCGGCGGCTTGACACCGTTGATCAGCAACGACCCCTCGTACTTGTTTGACGGCCTTTCCGGCGCACTTGATCATGCACTGGCAAATTCTGCCTTGCTGTCAGTGGTTACCAATGCAGGCCACTGGCATATCAACGCCGACGAGCCGATTTTCCTCGACTACAACGTAGAGAACAAAAATCTCCCGCAGTGCGTGACGCTACCTTGCAACACGCCCGACTACTTCACCACTGAGCCCTTCCGCGCCTCCGATCACGACCCCGTGCTCGTCGGCCTGAACCTGGTCGCTGCACAAACCATCACGTTCCCCGCCATCACGTCTTTCTCATGGAGCGGTGGATCTGCGACGCTGGCCGCAACGGCAAGCTCGGGTCTCACGGTGACGTACGGCGTGCAATCAGGACCGTGCACGCTGGCAGGTAACGTTGTCTCGGCAACAGCCGGCGGCACCTGCGTCATCGCCGCCAACCAGGCCGGCAACGCCAACTTCAGCGCCGCACCGCAAGTCACCGCGAGCGTTACTGTGACAGCGACTGCACAGACCATCACCTTCCCGACGATGGCACCGCAAACGTTCACGGTGAACGGCACCTTCAACGTTGCCGCAACGTCTTCGTCACTGCTGACCGTGACCTTCACTTCGACCACGACCGGTGTCTGTACCGTGAGTGGCACGACGGTGACGATGTTGGCAGCCGGCACGTGTACCATCGCGGCCGACCAGGCGGGCAACGCAAGTTACAGCGCCGCGCCCCAGGTTACGCAGGACATCACACTGACTGCATCGGTGGTTACCTTCACTGTCACCGCCTCGGCGGGCGCGAATGGCAGCATTGCCCCCAGCGGCATCCAGTCGGTAATCTCCGGGGCGACCACCAGCTTCACCGTGACGCCTGATGCCTCGTACGGCGCGACAGTGGGCGGAACCTGCGGCGGCGTGTTGTCCGGTACGACGTACACTACAAACGCCGTCACCGCCGATTGCACGGTGACTGCGAGCTTTACGCAGATCGCCATGTTCGGCGCCAAGTCGCGCAAGATGCACGGCGCGATTGTGGGGGATCTTAATGTCGCGATGGCCGGTCCGATTACGGTTGAGCCACGCATGATCGGTCCGGCGCATGTCATCGTATTCAACCTGACGCAACCTATCACCGCAGCAGGCACGGCCACGGTTCGGGATCCGAACTTCAATGTGATTCCGGGTGTGCAGGCGACCACGTCGGCCTCGGGCAATGACGTTATCGTCACCATCACCGGGCTTGCCGACAACCAGCGCGTGAACATCGCGGTCGCCGGTGTCAATGGCGCGGTGGGGACCTTTGAAGTCGACATGGGCTTCCTGGTTGGCGACGTCAACAGCACGGGCTCGGTCAACGCGGCGGACATCAGCGCGATGCGTGCACGCCTGAATACGGTCACCAACGCGAGCAACTTCCGCTTCGACCTGGGTGCAACGGGCTCGGTCCGGGATGTGGACGTATCGGCCACCAAGGCGCGCTCCGGGATGGTGTTGCCTTAGCGAAATTTGGTAAAACGCCAGCACTGGCGCGGCTCACAGGGCGAAATTGTCCTGAAAGCCGCGCCAATGCTGGAGTTTAATGTCCGAATTCGGTG
>JBDTWS010000040.1:0-24235 GCA_040006575.1 Betaproteobacteria bacterium
CACAACAGCGACAGCATCGTCGGCACGGCGCCCGAAGTGCTGATGGCGGCGATTGCGGCGATCACGGAACGCATTCGCATCGGCAGCGCGGGCGTCATGCTGCCGCACTACTCCGCACTCAAAGTGGCCGAGCAATTCCGCGTACTCGAGGGCATCTCGCCGGGACGGATCGACCTCGGTGTAGGACGTGCTCCCGGCTCTGACCGGCAAACCGCGTTCGCACTGAATCCCCACCAGAACGCGGCCGAGGATTTTCCGCAGCAGGTGCTGGACCTGCGGGCCTGGGTTAGCGGTACGCCATTGCCGTTGGGCCATGCGTTTGCAGAAATCAAGGCACATCCGCAAGGCCCGACCAGTCCACAGTTGTGGATACTCGGCAGCTCGGACTATGGCGCGCAACTGGCGGCCTACTTCGGCCTGCCGTATGCGTATGCTTATTTTTTCACCGAAGGACGCGGCACCGAGCAGGCACTCGAACTCTATCGACGCCTCTATCGCCCCACCGCGCTCAATCCTGCGCCACAGCCGACGATTTGCGTGTGGGCGCTGGCGGCGGACACGGAAGAAGAAGCGCGGCGCTTGCTGACTACGCGCGAACACTGGCGTGTTGGTTTTGAGAAAGGCCTGCGCACGCCGCTGGTGTCGCCGGAAGAAGCGGCCGCTGCGTGGGAGGGGTACAGCAGCGCGGAACGCGCCACAATCGAATCCGTGCGTACGAAAGCGATTGTCGGCACCGCTGCGCAGGTGGGTGCACGCATTCGCGAACTCGCTGAAAAATTCGAACTCGACGAAATCGTCATCAACACCTGGACGCACGATCCGCACGCACGTCATCATTCGTATGAATTGCTGGCGCAGGAATTTTCCCTGCCTGCGCTAAAGCGCTAACGCACCTTCAGTTGCGGAGCAGTTTGCTGATCCGCGAATAGGCTGGCCGCGAACGGCTTTTGCCCGTTTGTCCTACAGTCCGGCAACAACATGGGCGTCAAGCTACTGCATCAACCTGCTGAAGACCTCACGATGACCGAAACAAGCAAGATAAACCTGCTCCTTCTACCGGGGCTATTGAACGATGCGCGCGTGTTCCAGGCGCAAATTGAATCGCTCGCCGATATCGCCCAGCCCACTGTGGGCGATCTCACCGTGGCCGATACCATCTCCGAGATCGCCGCAGAAGTGCTCAACCATGCGCCGATGAAATTCGCATTGGCCGGGCTCTCGATGGGTGGTTATGTCGCGCTCGAAATCATGCGGCAGGCGCCGCAGCGGGTGCTGGGCCTGGCGCTCATCGACACTTCCGCGCGCGCCGATACGCAGGAAGCCATGGCTGGCCGCCTGAAATTGATGGACCAGGCCGAAAGCAATTTCCAGATCGTGCTGGACACACTGATGCCGAAGCTGGTGCATCCGATGCGCATGAAGTACAACTCGATGGTGGATTCGATTTATTCGATGGGTCATCGCATCGGCAAGGACGCCTTCATGCGCCAGCAGCGCGCGATCATGAGCCGGGTGGATAGCCGCCCGCATCTGTCGCGGATCGATTGCCCGACGCTGGTGTTGTGCGGCCGTGACGATGCGATTATCCCGGTCGAGCATCACGAGGAAATGGCTGCGGCCATTGCCGGTTCAAAGCTGGTGGTCGTTGACGATTGCGCGCATTTGTCAGTGATGGGACAACCGGAGCGGGTGTCGGAAGAGATGCGCGAATGGCTGGGACGCATTCCACGCTAAAGCACACCTGAAGCACGCCAAACGCCCGGCAACGCCGGACCTCGCTCGTTATTCAGGTTTCTGCGTCGTCCATCATCTGGCCGGCAGACCGCGCGGCACTTCCACCGCAGACATGCGGCTCATTCAAGAACTCGCACAGCAGCCGGTGAAAGTGATGCGTGCCCTGCTCACGCGTGGGCGAATAGCGGCCACAGTCATAGAGCGGCGAAGCTGTGCCGCGCTGCACGGCCAGCACGATCGCTTCATCTTCCATTTCAACTTCATGCAGCGCCGCACCGGCGCCGCTCGCCATTTTTTCGCGCTTCCACACGTAACTGCGGAATGCTACGCGTGTGCGCCCAACTCCTTCGGGTTGCACCAGGTTCAGCGACAGCCCCCACGGATAAAAATTGAGCATGAGGTTGGGGAATATCCACCAGTAATAGGCGGCGACTTTCTGCCCGGATTCCGGTGAGTGGGGTGGCAAATAAAAATACGATTCGCCCTCCTTCGCCATCGCCAGTTGCAGGCTCGCAAAGCGGTGCAGCTCGGTTGAGTAACTGCCGTAGTCGACCGTCTGGTTGAGTCCGGCGTGCACGAAAGGGATGTGAAACCCTTCGAGGTAATTTTCCACATACAGCGCCCAGTTGGCGTCGATCACGTAGTCCCGGCTTTGCGTGGCGTCGAACGCGAAACTGTCGAGCGGCAGCCAGCTCATGCGCTTCTTGACCGGCGCCAGGAATTCGTCAAGCGATGCAATTGGATCGAGCGACGCAAACGCGTGATTGCCCCATGGGCCAAACGGCACATTCGGCAAATCATCTGCCGGCGATGGAAAATTTTTCGCGGCGCCGAATTCCGGCATGAACGTCATTCGCCCCCGCATATCGAAACGGCGCGAATGATAGCCGCAACGGATTTGCGAAGCCTGGCACGGCGCTTTCACCAGCAGGTTGCCACGATGAGTGCAGACATTGGACAGGCAGCGTAAGTCACCCACAGTATCGCGGCTCAGCAACAGCGGCTGGTCCAGCATTCCGGGCAGCAAATCACGTGGCGAAAGACTGGCGGGCGTCGCCACATCGGCGAGATCACCCAGCCATTGCCATGTGCGTGCGAACACGCGTTCTCGGGCGATGCGGTGTGCGGCCTCATCGTGATAAAACGCGCTGTCCAGCGTGGACGCGAGTGTAATGTCGGCATCGACCTGGTAGCGCTTCGACACATCAAACTCCATTACCGGCGCGCTTTTCCGGCCATTTATGGCCTGTAAACCGCACCCATCCTGGAGTTTGTGTGTCCATTTTGCGGTTTTTTCTCAAGCGCCCGTAACGGTAAATGCCATCACCCAGAAAGCAATTCCCCCCACCGCCGCCACGCCCGCGAGCCCCAGCATCCAGGTGCGGCGCGTCAGCACACAAATGGCCGCGAGCGAAATGGCGATCTGGATCAGCGTCATCGCCATCGCCAGTTTATTGTGCGGATTGAGTGCGTGTTCGGATTTCTGGTTGGCTTCGTCGGACTTCGCTTCGAAGGCGCGGGCCTGCGCCATGATGCTTTCCTGCTCACCCTTGTAGCGCGCGGCGGCCTCAAGGTATTTGGTCTTTTTCTCGGGATCCGTGGCGAGTACGCTGGCCAGTTCGGCGAGATTCAACTTGGTGCCTTTCGCCTGGTAGAGCGCCCACTGGTTAGCCGCTTCGGTCTTCTTCAGCACGGCCTCGTTCTTGTGCAGCAGCGCTTCATTCTGCGTGTGGCCGCCCTGGTAGCTGACGATCGCACCAATGGTGGCGAGGATGGCCGTGAAGATTGCCACCCACTGCACAAAACTATGGCCGCCCTTGTTCGCATCCGCACCGTGCGACGCCTCGTGCTCGAGCGCGTGATCGTGTGGACCGTGAACGTGAAATTTTCCGCCTGACATGGTGTGCTCCCCGACAAAATGAACGCGATTATGCGCGCATATCGTGACAGAAAGTAAAGGCGGAAAAACAGGGTCAGCTATTCATGAAGCCCAGGTTGGACGTGCTGAAGTTGCCGATGTTGGGCAGCACCAGGCTCATGTCGCTGGCGCTGACGCCAAACCAGCGCGCCAGCGTGGCGGCGAACTGGTCGACCGACGTGGTCGGCAGCAGCCGGCCTGAGCCGACCTCGTCGTTATTGTTCAAGCCCATGACGGGGAACGTACCGTAGTAACGCTGGCCGAGTACTGCGCCACCCACCACGAAATGATGCGAACCCCAGCCATGGTCGGAGCCATCGCCGTTGCTGGTCAGCGTGCGGCCGAAGTCCGAGCCCGTGAATGCCGTGACCTGGTCGGCGATGCCCATCGCAACGGTGGTGTTGTAGAAATAAGCCAGCGCATTGGCGATCTGCGCCTGCAACCCGGGCTGCGTGGTGAGCTGGTCGTCGTGGGTATCGAATCCGCCGAGGGAAACGAAGAACACCTGCCGCTTGGCGCCAAGCTGGCTGCGCGAGGCGATCATGCGCGCGACCACGCGCAATTGCGCACCCACGCTGCTGGTGGCGAGTTCGGCCGGCAGCGGGAAATCGGGCGCGGTCGCCAGCGCGGCGGACAGCTTGGCGTTGGCGTCGATGGAGCGCTGCGTGGTCTCGGCCAGGTCCTGTGTGAACACATTGTTGCCGCCGCTGGTGATGAGCGTGGTCATCGTGCCACTGGCCGTGCTGGAGCCGAACAGGCTGCCGGTGATGCTGGATATCGCGGTGGGCCCCGATGTGCCGAGTTGATACGCGACGGTGGCCTGACCCGAAACAAACACCGCACTGCCGCTGATGGAGTTGCAGGTAAAGACGGAGTTGGCATTCTGCGAAACCATCAGGTCGCCCATGCGCCCTCCCCAGCCGATCTTGGCTCCTTCCGGCGCACTGGCCTGCCAAACCGATTGCTGGTCATTGTGCGAAAAAAGTTTCGGCGGCAACGGCACCGAGAGATTGGTGTATTGCGCCTTGGTGGTCGGCACGATCAGCGGCCCGACGTTGGCCATAATCGCCATTTTTCCGCCGTCCCAAATAGTTTTCAGCGCCGACATTTCCTTGGGCAGCGCGAACTGGCGTCCGGCGTTGGGTCCTGTTAGCGCGGTTGTGGGCGTCAGCGGCAGCAGGTCTGCCATCGTGCGCGCAATATTGGCGCGCACACCCGTGTAGGCCGCATACGAGGCGGGGTCATACGGAATCACGGTGTTGTTGTGATCGTTGGCGCCGTACATGAACAGGCACACCAGCGCACGGTAATCGCCGGCAGTCTGCGCGGCGGCGGCGCCGATGCCGGCCAGGTTCAGCGCGAACGGCCCGGCGGTGCCGGCGATGGAGAGGCTGCTCGCCGTGCGCAGGAATGCACGGCGCGACTGGCTGGTTTCTTTGTTGAAATTTTTCATGATCGTCATCGTCCGTTCATCAATTCTGGAAGAGATATTCGGGTGTGGCCATCGTCATCAGGATGGCGAGGTTCACGCGATTGCGCATGTCGGCATTCGGATTGCTGGTGCCGATATTGATGGTGCTGACAGCATTCACGATCAGCGTGCGCGTGCCGGGCGAGAGGTTTCCGCCAGTGAGCAGCAAGTTGACGCGATCGACCAGCGCGCCCGGATTGGTGGACAACGCCAACTCGGCGGTGTAATCGGCCTGGATATCGTTGACGCCGCCGGTGCGTGTGCCGACGCCCGCATTGATCACGCCGCGCATGTAGTTGAGATAGCCCGCGATCGAGGTCTCGTTGGTGATCTGCATTTCCGGCGAGGCCAGGCCCTGCCCGCCCACGCGGCTATTGGGCGGGATGTAGCCGGGCCGGAAGAAGTTGAACACCGACGGCGAATACATCGGCGATTGCGCCAGTTGCGTGGCGGGGTCGGACGTGGTGCCCAGCAGGAACTTGCCATCGGCTGAGCGCGCGTTGAACGCGCGCATCCAGTGCACCAGCCGCACGATGGGCTCGCGCACCTTGCCGGTGGTGGCGCCGGCGGTCGGCGTTGCGCGCGCTTCGGGATCGAGCAGGATGGCCCGGATGACGGCCTTCATGTCGCCGCGTACGCCGCTTCCATTGTTGTTGAACACCCCTGCCACACGCGACACGTAGGCCGGTGAAGGATTGCTGGACACGAGGCGCTGGATAAGCTGCTTGCCAATGAATGGGCCGACGTTCGGGTGATTGAACAGGCGATCCAGCGCGATGCCCACCTCACCGTTGGTGTTGGCGACGGTGGTGGCCGGGATGGTCACACCGAGGAACTGCTTCAGCGATGTCGAGTGATACTGGCTGTACGCCTGCATCGGTTTTATTTCCTTGTTGGCATCGACCGGAGAGCCGCCACCGCCGAAGCGATTGTTCGAGGTATCGGGGCCGGCCCAGCTCAAGCCCGTGAAAACCTTGGCCAGCGCGGAGACGTCGGCGTTGTTGTAGGTGTCGATGGGCTTGCCTTGCGCATCCAATTTCAGCGACCCATCCTGGTTCAATTCGTACAGTCCGATGGTGAGCAGCTGCATTACTTCACGCGCATAGTTTTCGTCGGGCGTGGCGCCGGTGGCGGCATTTTCTTTCTGGTTTTTCAGGTGTGAGAGATACAGCCCCATCATCGGCGAATAGGTCACGTTTTCCAGCAGCGTGCGGAAATTGCCGAAGGCATTGGTGCCCAGCATGTCGAGATAGTTGGCCGGCCCGCGCGGATAGCTGAAGGCGATGTTGCTGTTGAGCGAGACAACGTAAATTTCCGACAGCGCAAACGCGACACGCTGGCGCAGCGCGTCGTCACCGGTAGCGAAATTTTTCCAGATGCTCCACTGGAAAGCGGTCTGGCCTTTCTGCGAATCGATCGGCAGCGTATTGAGATACGCCGTGACCGGTGGCAGGTGCAGGGTCTGCGCCTTGGCGAACTGGCCGTCGATCCATGCCGAATATCCGGATTGCGATACGGCATCGATGTCGCTCATGCGCGGACCGAACGTGGCCTGGCTGAGGAAGCGCGATGCGTCGTTCGCCGAGACCGCATTGGCCTTGGAAACGGAGCACACATTGACCGCGCCACCGGCGATGGCGAACCGCTGTATCGCGAGCGAGCGGTTGACGACGCTGAAGCCGGGCAATGTGTAGGTAAAGGTACCGTTCTCGCCATCGGCGAAATTGAATTCAAACGTGCCCACGGTGGTGATCGAGGACTGCGCTACCGGCCCGTTGATGGTAGAAAACGGAATGCCCGGGTTGACCTGGTAAACGCTGCCGGTAAAGCGCCGCGCGTTGTTGGGGTCCTGCGTTCCCTGCAGCGTGAGCCAGCTGGCCTTGCCTTGTGGGTTATAGCTGTACCAGCCGGCGAATACCTGGTTGCCCTGGTGCGATATCTGCACACCCCAGCCTGACGCGGCTGCACCGCCCCACCAATGATCGGTGTAGTTGGTCAGCGCGGCGCGCGCACCGGCACCGGTGAGCGACTGCAGTGAACAAAATGGAACCTGGTCCGCCGTGCCGAAATTCTGCGGCTCCAGGTTGGTCTTGGTCTGCGTGACGCCGCCCACGGTGTAGGCGAGCGAGAGTCGATTGGTGCCGGTAACGGTGATGGTGCCGGTGCCGGACTTGATCGCGACCAGGTTGGCGCTGCCGGTGATCTGCGCCAGCGGTGTGCCGGTGCCGGTGTACAAATCGCCGGCGCAGGTGCTGCCGGAAAAAGTACAGGTCAGCGTGTGCCAGATGGCCGCACCCTGCGCGTCATACGTGAACCACACGCCGAAGGTGCTGTTGCCCTGTTGTTGAATGGTGAGGCCCCAGCCGGATTCGGTGGGCTTCCACCAGAAGCCGACATAGTCCTGCGCTTGTGCTTGCGCCGGCAGCGCCGTCATCGCCAACAATACGAATGCGCATAGTGCTGCGGCTTTCCGCATGAGCGTTCGAATTTTTTCGAAAGGTGCGCTATTGCTCGCGGTGCTACGCGCAATGTCGCACGCATTTGTAGTTGTTGCCATGTCGTTCACCCTGACCTTTTTTTCGGTGCTGATGGTTGTTACATGACGACACACTACCCCTGCCGATTCCGCATGGCGAGTGATACCTGTAACCGGATGCGACGCGCCAATTGCAAACTAAAAAAGCGTTCCGCGCTGTCTCCATCTTGAGACAGCATGAACGCGTTGAAACGACAGGGAAAGTGGAACGCGGCGGGATGAACACGCACGATCCGGGAGCTGAAGGCTGACGCAAACGGTCAGCCGTGTTACGTACAGTCTGTTACGAGTTCCCGGAATTTTCCGTTTTGCGGCGCAGTCCACCGAGCAGTGCACCGGTGGCGCGCACCTTGCGCTTGGCAGGCGATGTGTCGGGCAATGTGCCGTGTGTGCCGTGTGCGCCGGCGGTTTGCGTTTCCGCATTTTCGTCGACGGGTTTTTTCATCGACTCGTACGGCTTGCTGAAATCAAAATGCGGCAGGTTGCTCGCCGGGCTCGATGCGGCCGGTGCGCCGCGATCGTTGCCGCCACCACGTTGGCGCGAACGTCCCGATTCCTTGGCTTCGCGGATGGTGCGTTGCTGGCGTGCTTCTTCGCGATCGACGGGTTCGCCGCTGCTGGATGCACGGGCATCGCCATAGGCGCGTGCAGGAGGACGTGAAGAGGAAGATCCGCTGCTGCTGCCACTGCTGCCGGTGCGTCCACGCCGCGGCTCACTCAATTCCGGTGCAGGCAATCGCGGGATCGGCCGCTTCAGCAACTTTTCAATATTGACCAGGTACTCGGTCTCGTCCGGGCTCACCAGCGAGATCGCCTCCCCTGTCATCCCGGCGCGGCCGGTACGGCCGATGCGATGCACATAATCCTCGGGTGTGTGCGGCAGTTCGTAATTGATCACGAACGGCAGCTGGTCGATGTCGAGTCCGCGTGCAGCGACTTCGGTGGCGACGAGGATCTTGGCCTTGCCGGTCTTGAATTCTTCCAGCGCGATGGTGCGCTCGGCCTGCGAGCGATCGCTGTGAATGGCGGTGGCCAGCAGGCCATCGCGTTGCAACTGCCGCGAAAGGCGATCAGCATCGATTTTCTTTCGCGTGAAAATCAGTACCTGCTGCATGTCGCGGGTGCGGATGAGGTGTGCCAGCAGCGCGTGCTTGTGGCCGGCCGGAATTTCGTAGGCCGAATGCGTGACCAGTTCAGACGGCGCATTGCGCCGCGCCACTTCGATCAGGGTCGGGCTGCGCATGATCTGGTTGGCGAGCTTCTTGATGTCCTCGGAAAATGTCGCCGAGAACATCAGGTTTTGCCGCTGCGCGGGCAGCATGCTGAGGATGCGCTTGAGATCGGGCAGGAAGCCCATGTCCAGCATGCGGTCGGCTTCGTCCAGCACGAGGATCTGCACCTGCGAAAGATTAATGCTCTTCTGTTCAAGATGATCGAGCAGCCGGCCCGGTGTGGCGACGACGATTTCGACACCGACGTGCAGTGCCTTGATCTGCGGCTTGATATCGATGCCGCCGTAAACTACGGCCGCGCGCAGCGGTACATATTTGCCGTAGGTGCGCACTGATTCTTCGACCTGTGCGGCCAGCTCGCGCGTGGGCACGAGGACCAGGGCGCGCACCGGATGGCGCGCCGGCGACGTGCTGGTGCTGGCGTGCGGCAACAGTAATTGCAGCAGTGGCAGCGTGAATCCAGCCGTCTTGCCGGTGCCGGTCTGGGCGCAACCCATGATGTCCTTGCCTTCAAGGACGGCGGGTATGGCCTGGGCCTGGATCGGCGTGGGTTCGGTATACCCCTGCTCGGTAATGGCGCGCAGGAGGGGTGGAGCGAGATTCAGTGAGGCGAATGACATCAGTACAGCCTTAATGCGAATACCCGGGGCGCTCAGGAGGGAGGAGGTGGCGGGGCTGGTCTCAATGCGAATGAGAGCGGCACGTTTGCACACCGGTGCGGCGGTTGGAGAGAGCGAGGGGCGGATGACAAAATTACTCCCGCCCGCATTGTACCGCGAGATGGAGGGCCGCTGCGGGCCTTTCAGTGCCGGCTAATATTGAAACATGAGTACCGGCGCGGCTTCCAGGCGATTAATGGCTGAAAAGCCGCGCCAGTTCTTGACTTGCACTTTCCAGCCCAGGGATTTACGCCAATACGCGTGTTCGCTACTATTTCGCTTTTCGGGATTGCGCACATCGATTCATGAGCCGCTTCAAAGCTGCTGGAATTCATCTTCTGCTCACCTGCCTGATCGCAACGATCGCGATTTGCGTGATGGTGTTTGTCTGGTATCCGCCACCGCTGTTCCAGTTGCTGGGCGGCTTCGGACTGCTGATGCTGATCTCAGGCTGCGACATCGTCATCGGGCCATTGCTGACGTTTGTTGTATTCAAAAGCGGAAAGCGGGGAATGAAGTTTGACCTCGCCGTGATTGCCATCCTGCAAGCGACGGCGTTGGCCTACGGCATCTACATCATGGCCGTCGCGAGGCCGGTGTTTATTGTCTTTGTGAAAGACCGGTTCGAGCTGACCAGCATTGCCGACATCCAACCGGCACGTTGGGAAAAAGCCACGGACGCGCGATTCAAACATGCACCTTGGACGGGACCGGAATTCATCGGGGTGAAATGGCCGACGGATCGTGCCGAACAGCAAAAGCTGTTCGACATGGCGTTCCAGGGTGCGGACGTGCACACGCTTCCCGAATACTATTCAGCGTACGACGTGATGGCCGCCGAGGTGGCTGCAAAGAGCCAGCCCATCCAGGAACTGAAGCGCCTCAACTACAGCAAATCTGCACAGATCGACGAAATGATCGTTGCACTGGGACTGAAAGAGAACGACGTCGGCTTCCTCCCGGTCAATCACTTGCGCGGCGCGATCACGGTCCTGGTGCGACGTGACAATGGTGCCGTGCTGAAACTGGTGAAGCTGAATCCGTGGGAGTTGTGAACCGCGTGATGCCCTGATCGATGCGCTATGCTGCGCACTCGGCCCGGACAAGCACGCTCGGCCACACAACGACCGGACCTTTCAACAAGAAATCGGAGTCGGGGAATGAACAGGTTTTTATCGGCAGTGATTCTGTGCCTCAGCTCTTTTGCGTTGGAGGCCGCGCCACTCGATTTGCTGGGGATAAAGCCCGGCTCTTCGCATCGTGTGTCGGTGGGTGGCGGCGAAATCAATGTGCGTGTCGTTGAAACCGGCCGCGAAGGCTGGGTTCTGTTCAGTGTGATATCGGATGATTCGCGCTGGCAGCGCGGCACGCGTCTCTGGCTAAACCTGGACCGGCTGGACAATATTTCCGCGCCGACTTCGTCCTCCATTTCGTTGCCACTGCAGCGGCCGGTGCCGGCAGAAAGTAATGACAAGGAAAAAGATATCTCCACCCTGCCCTGTTTCTCGCAGGCCGACGCCCGCGACGTACAGGCCGCGGCCAAAGGCGAATCGTTCGACAAGAACCAGTTCCTGACAGAGTGCATCCTGAGCCAGCGCAAGAAACCCTGAATCCCGCACGCAACTTGTGGCGCTTCAGATGTCGAACGATCGTATAAAAGACTTTTCCGCCAACTTCATCCCGGAGGCCCGCATGCAACGCAAGACCGCCAGCGATTTTCATCCTGAAGTCATGAAGTTGTTCGACCAGTACGTGCACGGCATCATCGACCGGCGCGGCTTCCTGGCCGCCGCCGCGCAATACGCTGCCGCAGGTGTGTCTGCCACGGCGCTGCTGGAAATGCTCAATCCCAAATTCGCCGAAGCGCAGCAGATCAAGCCTGATGATCCGCGCATCGTGACCCGCTACGTGGAATACCCATCGCCGCAAGGCTACGGCAAGATGCGCGGCTATATGGCGGTGATGTACAAGGCGCGCGCCAAGCTGCCCGGCGTGATCGTCATCCATGAAAATCGCGGCCTCAATCCACACACCGAAGATGTGACACGCCGCCTGGCCCTGGAGGGGTTTGTTGCGTTTGCGCCGGACGCGCTGTTTCCGCTGGGCGGCTATCCCGGAAGTGAAGACAAGGCGCGTGAACTGTTTCCCAAGCTGGACCAGTCGAAATCACGCAATGATTTTGTCGCCGCGGCGAATTTCCTCAAGGACTATCCCGGCTGCAACGGCAAGGTCGGCGTGGTCGGATTCTGTTATGGCGGCAGCATGGCCAATATTCTCGCTACGCGGATTCCGGACCTTGCTGCAGCCGTGCCGTTCTACGGCGGCCAACCTGCTGCGGAAGAGGCCGCGAAGATCAAGGCACCGCTGTTGATCCATTACGCAGGTGAGGACGAGCGGGTGAACGCAGGCTGGCCGGCCTACGAGACTGCATTGAAAGCGGCCGGCGTGAAATACGAGATGCATAAATATCCCGGCGCGCAACATGGCTTCCTCAACGACACGACCCCACGATACGACGAAGCGGCGGCCAAGCTGGCATGGCAGCGCACCCTGGATTTTTTCAACAGCAAGCTGAAGACCTGATGGGCGAAAAGATGTGCCGATGAATCCGCCGGTGAATGCAGGAGCCAGTCCGGAAATCGACTACCAGGGCATCCTCGACCGCATTCACGCAGCGGTCAAACCCCTCGTGGTGGGCGACCGTGCCCAAGGCAAGGTCGCCAGCTACATTCCGGAACTGGCGCGCGTGTCGCCCGATCATTTCGGCATGGCCATCGTCGACCTCAAGGGCAATGTCTACAGCACCGGCGATGCCTCGACGCTATTTTCGATCCAGTCGATCTCGAAACTGTTTGCACTGACGCTGGCCTTTCACCTTGAAGGCGATTCGATCTGGCAACGCGTCGGCCGCGAGCCTTCCGGCAATCCCTTCAATTCGCTGGTGCAGCTGGAACGCGAACAGGGCAAACCGCGCAATCCGTTCATCAATGCCGGCGCGCTGGTGATCACCGACATTTTGTGCGGGCGTTCGGTAAGTGCGGGCGACGCGCTCACGCAATTCATTCGCAAGCTGTGTGACAACCCGAAGATCGGCTATGACACGCGCGTCGCAGTATCCGAGCGCAACACGTCGGACCGCAATTCGGCCATGGCGCATTTCATGAAGAGTTTTGGCAACCTCAATCATGATGTCGACGCGGTGCTGGATGCATATTGCAAACACTGCGCCATCGAAATGAGCTGCATCGATCTTGCGCGCGCCGTGACTTTCCTGGCCAATCACGGTGCGATCCCGTGGTCGAAAGAAACGGTGCTCGATTCGAGTTCAGCGAAACGGCTCAGCGCCTTGATGCTGACCTGCGGCACGTACGACGCGGCCGGCGATTTTGCTTTCCGTGTGGGTCTGCCTGCCAAGAGCGGCGTGGGCGGTGGCATCGTGGCGCTGGTGCCGAATGAGTGCGGCATCTGTGTATGGAGTCCGGCGCTGGAAGAAAGCGGCAATTCGCACGCGGGGTCGATCGCACTCGAAATGCTCACGTCGTTGACGGGACGTTCGCTTTTTTAAAACTTTTCTGCCGCGAAAACATCACAAAACCGGCGCAACATCAGCGCGGGTATCGCGGGCACTTCTTTTGCTTTAATCTAGCTTGCGGCAACTGAAATCTGCACGCGAATTCTTACAAAATCAGGGAGCGCACCGTGAAAGTCGAACAAATCCTGCAGCTGCCGTCCATGCCGGCGGCGAGCCCCAGCTATCCGATGGGGCCGTATCGATTCATCAATCGCGAATTCATGATCGTCACCTACGAGACCGATCGTGACCTGCTGCGCCAGGCGGTGCCCGAGCCGCTGGAGCCCAATCCCGACGGCCACGTGCTGTACGAATGGATTCGCATGCCGGACAGCTCGGGTTTCGGCGATTACACCGAGAGCGGTGTGGTGATTCCCTGTTTGTTCAAAGGTGAATCGGTGAACTTCACCGCGCAGATGTACCTGGACGATGAGCCGCCGATTTCCGCCGGCCGCGAAATCTGGGGATTCCCCAAGAAATACGCGCTGCCGAAGCTGGAGGTCTGCTCCGACACGCTGACCGGCACGCTGTCATACGCCGGGCAGATGGTGGCCATGGGCACCATGGCGTACAAGCACCAGGAAGCGCCCGGTGGCGTGGAAGCGCAAGCCAAGGGCATGACCAAGACATCGTGCAACCTGAAGATTATTCCGGATGTCGACGGCTCACCGAAAATCTGCCAGCTGGTCGGCTATAACCTCACCGATATCACCGTCAAAGGCTGCTGGCTTTCGCCCGCGCGCCTGCACCTGATCCCGCATGTGAATGCACCTGCAGCCGACCTGCCCATCAAGCGCATCGTCGGCGGCAAGCACTTCATCAGCGATCTCACCCTGCCGCATGGCCGGGTGCTGTTCGATTACCTCAAAGACGCCTGATCGGGAGACACAGACATGAACAAGAAAGATGTGATCGCGCTGGCGTCGATGCCGCTGCAAAGCCCCACATATCCGCGTGGCCCGTATAAATTCTTTAATCGCCAATACCTGGTGATCCGCTACAAGACCGATGCAGATGTCATCCGCATGCACCTGCCTGAACCGCTGGAGCCCTCGGGAGACACCGTTTCGGTGCAGTGGCTGGACCTGCCGGACGGTGAAGGCTTCGGCGCGTACTCGGCGGCGGCGCAGATTATTCCCTGCACGTACAAGGGCGAGCAATGCAATTTCGTGAGCCAGATGTATGTGGACAACTCACCACCGTTGGCGGGCGGCCGTGAAATCTGGGGATATCCCATGAAGTACGGCAAGGCCGTGCTGAAAGTGGAAGGCGATACGCTGAAAGGCACCCTCACGTATGCGGGCCAGCAGGTGGCCACAGGCACCATGGTCTACAAACATGACGCGTTCCGCAAAGACTATTCGAAGGAACAGGAATTGCTCACACGCACGCAGGTGACGCTGAAACTCATTCCCGATATCGACGGCAAACCGGCTATTGCACAACTGGTGGCAATCAATTTTGCGGACGTGATGATCAAGGGTGCGTGGTCCGGTGCAGCAAGGCTAGAACTGGTGCCCGCGGTGAACTGCCCGTTGGCGGATTTGCCGGTAAAGGAAGTGCTGGGCGGCTTGCAGATGGTGACGGATATGACCTTGCCGTATGGCCGGGTGATGCATGACTATCTGGTGAAGTGATGACGGAAGATAGTCCACGGTTTCTGCAGCACAGGAACGCGTAAAAAAAACAGGCCGGGCATTTTGCCCGGCCTGTTTTTTTGTCATTGTTCCAGGATTGCCCCCGTGCCAGTCTTGTTGACGGACACATCCTGTGGGCCGGCTTAGAGGAATTCCTTCCGCAAATCCACCGACGAACGCACGCCCAGGTGTTCGTAATTGTGATCCAGCCAATCCGTCGCCAGCGCGCGCCCGCGATCACGCAGCATCGTCAGGAATTTCCAGTCGCTGGACATCTTGCTCGACGCCGACAAATCCGACATGGCGTTGTCCGCACGCACGGAATGGATCAGTACGTATTTAAGCTTGTCGCGGAATTCATCCTTGATCCAGCCGTCGTCCAGCAATTTCTGCACGAAATACACGGCGCGCAATTCCTTGATGAGCGAGGAATTAAAGGTGATTTCGTTGAGGCGATTGGCGATATCGGCCGAAGTCGTCGGCGGACCGGGCCGCTCGATGGGATTGATGTGCAGGATCACCACATCGCGCGATTCGGTGTGATAGAACAGCGGATACAAAACGGGATTGCCCATGTAGCCGCCATCCCAGTAGTGTTCGCCATCGATTTCCACGGCCTGGAAAACTTCGGGCAGGCAGGCCGACGCGAGCACCACGTCCGCCGTGACTTCCGGCGTATGGAAAATCTTCACCTTGCCGGTGCGCACGTTGGTCGCGCAGATGAACAGCTTGGTGCCCTGGCTGCGCTCAAGCTCGGCAAAATCCACCTGCTGCTCCAGCACATCACGCAACGGATTGAAGTTCATCGGATTGAGCTGGTACGGCGAATACGCGCTCAACATCGACTTCATCATGTCCTGCATCGGATTGTCCTTGATGCCCAGGTCCCAGGGCATGCGCGGCATGGCGTATTTCTGGCCGGCATCGGATATCGCCTTCCAGAAATTGTGCAGCGCCTCGCGTGCACCGTCATTGCCTTTCAGTTTTCCGTAGGCGTAGACGACGGCATTCATCGAGCCTGCGCTGGTGCCGGACAGCCCTTCAATCTCGATGCGGCCGTCCTCAAGAAACTTGTCCATCACCCCCCAGCCGAAGGCGCCATGCGCACCGCCGCCCTGCAACGCGAGGTTGATGTATTTCACGCCTTTCTTGGTATTGGTGCTGGCGGGATTATTTTTTGCCGATCGCGTTGCGGGTGGCGCGGCGGGTGGAGAGATTGCGCTGGCGATCCGCTTCGATGAAGTCTTCTTTGCGGCACGCTTGCCGCGCACCTTGTGCGCCAGCGGTTTCGGCGGCAGCTTGGCGGACTTCGCTTTCGCGAGTGATTTGGCGGAGGATTTCTTTGCAGTTGCTGCAATGTTGGTACTGGCTTTCATTGGAATGCCTTTCCCTGCCGCGGAGGCGGCTGCTCACCGTTCGATTTCAAAAGTTGCGGCGGTATTTAACGCGAGCGGGCGCTAGCCCGCCCTTACCGGAGAATCAGTGAGCCGTCCAGCCGCCCTCGACCATGATGTTGGTGCCGGTGATCGACGCAGCGGAATCGCTGCACAGGAAAATCGCCGTGCCCGCCACCTGTTCAACCGTCACGAATTGCTTGGTCGGTTGTGCAGCCAGCAACACGTCGCGTTTCACCTGCTCGATGGTGATGCCGCGCGCCTTGGCGGTATCGGGAATCTGTTTTTCCACCAGCGGCGTCAATACATAGCCGGGACAGATGGCATTGCAGGTCACGCCGTGCTCGGCCACTTCCAGCGCGATGGTCTTGGTGAAACCCATCACGCCGTGCTTGGCCGCAACGTACGCGGACTTGAAGGGCGATGCGACCATCGCATGCGCTGACGCGATATTGATGATGCGACCCCAGCCCTTGGATTTCATATAGGGCACGGCCATCTTGGTGGTATGGAATGTCGACGACATGTTGATCGCGACAATCGCATCCCACTTGGCGGTCGGAAACTCTTCCACCGGCGCGACGTGCTGGATGCCGGCATTGTTGACAAGGATATCGACGCCACCGAACTCGGCTGCGGCCTTGGTCATCATCGCTTCGATCTGCTCGGGCTTGCTCATGTCGGCGCCGTCATAGGTCACCTTGACGCCGAATTTCGATGCGAGTCCCGCGCGCAGTTTTTCGATTTCGGCAGCGTCGCCAAATCCGTTCAGCACCAGGTTCACACCCTCTTTTGCGAAGCCTTCCGCGATACCCAGCCCGATTCCGCTGGTCGAACCCGTGACAACTGCTGTCTTCCCCTTAAGCATGGCCAACACTCCCTGTAAAAAAATTGGTGAAACAACGCTCCTCGGGCGTTGGTGAAACAACGCTCTTTATGCGTTGGTGCGAAGTTGGTGCGATTCTGGATCGCAACCTTGCATTCGCGTGCCGCCTGTTGAAGCTGCAGCGATGCCGGTTATTCGTGTTGTGGGAAGATTATGCAGCTTGGGTGCGATGAACACCAGACGCAACGCCCCGTAGCGCGTTAACGAAGCGTAAACTCCAGCACCGGTGCGGCTCGCAGGGCATTTTTGGCTGCAGAGGGCCGCCAAATGGCGATTTGCGGTCGGGAATTGTCAGTTGCGCTTCAACCATCGCGCAACGCTGTTCAAATTTTTTGAAAAAAAACGTTTATTGCTGCTACCTGTTCAGGCGATCGACTCGGTGCTGTGCATCGCCGGCGCCCAACCGCGTAGCGGCACGGCGGTCGGCGGGAACGATTCTTTCATCAGCCTTTGCTGCGTTTCGGCGATCAGTTCGACGAGGAAATCCAGCGAATAGGCGCCGAGGATGGCCGGATTCTCGGCCTGCAGGAACTGGCGCAAGCGTTCACGCGGCTCGCTGATGCCGGCCATCGCGCGATAGGCCGATGTGTCCCAGTACCAGGTGAAGGCAAGTTCGCGAAAGGCGCGATTGAAGGCACGACGCTCCTGTTCATCGCGTGGCAGGTTGGCGTCCGACGGATCGTTCTGGCTGGCCATGATATTTCTCCTCGCTGTCGTTGGGGCAATCCTGTCCGGCTGGGGCGCTGTCCACTTCGCTTGACTTGCGGCGCGCAGCTCTTCTTGACAGGCTCATCCTAGACCCGCGAATCAATAAATAACAGGCAAACATTTTTATTGATTCGATAAGTAATTACTTTATATTTACCCTTCGTACCCGGAGCAGGGTTGCATACCGGCCGGGTCACCAGCTCGCACAGCACACCTAAGCGGAGCAAGCATGAAAAACGCCACCCTGCGCCAGTTACGCGCGTTCGAATGCGTCGCGCGCCACCTGAGTTTTTCCCGCGCGGCGACTGAGCTGCACCTGACCCAGCCGGCGGTTTCCACGGCCATCCGGCAGCTGGAAACGCACGCGGGCGTGCCGATGTTCGAGCACGTAGGCCATCGCATTTTCCTGACGGCCGCGGGACAACTGGTGTTATCCAGTGCGCGCGCCATCATGCAGCAGGTGCGCGAAGCCGAAGAAGCGCTGGCCACGTTGGGCAGCGGCGGCGGCAGCCTGAATGTGGCGGTGATCAGCGCCGGAAACTATTTCTTCCCGGGCCTGTTGGCCGAATTCAAGCGCAGCCAACCCAACGTCAGCATCACCCTCACCGTCAGCAAGCGCGACGATGTCCTGCGCGGACTGACGGACAACATCATCGACATCGCCATCATGGGCCGCCCGCCACGCACGGCAGACATGGTGAGCGAGACCTGCGCTCCGCACCCCTATGTGATGATCGCCTCACCGGACCACCCACTGGCCCGCAAGCGGCGCATTGCCTGGGCACGGCTGGCGCAGGAGCGCATCATCGTGCGCGAGCGCGGCTCCGATAATCGCCAGACGTTTGAAGAAACCTGCGGCGAAAAAAAACTGCCACTGCGCGTGGCGATGGAAATCGCCAGCAACGAAACGATCAAGCAAAGCGTGATCTCGGGAATGGGCATTGGCTTTCTGTCGCAGCACACCATCGCGCCGGAACTGGAACTGAAGCGCCTGGTGATGCTGGACATCGCCGGCTTTCCGGTGATGCGCCACTGGTACAGCGTGCATCCGCGCAAGAAACGCTTGCCGCCGATGGCGCTGGCGTTCAATGAGTTCCTGCGTGCGGATGGCGCCAAGCTGATCGGGCGCCTTACCGGCATTCCCGGGAAGCCGGGTCGAAAAAAAGCACGCCCGGGTTGATGCCGTTACTTTTTGCATGGGGTAACCTGCTCGCGTGACTCGATTGCGTCGTCTTGAAAACTCCTTACCACTTTCCCACAACTAAATAAAAAAATGAGCATGACACCCAGCGGCATCGTCAAATTCCTCGACCAATATGTGATTGGGCAGGCCGACGCAAAGAAGGTCCTTTCCGTTGTCGTGTACGGGCATTTGCGGAAAATGGAATTGCAGCGCCAGGCCAATGCCAGCAGCAGCAACCCTCTCACGCTGGGCAAAAGCAATGTGCTGCTGATCGGGCCCACCGGGTCCGGCAAAACACTGCTGTGCGAAACGCTCTCGCATGCCATTGAGGTTCCGTTCGTCACAGCGGATGCGACGTCACTGGCGCAGACAAAATATGTGAACGAAGAAATTGAAGTCATGTTGATGCGCCTGCTCGAAAAAGCCGGCGGCGACATGGAGAAAGCACAACGCGGCATCGTCTTCATCGACGAGATCGACAAACTGAAATCAGCCGGCGGCCAGGCCGGTACGTCCTCCGGCGAGAGCGTGCAGCACGCGCTGCTGAAGATCATGGAAGGCGCGCCGGTGAAACTCGCGGCGGGCATGAGCATGGACACGACCAACATCCTCTTTATCTGCGGCGGTGCGTTCGTCGGGCTGGACAAGGTCGTCTCTCGCAGCCACACCTATGGATTCATTTCGCTCACCGACGCAGTCAACCAGCAGATCCTCGAGCGGCTCAACTCGCGCATCAAGCCGACCGACCTGATTTCATTCGGCCTCATCCCTGAATTCACCGGACGGCTGCCGGTCGTGGCCAGCCTCCAGCCGCTGACCGAAGCATTGCTGGTGCGCATCATGACCGAGCCGGCCAACTGCCTCTACCGCCAGTTCCGCGAAGTGTTCAAGAGCGAAGGTGTTGAACTCACCATCGCGCCGAAAGTGTTCAGCGAAATTGCCTCACTCGCGGTGGAATACAAGGTCGGCGCGCGCAGCCTGCGTGGGATTTTTGAAGAAATGATTACGCCGGTGTTGTATGTGATTCCGGATCGGCGGGATATTCGCAAAGTGGCGATCACCTCACTGTTTGCGGACGCGACATTGATCACTTAGTAAGTGAAACTCCAGGCTGGAAGCCGCTTTCCAGCCACTATCGCCCTGCAATGCCCGCCGAATGGCGTTCTGCGACTTCAGCAGTGGTCGATTACCCAGGCAACTGCCAGTCAATCCCCGCCAGCCCTTGCTCGCGCAAAAAAGCATTCGTTTGCGAAAAATGCCGGCATTCATAAAACCCGCGATGCGCCGATAACGGTGAGGGATGCGGCGCTTTCAGCACCAGGTGGCGCGACGCATCGACCAGCGTTTCTTTTTTCTGCGCATGCGCGCCCCACAGTAAAAACGTTTTGCGTGCCGACGCGCTGGAACCGATCGCGGCAATCACGGCATCGGTGAATTGCTGCCAGCCGAAAGCCGCGTGCCCGTTGGACTTGCCCTCTTCCACAGTGAGCGTGCTGTTCAACAACAACACACCTTGATCCGCCCATGCGCGCAGGTCTCCATGCGTTACGGGTGCGATGTCGAGGTCCTGTTTGAGGCCCGTGTAGATGTTGCGCAACGAGGCCGGTATGGAGACGCCGCGCGGCACTGAAAATGACAGCCCCATCGCATTTCCCGCTGTGGGATAAGGATCCTGGCCCAGGATCACGGCGCGCACTTTTTCCGGCGGCACGTGATGAAAACTGGCGAACCATGCGGCGCGCGGCGGAAATATGTTCTTGCCTGCGGCGAGTTCGCGCTCGGAGGCGGCGGTCGCGCGGGCGAGATGCGCGAGCGCACCGGCATCAAGCAAATCCCGCCATGCTGGGGGCAAATCGTTGTGGGGGTGCGGGTGGCGTGACATGTGCGGTGAAATTGCGTGGTTCGGTGAGCGAAGGCCGGCGGTGGCAAACGTGGCGATCGCGGCAAAAGATAACACGCCGGACAGCGTAGCCGCCGGGTGCAGTTGTCGGCCTTAGCCTACCGCATTAGTCGCTCAAGGCTGATGCGAGTCCGCCGCCACCGGCCCCATCATCATGACGGATACAACTTCGTATCGGAATCAGGAGAGTGCCATGCAACCCATTGGCCACCAATCCGCAACGCACGATAACCGGTCTCACCGCAATGCGGCAGCGCATGGCGACTCTCACAAGGACCAGGATGGCGAACCTGAGCCGCCACTCAGCGGCCCGCATGATTACGAAACCCGCGTGCAGTCGTATCTGCAGAGCCTGAAGGCCTATATCGAAAGCGCAAACGTGCGCAAGAAATGGGTGCCGGGCGAGGACAAGGACCGTCGCGCCGCCGACGAATGAAATCGATTTCGGAAATCCAGTGAGGTAGGAATGCGCCTACGGTACAAGCGGCCATTGGCCGATGTGTTGCGATGCTTGCCGAAACCATGATGGCTTCAACACACACCAAATTTCAAAATCAAACGAGGAGATTCACATGCAGAACACGGGAAAAGACGCACCAGTTTCGATCAAGCCCTCGCCTAATCCAGGCGCCATCCCCAATGAATCGGATCGCATGCACGAAGCAGTCGAAGGCGAAGGCAGCTACAGCGGCACCCGCGATTACCAGAAAGGCGTGAAGGAATACCTGGAACGCGCAGATGTCGAGCAGGACGCGCGCGATGCCGCACCGCATGATGCGAAAGAAGCGAAGGAACTGGACGAGGCTGAAAAAGCCGCGCGCAAGGGCGAAACCGCCGTCGGCGGCAAAAGCGAAAAATCCAAAAACGACAAGTAACATTTGCCCGTCAGTAAAAAAGCCCGCGCGCGTCGCGGGCTTTTTGCTGCGTAGGAAATCGACTACGCGGTTTTAGGCACCGCACCACGCGACACCGCAGGCATCGCAGCGCACGCTACAAAAAATCCAACGTGGAGCCTCCATGAAAAAACCTGAACTCTCCCCGGACACACTCGGCGCATTGTCGCGTGCGGCATTGCTGGTGTCGTCACTGGCGGTATTGACCTTGATCGGCCGCACTGCGGTAGCGCAGGTGCCCGCCGCCTCGGCAGCAAGGAGCGAGAGCGTCGGCCTGTTCATGCAGATGCATAAGGTGCTCGGCCACCCGCGCTGTGTGAACTGCCATCCGAAAGACGACACCCCCAAACAGGGAATGGACCAGCATGTACATTCGCCGCCGATGACACGCGGCGAGAAGAATGAAGGGCCCGCTGGACTGCCCTGCAAATCCTGCCATGGCGAAGCGAATTTCGATCCGGGCCGCATACCGGGTGCACCAAACTGGCACCTAGCCCCGGCCTCGATGGCGTGGGAAGGCAAGACTGCCTCTGAATTGTGCCGCGCCATGACCGACCGTGCGCGCAACGGCAATCGCAGTATCCAGGCCACGGTAAAACATCTCACTGACGACAAACTGGTGGCATGGGGCTGGGAACCCGGCGTGAATGTTTATGGCCAGCCACGCGAAGCGGTGCCGATTCCGAAAAACGAATTCAATCGCCTGGTTGTTGCATGGGCCAACTCGGGCGCGGCTTGCCCTGATTGAGAAGCGGCGGCCGGCGCGTTAGTGAATCGAGCGATTGTGTTCGCATGGTTTGTGGGCGTGATTTCTGTGCATGTGTGAGTACATGCGTGCATGTGTGTGCACGTAGGCGCACCCGGCTTCAAAAAAGTGTTGCATGACCTGATGCAGGGTACCGGATAGCAATACCCGGCCACACGCGGCTTGCCGGTCGCGATGGGCACACGTAGCTTGCGATGCTTGCTGCTTACCCAGCGCAATCGACCGGAGAAAATCATGCGCCGCCTGTTTCCAACTTTGCTGTTTCCTGCCGTGTTGGCCGGGCTTTCATCCTGCCTGCCGACGGCGGCAAGGTCAGAGGACTATTCAATGCGCAACGTCGTCGGCCAGGCCGGCGCCAGAGAAACACCGCAGTTGCGCGAGCGTCTGACTGGCATGATCGTTACCGTAAAGCCGGTGGGCGGCATCATTGCCATCGACCTGCCTGGACTGCAAACCCGTGAACTGCGTTCTTCCGGTGGCGCGCACACGGCGGTGCATGGCATCAGTGAACCGGACGCGGCAGGACGCGTGGTATTTGTCGATGGGGGTGGAACGGCGGGGCGCCATTTCAACGTGCAATGGTCCGCCGGCGGTGCGGAAAAACTACTCTTCACCGGCAAAGGTGATCCGCTATGGGACCACGCCATTTCGCCGCTGTCGCTGTCACCGACAGGTGAGCGCATTGCCTACGTTGTGCAACAGCCCGGGAATGAGGGAAGGCAATACCAGCCGCTGGTCAAGGGACCGCTGCATGTGTGGGATTCCTCAGCGGGCGTGTCGCGCGATCTTTCGATTACATCGACCGATGAGCGTCCTTCGTGGTTTCCGGATGGGCAGCGACTGGCCTATGTTTCGCCCGCAAGCGCCAGCGATAACTCTCCAACGGAGCCCTCGGTGCACATCGTCGATACCCGCAACAGCAGCGACACGGTGCTCGCACCCGGTCATCTGCCGCTGGTGTCCACGGATGGAAAAACTGTGCTGCTGATGCGCGGAAAGACGTTCGAGATCGTGCTGGTGGACGTTGCCACGCGCCGCGAGACGATGGTGCCGCGCGTGCACGGCTTCGGCACGGCGGTCGCCCTGTTCGACAGCCGCTATCTCGTCTACAAGGGAAAACCGACGCCGGGTGAGCCGACGGGAACAACGACGAACAACAGTCCGCTGGTAGGTGAGAAGCCGATGCTGGCGGTGAAAGTGCTGGACCTGAAAACGGGAGAATTCGCCACGCTCATTCCGTTGATTGATCCCAGGAGCGCGGTGACGGCGCGCGGGCACGCGACGGTGCCGAACGCGAAATAAATCCAGGCAAAGCCCGCATAATTTAATGAAACTCAAGCACTGGCGGGCTTTTCCTGAACTTTCATCGCTGGAGGCCTCGCCATTGCTGGAGTTTGCCATGTTGCGTCGACCATAAAATCGTCCAGCCTGAATAGCTTCAGTTCTTCAACCGCTTCAACACTGCCGTACTTGTCAATTCTCGCAAGGCATCGCGTCCCACCCAGCCCGCTGCTGCATCGTCCGACGCAGCGAGACGCCGCGCGACTTCCACGGCCGCCGTATTCAATGCGCCATTGCGCTTGCCCACCGCACGCAACGCCATGTTGATCGCCTTCTTCACGAAATTTCGCTCGTCGTCAGCGTAACGTTCAACCAGCGCCAGTCCGGCAATAAATTTCGCGTCATCCGCGGCCTTGTCGTGAACCGAGAGACTCCACAGCAGCGCAAACGCGGTGCGCTTTTCAAA
>JBDTWS010000041.1:0-24030 GCA_040006575.1 Betaproteobacteria bacterium
CGCTGTTTGCTGCGCCGCATAACCAGCCGATCACCTGGGACCACATGCTGCGCCAGACCAGCGACTGGCAGGGAACGCTGTGGGGAAAACCTGATTGGGCCGACCGGCCGGTCGGCAAACCGGATGAATGGGCGGAGCGGAAACTTTACGAGCCGGGCACGCATTTCAAATACAACGATGTGCGGGTGAATGCGCTGGCGCTGGCGACGCTGCAGGTTTGGCGCCGGCCGCTGCCGCAGGTGCTGCGCGAAAACCTGATGGACCCGATCGGTGCATCCAGCACCTGGCGCTGGCTGGGTTATGAAAATTCGTGGGTCGATGTCGATGGCCAGCGCATGCAATCCGTTTCCGGTGGCGGGCACTTTGGCGGCGGCATGTTTATCAACGCCTGGGACATGGCGCGATTTGGCTATCTGTTCCTGCGTGAGGGCAAGTGGAAGGACCGCCAGATTGTGTCCCCCGAATGGATCCGCATGGCGCGGACACCCGGGGTCGCGAATCCCGAATACGGCCTCGCCAACTGGTACCTGAACCCCGATCGCAAGCGCCTGCCCGCTGCACCCGCATCGGCAGTGACGTTTGTGGGCAACGGCCAGAACATCATCTATGTCGATACCCAGAATGACCTGCTTATCGTGGTGCGCTGGATCGACACCACTGCGTCGCTGAACGAGTTCATCGGGAAAGTATTGGCGGCAGTCCGGTGATGCAAGACGACAAGGACGACAAGGACAGGCAAGCCGATAAGGATAGGCAGGATGAACTGGACACGACGGACAAGAACGACAAGCAGCACCTGAAGCCACGCGGGGAAGTCCAGCCCGATTTTCCATCGCTGCTGCAGGCCATCTACGTGCTGGTGCTGCTGTTCCTTGTAGACGTGCTGTTGATGGGCCTGTACATCGATACCTTCGGGCGCTTCGAGGACGGCGATCCCGTGGCCGCCAGCATCATTGTCATTGGCGGCAATACCATCGTGCTGACGGCGCTGATGTACATGAAGCGCCTGTCGCTGGCATCGTTGTTCCAGCCGGGTGACAACTCTGCGCGCGCCGTGCTGCTGGTGCTGACCCTTCCGGTAATGCTGGTCTCCGCAGGCATGGCGGTGCTCATCGACGACCTTCTGCGGGTGATTTTGCTGGTGTTGCCGATGACGAAAGGCCAGTTCGAGATGTTTGATCGCGTCATGTCAGGCGGCATGGTTTCGCTGCTGCTGCTGTGCGTGATCGCGCCGTTCGGGGAGGAGATGCTGTTTCGCGGCATTTTCCTGCGGAGTTTCAATCGCCAATACACGCCGGCGCAGGCCATCGTGTTTTCAAGCGCGCTGTTCGGCGTGTTTCATTTGAATATTTACCAGGCGACGGCGGCGTTTGCGGTCGGCGTCATCTGGGCGTGGATAGGCCTGCGATCGCGCTCCCTGTGGCCCTGCATCGTCGGCCATGCTTCGTACAACCTGTGTTGCTATTTGCTGGGGATCGCGCTGGCCGACAGCACACCTGCGGCGGCCGACAGTTCAGTTTTCAGCGGCGCGGCGCCCTTCATCCTCCAGGTGATTGCGGTCGCCTGCGTGTGGGCAGGTGGCCTCATGTTGTGGAAAATTCTCGGTGACGTGCGTGTACGACCGGCAGGTCCAGCCCCCGACTGAGCGCGCCGGGCACATCGACTGCGGGCGCGGCCCGCAGGCTGAAAATGGCTGTGAAGCCGCGCCAGTCAACGAGTTTTGTCATTCAATTCGCGCAAATTTGCGGAAAATAACCGCGGCCCCCAGCGGATATGGCAATCCGTAGGTCTGCTGTATGCACGGGAAACGGAAGATGGCGGTTGTCCGGTTGTTCTTCGGATATCGACTTTTTCCTAACTTCAAATACGCGCACACCTACACTCATGAATGATGCTTACCTGGTTCCTTTCCTGTACACCGGCGGCACGCTGCTGGTGATGATTTCTGCGCTGTGGCTGGTCAATATCGCTTTCGGGTTCTTTGATGAGACCACATCGCTCACACGCGAGCAGGCCGCAAAGCTGGCGCTGGCGGCGCCCTATTTCGCGGCGCACTTTTTTTCATACGACACACTGCAAGGCAAGCGGCCGTTGGCGCGCCAGTGGATTCGTGGCCTGATGTACTTCGATTGGGACATAAAGTCGCGAGCTTCAGCACTTGAGACGCTTGAATGGTTGGCCGCCGCTGGTTCGCGAGCGACTACCGGCGCGGAAAATTTCGGCGTCCGCAGTTCCGGCGCAACACTAACGCCTTCGTTTTTTCTCGCCGTTCCGCCATTGCCCGGCGTGCCTTTCCCGCTGCCGCCGTCAAAACCATATCGCCCTGGTCCCCAGCCTCCCGCCCCACCACAATCGCCCCCACCATCACGCCATGTAGAGTTTCGCGCATTGCTGGCGTGGGACCTGATGCGGCTGGTTTTTGTGGCCCGTTGCTGCGCGAGCGTCGGCCTCATCGAGCCGGGGGATTTGTGGCGGTACGCAGACAGGGCGGCGCGCAATGCCGAACATCATTTTGACAACTGGGCGGAATGGTCTGCGGCATTCCTGCAAGGCCGGCGGATGTGGACACGCGACGTCAATGCCGGCTATGCCTGTGTCGTCAAGAGACTGCTGGCATCGCGCACTAGTGTCTGGAATCGCGTGAAGTGGGAGGAGGCTCTCGGCGTTGCGCCTGCGCAAAGCGCACAGGTCGATTTTCGCGTCGCCATGGCCTGACTGCGTTCAAGGATGCCTTAAGGCGAAAGCCAAAACGTTCGCGCCCTGCCGGTTCATCCGGCAGGGCGCTTTCACATGGATGGTGCAGAAAAAATTTCAGCGCGGTGCGGCGATCGTATCGCTGACGACGCGCAGGCGATCCCAGAAAGAGGGATTCTTCGGGTCGCCCGTCGGCGCGTCGAAAGCCAACCGGCCCGACTGCAATTCCTGTTTACGCGCGGCCATCTCTTCACCGAGTGTATCCAGGTCGAGACCTGACTTGCGTGTTTTCGGAAACATATCGGTTTCCTCTTCCTTGACGTGGTGCTCGATGTATTCGCCCAGCACCGTGAACTTCGCGCAGGTCATTGGCGCACCCGCCGAGGAATTTTCGATTTGCGCGATGAGGTCCTTCGCACCGGCGTGCTCGACTTCGGCCTCGTTGAGTAGATCGTCTTCGTCGCGTAGCGCCTTGCGCACGGCGGGATAAAAAATTTCTTCTTCAATGGCCATGTGGACTTTCAATTCCTCGCAGGCGACATCCATCAATTCCTGCTTCAGCTCGACGTAATCGTCTTCATTGGCCTCGGCAAATTTCTTGAATTCGTCAAACAGGCCTTTCACCCGCTTGTGGTCGTCCATCAACATGCTCACTGCGTCTTTGGTGGGTTGGTCTTTACTGGCCATGATGGCTCCTGTCAGGTTGGGTTGGTGATGGCGGCATTGCACTTCCACTGGCCGCGCGGGTTGTTGCTTTCGTTGCTTTGTTCCAAGCGTGCGCTTCACTTTTTCGCGGCGCTGCAGGATGCGATCACTTCAATGCGTGAGACGCGGTGGCATTCGGTAATTCGAGGGCGGCATGCACGATATCAGCACTTGCGTCACCGGGTGAGATAGAGCTCCAGGTCACTGATCATCGGTCCCACCTGCTGAATTGCCTTCAGCAAGGTGTCCGCACTGACGCGAAATTTGAGCCCCCAATAGCCGAGCTCGTCGCGGTTGGTGGCGTCGATGCGTACGTCGGGGGGCAGTGCGTCAATGAGGTTGGGATTCATGTGCCGTTGAGCCTTTCTTCGCGGTGAAGTTGGAAGAAATATAACGGTCACAAAACAGCGGCTCTGTCGGAATCCTTTGGATTCGGAGTGTTGAAAACTCCTACAAGGAGCTGCCCCCGCATTTAGAGACGCAATGCGCGGAGATCACGGCGGCAGCGTACGTCACGGCGGTTCCTGAAGGGACTGTGAAAGGACCATGTTCACGCACTCGCGCAATGCGGCAGGCACAACACGAAGCGTCAGGTCTCCTTGACGTCGATCGCCGCAACCGCGCCTTGCGCTGCAAACCAGGGCATCAGTTTCTCGGTGAAACAGGTCCGGCACAAGTCGTAACTGATGCGCTGGTCGCGACCGCCGCGCGGACCCTGCACACTGGAGAAATCCTCGATGGTCACGCGGTCGGTGTTGTCGGGACGCAGGTGGTCAATTTGCGCGTAGCAGAGATCACACGTTTCCTTGACGATCTCGTGGATGATGCGATGGCCGATTTTGACGTCAGCGAAGTGTTTCACAACTTCCCCAAGCGGAGGGCCGCAAATCTCAACGCGGCACGGGATTAAATCAATCGCGTACTTTACGCCAACGCATTCCGGTTGCAAAGCGGGCGCCCCCTGCGCAAGAACGCCAGCAACAAAATTCATACATCAACAAAACAAATAACACCTAATCCCTGCGATCTTCACACACGCGGCGGATCGGCATCACGTTCGAAATGCCGGTGACGCGCGATCGCCTCAATAAACGCCGCAACGGGTTGGCCAGGTTTCCTGGCGCTGCCCACAATAATTCCCGGATCCGCCTTGCCTCCCGGCAAGATGGCCGGAATGCCGCATTCCTCAAGCAATTGCTCCGCCTGTCCCATTGCGAGAATCGACTTGCAATGACGGTAGGCGTCTTTAAGGAATTCCGCGAAATGCCCGTCAGCGAGCAGCGCTTGCAGTGCGGCATCACCCTCGGGGATCGCGACCGCGTCGAACACCACAGAGGGCGAATTCTCCAGCGAGGAATCGGCCGTGACGATGGTGCCATCGTCACCCTTGATGTCGCCAATATGCAGCCCCACCATCCGGGGCACGCCACCGGCGCGCGTGACTGCATTGGCGATCGACTTCAAACTTGCCGTCGATACACCATTTGCCACCACGATGGCCACTTTGCGCGTGCGTACGCGGTCGGTACCCGGCACGCTCGCTTCGGATAGAGATTTAGCGGTTTTCACTTCAGGTTTGGGCGTGCGCTCGATGGCACGCGGCATGGCCGGTGGAACGCTTGCCATGCCCAGGCCCTTCGCTACCTTGGCCGCGAGGGGTTCCGATGCATTACGTAGCGAAGACAGCATTCGCTCCCGAATCGCAGGCACGCTGACCTTGCTCAATTCAAATCGGAACGCCGCCGCGATGTGCGCCTGGTCGGTGGCTGACTGGCTTTCATAGAACAGCGCTGCCTGGTTGTAATGCTCGGCGAATTTTTCCGGCTTGCCGCGCACCTTGTCTTCTTCCACCGGCTGCGGAAAACTCACAAAGCCTTTCGCCCCGGCCTGGAACGGACAGCCGCCACCCAGGGAATTCGGCTCGTACGCGACACGGCCGCGGTTGAGCGCCTGGCGATGGATGCCGTCGCGCTGGTTATTGTTCACCGGCACCACCGGCGAATTCACCGGGATTTCGTGGAAGTTGGCGCCGCCCAGTCGCGTGATCTGCGTGTCCACGTAAGAGTGGATGCGACCCGCGAGCAACGGATCGTTGCTGAAATCGATTCCCGGAATCACGTGGGCGGTGCAAAAGGCCACCTGCTCGGTCTCGGCGAAAAAGTTGTCGGGGTTGCGGTTGAGGACCATGCGTCCCACCGGCTTGATCGGCACCAGTTCCTCGGGAATCAGCTTGGTGGCGTCGAGGATGTCGAAGCTGAATTTGTCGGCTTCGGCTTCAGTGAACATCTGCAGGCCCAGTTCCCATTCGGGATAGTTGCCCGATTCAATCGCTTCCCACAGGTCACGCCGGTGAAAATCGGGATCGGCACCAGAAATTTTTACCGCTTCATCCCAGACCAGCGAATGCACGCCCAGCAGCGGCTTCCAGTGGAATTTGCAGAATACCGATTCGCCGGCCGCATTGACCAAGCGAAAGGTGTGTACGCCGAATCCCTGCATCATGCGATAGCTGCGCGGAATGGCGCGATCCGACATCACCCACATCAGCATGTGCGTCGATTCCGGCATCAGTGACACGAAGTCCCAGAAGGTGTCGTGCGCGGAGGCGGCTTGCGGCATGCCGTGATGCGGTTCCGGTTTTACGGCGTGCACCAGGTCGGGAAATTTCATCGCGTCCTGAATGAAGAACACCGGCATGTTGTTGCCGACCAGGTCCCAGTTGCCTTCATCGGTGTAGAACTTGACGGCAAAGCCGCGCACGTCACGTGCGGTGTCCTTGGAGCCGCGCTCGCCGGCGACGGTGGAGAAGCGTACGAACACCGGTGTTATTTTTCCCTTCGCCTGCAACGGTGCGGCGCGGGTGATCTTGCTGAAATTGCCGTAGCTCTCAAAAAATCCGTGTGCCCCCGAACCGCGCGCGTGGACGATGCGCTCGGGAATGCGCTCGTGATCGAAGTGGGTAATTTTTTCGCGGAGGATGAAATCCTCCAGTAGCGTCGGGCCGCGCAGTCCCGCTTTCAGCGAACTCTGGTTGTCGCCGATGGGTACGCCCTGGTTGGTGGTGAGCACCTGTCCGCTGGCGTCGCCACGTGAGCGTTCCAGGTGGCCCGGAACGGGTGTGCCCGGTGGCGTTGCCTTGCCCGTCTTGGCGCTGGCATTGGTTTCGCTGGCGGTACTTGCGCTTAGCGCAGCCGAACCGAGCTTTACTACTTTCCCGGCAGGTGGCGAAACCGCATTGTCATGCCCGTATTCGAGCGCCTTGTTGGTGTTTGCGGGGCGTGCGGCAACGACCGGGTTTATCGCGTCGCCCTGTAGCACGCATACATCAGGCGTGGCGATTTTTGCGGATTTGCTTTTCGGCGCAGCAGTAGGGGATTTTTTTGCGGATGCTGCTTTCTTGCTGGCGGCCATGGGTTCCTCGTAGGTAGGCGTGTGGCGGCAGGTCACGCGCCTCTGCCAGGCGCGGTTCTTTGCGGTGAGGGTTTAATTCATCAGGCGGGACGGCCCCATCCGCGGTCGACACGGTTCCATGCGGCTTCTGCGGCAAGGCGAACCTCGGACCACGGTGCATCGATTTCAGACTTGGTGAGGATGTAGTCAGCGGCGAGGTCGCCTTCGGCTTCTGCAAAAGTGCGGCCGTCGAAGCGCACGCGTCCTTCCCAGCCGGCACGGAAACCGGGGGCGTAATATTCGTACGCCTTGCCTTCGGCATAGAACGGCTCGCGCAAATAAGTCTCGCGCCAATATATTTCCTCCGCCGTCGGATTCACCGTTTCGGCCAGGCCCTTGCCAGTCAATCCGCCCGCCACGGCGCCGACGGCCGCGCCGATGACGCTGCCGACGGGACCACCAACCACCATGCCCAGTGCAGCGCCGGCCAAGCCGGCGGAAGCCGCACCGGCGCCGGTGCCGAGCGGATGCGCACCGGGTGTGCCGGTGAGTGGATCACGATTCAACTCTTCTTCGTTGGCGACGACGGTCTTGGTGGAAATCTTTGTGTTCATTTGGAACTCCTGGTGGGCATTGCGGGACTGCGGAATGAGAGCCGGCGCGGCTTACAAGCCATAAATGCTCGTTAGACCGCGCCGGTGCTTGAGTTTGTTGTGTCTTATTTCAGAATCAACAGACGGGCCAATCAGCAAATCGAAGACTAGTAACCTTTTTCCGACTGATAGCTTTCGCCGCCGCCGACACTGGCGCTGCTTCCCGGGGACGAGGACGCAAAGCTTTGCGCCGGGCCATTGGCGGATGCGTGTTGAATGCCGGATTCCTGGTCCAGGTACCCGGACACAATGAACAAGGCTGCCACCAGCAACGCGGCCACCCACGTCCAGCCATCGCTCATCGAGCCTTCGCCTTGGTCACCGCCGGGCGTGCGGTGGGACGCGCGAAAGTCGTTATCGCTGATGCGCTTGTCTGGTGTGACGAAATCGGTTCCCAGTTCCATGATGTTTCCTCGAGATAGTTCGTGACCGCTATGCTTTTGCAGGGTGGGAAAAGTGTGCTGCCGCTTCCCTTGCTCCACCTTGCACAATGCGTCAGGCATGGCGAGATTCTCGCGTTCCACGGGCGCATTGCGTGTAGGCGGTTTGCGCAAGCTTTCGTCGGATAACGCTGCGATACGCAGACGGCGGAAAATAAAAAAACCTAAAAAAAAGCCCCGCAGTCGCGGGGCTTTGAATGACGACCTTCCAAGGGGAGGCTTCCGGGAGAAGCGTTGGGGGTCGCGTGCGTAAAACGGAACGGAACAGAAAAGCAAGACCGGCAATCACCACTGGCCCGGACCAGCCATCGGCTTGCTCAATTGAAATGAAGCGAGCTGATGACTGGTCCGCAGTGGCCACATGTGTCCGCACTCTCAATACAGCCACATGCAGCAAATCGCCTGGCAAAACCGATGAGGCAATGTAGCAAAGCCAAAACTCGAATCATGTAGGAGAAAGACTTGTTTATTTCCGGCGCGCCGCTTGTAGGATTTTCTGAAACACCAAATCGCCACGCGCCGACAGCATCGCCTGTTTGCACTGCGATACATTGCGCTCCTGAGAAAAATGGAGAAAACAGTGACGGTGCAAACAGAAACCAGCAATCAACACCGCGCGGATCTCGACGGGCCCGCGGAAACTCACGTCAATACGCCAAAAGCGAGCAAGCGCAGAATCACACAGGAAGAAATTCACCTCACCCAAACCCGCCGAGGTGCAGTGGCCGCCGATGTTCGGAAATTCCTGGGGTTGCGCGGGCGCCCAAGATAAATTAAAAAATAGGGTTTTCTCCTACAACCGGCTCTACGGCGCATTGCTATATTCAATTCACTTCACCGCGCGGCGCAAATGTAACGGAACACGGCGCTGCCCCGCGAGTAACGAATTAGCGTAACTGCTGCAGCCATGCGTTCCCCGCATACGACCGATGTTCGCCTCCCTGGCTCCGGTCGGAACTCATCCCCGCTTCGGCGGGGATTTTTTTTGAACTAGGCGGACGCGCGATCGGCATTGCTGGACGATGCCGACATCAATTCGGCGCCTGCACCGATATTGACCGGGTATGCGTCGCCTTACTCTGGGCGGCTGGCCACTTCGAGGAATTCGACCATGCAACCACCCGCAAAGACACCCGGACAGCCCGACGACCAGCAAGACACCAGCGCGCGGCCGGATCGTGAGAAGCTGGTTGAAGACATCGAGCACGAAAAGCACGATGACCGCAGGCGCAGTAGCGAATCTTCGAGCGTTGAACGCGAGCAGGCTAGCGACAACAGTACGGAGCCCACGATTCCGGGCTATGTGGAGCGCGGCGTCAAGCGTTCGACCCGCGACTAGTCCGCTTTTCGCCCTCGTATTCAGTGCCGGCGAATGGACTCGGGAGATTGCAGGAAATTGCGAAGTGCGCTGCCTCTTCAAGCAGGCAGCGTCATTCGCTTTTGGGGAAGTGCAATGCGTGCGCCGACGTAGTTACTCGTGGCGCAAGCACTCGACCGGCTGCAATTTCGATGCGCGCCTGGCCGGATAAAATCCGAAAAAGACTCCCACCGCGCAGCTGAATACCGTCGCGATGACCACTGCCTTCACACCGATGGCCATGTCGAATTTCCCGGTTGAAGTAATCGCCGCCGCCAGTGCCGCGGACAGCGAAACACCAATCACGCCACTGACAAGGCAGATCGATACCGCCTCGATCAGGAACTGCCACAGCACGTCCGACGGCCGAGCGCCGATGGCCATTCGGATGCCGATCTCGCGTGTACGTTCGGTCACGCTCACCAGCATGATGTTCATGATGCCGATGCCGCCCACCACCAGCGAAACCGCGCCGATGAAGCCCAGCGCGATCGACAGGCCGGTGGCAATGGCTTCGCCCGATTTGGCGAACTCGCCGAAATTCACCACGCGGAAATCGTCCTGGTCGTCGGCGCGAATGCGATGGCGATCGCGCACCAGGTCGGAAATATCGGCCACCATCTCATTGACCGTTTCAGCGCTTTTCGATTGCGCGATGATGTATTGCACCGAGCGCGGCGTCGGCGTGCGCACCAGTGTCACGCGTGCGGTCGAGATCGGCACCATCACCACTTCGCCGATGTCGCCGGCATCAAAACTCTGGCCCTCGTTGTCCAGCACGCCGACCACCTGGAAACTCTGGTTGTCGATGCGGATGCGCTGGTTGATGGGATCGGTCTTGTAAAAAAGCTGCTCGGCCACTTTCTTGCCCAGCACCGCGACGCGCGCAGCGGTGGCAACATCAACGTCGGTCAGCGCCACACCTTTTGCCAGGCGTAAATTACGAATCGTGAACGCAACCGGCGTCGTTCCCTGCACCTGGTTATTGGTGTTGTCGTTGCCGAATGAAATTTGCGAGAACGTCGTCAGCATCGGTGCGGCACCGTTGACGATGGGCAGCCGGTTGATGGCTTCGGCATCGTCCATGGTCATGGTCTGCACGGTGCCGGTCTTCAGCCGCGCGCCGACTGCCTTGCGCGAATCGGCCTGCACCAGCACGAGATTGCTTCCCAGCACCGCGAGCTGCTTGTTGATGAAGGCCTTGATGCCGTCGCCTACCGCCAGCATCAGTACCACGCTGGCGATGCCGATGATGATGCCCAGCATGGTAAGCATGGTGCGCATGGGATTGGCCAGCATCGCGCGCAGCGATTCGGCCCACACCTGGGTAAATTTCATGACATCACCTCGTGGGGTTCGCTCTGCAACTGGCTGAGGCCTTCGCGCGCGGGGCCGTCGTAGATGACCAGTCCGTCTTTCAACCGCACCAGGCGTTTGGCGTAGGCAGCAATGTCGGGCTCATGCGTCACCAGGATGATGCTCTGGCCGTGATTGCGGTTGAGTTCGGTCAGCGCGGCCATGATGTCGGTGCTGGTGCGCGTATCCAGGTTGCCGGTGGGTTCATCTGCCAGGATGAGCGGCGGGTCTGCCACCAGTGCGCGGGCGATGGCGACGCGCTGCTGCTGTCCACCGGACAGCTGGTTCGGCTGGCGCGCGGCGAGTTTGCCGAGCCCGACCTTGGCGAGCTGGATTTGTGCGCGTTCGCGTGCCTTGGCGCGTGGCACGCTTGCGTACAGCAAGGGCAGGGCGACGTTGTCCAGTACGCTCATGCGCTTCAAGAGGTTAAAACTCTGGAAAACAAAACCGAGCGTGCGATTGCGCAATATTGCCAGCTCGGCGCGGGAAAGTTTGTTGACGGTGTGGCCGGCCAGCTGGTGTTCACCGGTGGTCGGCGTGTCGAGGCAGCCGAGGATATTCATCAGGGTGGATTTCCCCGAGCCTGACTGGCCCATGATGGCGACGAAATCGCCGCGCTCCATGACAAAGTCGATGCCGTGCAAAACCGGCGTTTCGACGCGGCCGGAGAAATAGCTTTTGCGCACGGCGGAGAGCCGCACCAGCGCGCCGTTGTCGTTAGCGTTGTTCAATGCTTCACTCATGATGGCTTCCCGAAGTGCAGGGTGACATCGTTATTGCTTGGTCGGGTCGGCGAGCAGCGAACGCACCACCACCTTGTCACCAGCCTGCAACGGCCCCTTCACCACTTCGGTGAATTTATTGTTGGCCACGCCGATCACCACGTCGACCGGCTCGGCGCGCGGCTGTTGCCCCGGCACTTTTGCGTCGACCAGTTTGTAGATGCGATAGAGCCGTTCGCCGGTTTTGGTGCGCAGGCCGAGTTCGTCGGTGCTGTCTTCGGCAGCAATTTTTTCTTCCTTTTCCTTCTTTGCCGCTACGTCCTTGGCGTCTTTGTCGCCCTTGCTGTCTTTTTCGCCGGACATCTTGCGCTTCATTGCATCCATGGCGACTTCAAAATCGCTGGGACGGTAGCGCAGTGCGCCGGTCGGGATGCGCAAGGCATTGGGCCGGTTGGCGGTGATGATGCGCACCTGCGCAGTCAGGCCGGGCTTCAACAATTCGCCGGGATTGTCGACGTCGATCACGACGTTGTACGTGACCACGTTCTGTGTAACGTTGGCGGCCAGGCGGAACTGCCGAACCTTGCCTTCGAAATCGCGGTCCGGAAACGCATCGACCACGAAGCGCACGGGTTGGCCGTCCTTCAGCAGGCCCACGTCGGCTTCCGAGACATTGGTGTCGATCTGCATCTTGGTGAGATCGCGCGCGATTACGAACAGGTTCGGTGTCTGGAAACTGGCGGCGACGGTCTGGCCGAGATCGGCGGTGCGCTTGATGATGATGCCGTCAATGGGGGACTTGATGATGCTGTTGGCCATGTCGGCGCGCGCACGTTCCAGCAGGGCTTCATTTACCTGCACCTGGGCGGCGGCGGCGTCCATGGCCTGGCGCAATTGTTCGAGTGCGGCGGCGGAAATGAATCCCTGCTTCACCAGTTTCGCATTGCGGTTGTAATTGCTGTCGGCCAGGGCGAATTGGGCGCGTGCGGCATCCAGCGAGGCGGCGTTCTGCTTGATCACGGCCTGTAGCAGTGTCGGCTCGATTTTCAGGAGTATCTGGCCGCGTTTGACGCGGTCGTTGAAATCGACATTGACCTCGCTCACCGTGCCCGACACCTGTGTGCCGACGTTGACCAGGCCGACCGGATTGACGGTGCCGGTGGCAGTGACGAATTGCACGATCGAGCCGCGGTCGACGTCGGCGGTCTTGTAGCGCGGCTTGTTGTCGCCGGCGGCCATCTTGGCCTGCAGGGCGAAGCCCGCGTAGAAAAGGCCGATGACGACGATGACGGCGATCGCGCCGATGACGTTGCGTTTGGTAAGGAGTTTCATCTTGGGTGCGCTTTCTTCGAGCGGACGTTTTTTGGAAGTGAGTTGTGAACCCGGGAAGGACGCTATTTTGCGACAGAAACGCCGCGTAAACATGTTTCGTACAATGCGTCCCTTCCGGCAGGCGCCATTCCACCCAATTGCCCGCGGCGGCGCCATATGCAGGCGACGAATGCACGAAAACGGCGCGCCAACTGTGGCGCAGCCAGAGCCAATGTCAGGTGCGTATTGAAAATGAAAACAAGGCGGGTGTTACCGGCACCACGACTTTTCGTTCTTGAAACTCAAGTGCTGGAGCGGCCGGCAGGCCAAAAAGCGGCTATGAGCCGCCCTGGTGCTTGAGTTTTGTGTTTGAGGTCGTCTAAATTCGCACCGCGCGAGGCGTTCATGCGCGGGCGTTGCAAGCTGATAGACTTTCTGCCCATTCGCCTGCAGCGCTTTTAGCTTTTGGTTTTTACCTTGTGGCTTTGAGGCGCGATTCAACAAAACAACAAAAGGAATTGCCATGTCCGCTCCCCTCATTTTCTATTTCGGTTCCGGTTCGCCTTATGCCTGGAAAGTCTGGCTGGCGCTGGAGCACAAAAAACTTCCGTATGAAGCCAAGCGCATGTCGTTCGATGGCGGTGACCTGAAGACACCGGAATTTCGCGCCATCAATCCGCGCGGGAAGGTGCCCACGCTGTTGGATAACGGCTTCGCCATGTATGAATCGGCGGCCATCCTCGAATACCTCGAAGATCGCTATCCGGACAGCGGTGAATCCATCTGGCCCGGCGACGTGCAGGCGCGCTCAATCGCAAGACGGCGCGCGGCCGAAGTGGTGGCATATGTTGACGGCATGAACGACGTAATCCTGTCGCAGATTTTCGGGCCGGCCGACAAGGTGCCGGATGCGGCGGTCATCGAAACGGGCAAGCAAACGCTGGCCGCCGAACTGCAGCACATCGAAAGCTGGCTGGATAAAGACTATCTCGCCGGCGATAAATTATCGGGCGCCGATTTCACGCTCTATCCTTATGTGGCATTCCTCGGGCGCGTGGATTTGCGCAAGCCGGGCTACAACCTGTCGGCGTTGCTGCCGCCCAAGCTGGCGGCGTGGATGAAGCGCATTGAATCACTGCCGTATTTTGAGAAAACGTATCCGCCGCATTGGAAATCGTAATTCGCTACAGCGTTCGAACAAATAAAAAAGCCGGTCAAATTCGACCGGCTTTTTTATTTGCTACTGATGCTGCGCGAAACGTTACGGGCGTTTCCAGCTTGAGTCTGGATCAAACGACGCCATTTTTTCCGCGATCGCGGTGGTGTTCCTGCCCAGGTCTTTTTCGTACACCACGCCGTCGTGATTGACGATGAAACTGGTGATGCCCGAAGCGCGATAGCGTGCCGGGTAGGCGATGATCGCAAAGCCGCCGATCATTTTTCCGCGTACCACATAGTCGTACGCGCCCCCCGGTGCATCCTTGCCTTGCCGGGTCAGGATGCGATAGTAATAGCCGTGATACGGATCGAGCGGTAGCGACGCGGGACGTGCGCGTCCATCACCATAGCCATCGCGCGCGGCGGCCGCGATCAACGGACCCAGCGGGCTCGGCGCATCGTTACCTGACGCCTCCCAATACAGTCCATCGCGATTGCCCGGTGTGCTGATGAATTTGGTGGCGTATTCCAGCAGGCCGTTCTTGTCCTGGTCTTTCGCCACATATTCGCGCTGCGCATCGACGACGGCCCGGCACACTTCCATTGTCGCGAGTTCGTTTTGCCCAATGCGGCGCTTGAGAATTTCCTCGCTGCCTTGTTTGGTGTCGAAGTGCCAGCTGCCGGCCGATTTCACTACCGGGATTGGCATGGGCCATTCATCTTTGCCCACCAGCACCACAGCGCGTGAATCACCATCCAGGCGCAGTTTGTTGGCGGCCTCGAAGCTCGCGGCAAATTCCTTGCGACGCTGTGCGTCGGCAACGCTGTCGCCGGAATTTACCAGCTTGCCGCCACCCGGCCCGAGGATTTCGCGCAAGCGCACCGCATCGTTGGCTTTCACCGCGTCGACCATGGCGGTAACTGCTTCATCCGGCGTGGCAAAGGTTTTCTGCGCGATTTTTTCCGCATGCGCGCTGCCCGCCGTGAGTGACGCACCGATGGCAACCGCGATTGCGCCTGCGACCAACCCGGAGAGCATGGCGCGGCTCTTGAGTGCCATGCCGGGTGCGGTGCGGGTTGACGCAGCGGCTTGTTTTTTTTCTCTTGATGAGTTCATGTCGTCCCCTTTAGCGCTGTTCGCCGCGCTGGCGCGGACCATTGTTGTGCTGCGCCGGCGCCTGCTGTTGCTGCTGTTGTGGCTGCGCCTGCGGGAGTTGCACCTGCGGCGCCACACGTTGCTGCATCTGTGGAGCCTGGACCTGCGGCTGCACCTGCTGGCGCGGTGCGACTGGTGCGTTATACACCTGAGGTGCGCGCTGCTGTTGCTGCTGCGGCAGGGTTATCTGGCGACCCGGATAGCTCGCCTGGCCGCGTGAGCTGGCATTGCGCGCATCCTGCCCGCTGCCGACGCCATCCAGCGCCTGCGGTACAGGTTCACCACGCGAACGTGCGCCGCCACCGCGAACCGACGGATATTTCTGCTCGGAACGCGTGTCCGGATTCGTGCCCGGCACAACGGGTTGTGGCTGGCGCTGGGTGCCAGGCTGCACGGCTTGCTGTTGCCCCGCCTGGCCACCTGGCTGGCGACCACCACGGTCACCCCGCTGGCGATCTGCACGTTGTCCATCGTTTTGCGTGCGATCTCCCTGGCGGTATTGCGTATTGCCATTGGTATCACCCCGTCCGCGATAGTCGCGCCGGGCATCCGGCGTGCCCGGAGCGCGATTGAATTGCTGGCGCAGGACCGGATTGCGGTACGGCACTCCGCGACGGTGGTCCGGGTCATGCTGCCAGCGATTGTCGGGGGCGCGATTCCTCACGTTGCGATAGTAGAAGCTGTTGTGGTTCACCACGTTGACGTGACGCAGCCGCCAGTCGATGCCGCCGAAGAAGAAGCCGAAACCGACATTGATGCCGCTACCCCAGTAATAGCCGCGGCCATATCCCGGCCGCGAATAATAGCCCGCCCACGGACGCCAGCGCATCGGCGCATAGCCGGGCCACCACCAGTCGCCATAGACAATCAGCGGGTCGTAGTAGGGCACGTAGATGATGTCAGGCCGCGCAGGTTCGATCACATACGTCGGGCCTTCCTGGATGACGCGTACCTGCTCGGTGGTCTGCAGGTTGCCGGCTGCGTTGGCGCGCTGGCGCAAGCCCTGCACCGTGTCCCAGACCTGGCCTTCCTGGCTCAGGAAGGCATTGCCCAGGCGCTCGGTCCAGTCGAGTGTGCTGTCCATCAGTTCCAGCACCTGCGGAAACGCCACCAGCGATTTCACGCTGGGGTCCCAGTTCTGGTTATCAACGGCGCGAACTGCCTGGTCGCCGTTCAGCCCGGGATTGGCGCGCGACCAGCGGGCGGCCTGCACGACCTCGAGCGGATAGGTGGACGCCATCAAAATTTGCGTCAACAGTTCGTCCGGATAGAGCGCGATCGGCGCCAGCATCTGGTCGAGTTCCTGCTGCGACGCGACGGGACCGGATTGATCCTGCGCAAATTGCGTTGCCTGTGCGAAGGCCGGGTTTGCGACAAGCAAACCGGAAGCCATCGTGGTGGCCAGGATTGAAGCGGATAGTGCAAGACTCCTGGATAGCCTGGCGCGTGCGTTCATGGAGAGCTCCTCAGTTGACGCATGTCTGCAGCCATCAAATTGCAGCTGTGGATCGACATGACGTTTTGATATCCCTTTGTTGCAGTGGTTGCACCACATCCGTTACCAGATGTTACGCGGCATCGGCATAGCGCATTTTTCTGACGGCAGGGACATTACGCGCCACCGTCACTTGCGGTTGACGTGACGGGGCGTTGCGTAGCGTGGCAAGTTGCCGCAAAACAAGCAAAACGGAATTGTGAAAGCTTTGATGCATCAAGGCGCGTGGCCACGGTGCCTAGTCAAAGCGTTTGACCAACGCGCTTGGTCAAGGCGCTACAGCGGACGCACCTCACGCACGACCAGCATGTTTTCCACACCCTTCACTCCGTCGACCTTGGCGACGACATCCTTGGCGCGATCGAAATTACTGCTGGACGTTACCTGGCCGGTCAGCCGCACTTTGCCATTAATGGTTTCCACTAATATGGTCTGCGTCTTCAGTTCGGAATCGAGCTGGAGCGCGGCCCTGACAAGTAGCGTGGTGGATGCATCAGCCGCCTGCTGGCGCCCGTCGCCCTGGATGTCTATGGGCTTGTCGCCGCGCGCCGGGGTTGTGGACGGACTGTCGAGCTGCGCCAGTAACGGCATCGCCACGGAAAAACTTAATATGGCGGCAATGACGGCGGCAATGATCGGTGCAAGATGGATTCGCTTGTTCATGGCAATTCCTTTCAGCAGATGGCCACATGAGCCAATGCGGCATGGCACCACTTTATCGGCGCGTGGCAGCGATGCGAGTCGGTCAAGCCCTGAAGGGCGTGTGGGACAGGGCCCACAATAGCTGCACGCGACATGGGCCCACCGCATGCCATTTAAAAGTTGAGGTATTCTGCGCACGTCACGCATGTCTCATTGCCCGCGTGGTTGTTGCAACGGCACGAAAGTCGCAGACCGCCATCCGGCGCGGCTTTCGAAGCAAAAACCCCCGCGAAGGCGCGCCCGTACTTGTGCTTTCCGCGAAATTCGAAACTTTTTCAACCCTGCCAGAAGGATTGCCATGTCCTACATGTTGCTGATGATGGAAACTACCGATCAACGCCGTGGCCGTAACACCGCCGAGGGCGAGGAAGTCTACGGACGCATGGTGAAATTTGGCGAGAGCCTCAAGGCGCGTGGATTGCTGATGGGCATGGAATCGCTGAAATCACTCGACACAGCGGCGCGCGTGCAGGTGCGCAATCAAAAATCGTTCGTGTCCGATGGCCCGTTTGCCGAAGCCAAGGAAATGATCGGCGGCTTTTTCCAGGTCTCGTGCAAGACGCGGGAAGAGGCCGTGGCCATCGCGGCGGAATGTCCTGCGGCCGAGTGGTGCACCGTCGAAGTCCGCGAAACCGGCCCGTGCTTCGCCTGATCTCGGCGTAGTCGAAAGAAAAAAACTTTCGCCGTCCTGTCGAAATCGCGTTTTTCCGTTCGTCGTGTGTTTGTAGGCAGAAATTTCCGCACATTGGTCGCGCAAGTCGATGCCATCCGACAACAGCACGGGAGATCGATATGCGATTCATGATTGTGGTGAAAGCCACCGGCGACAGCGAAGCGGGGGTGATGCCCGGCGAAAAATTAATGGCCGCCATGGCCGGGTATCACCAGCAGCTGATGCAGGCCGGCGTGCTGCTCGACGCCTCCGGGTTGCAGCCCAGCATCAAAGGTTGGCGCGTTCAATATGACGGCGCAAAACGCACCGTGGTGGACGGGCCGTTTGCCGAAACGAAAGAACTCATCGCCGGCTATACGCTGATCCAGGTGAGCTCACGCGAAGAAGCCATGGAATGGACGCGCCGGTTTCCCAATCCCGCCATGGACGGGGGGCAGGGTTCAATTGAAGTACGGCAGGTTTTCGAGCTTGAAGACTTTGCGCAGGTTGAATCGATAAAGCGATTCCAGGAAATGACGTCCAGAACCTGATGCCGGCTTCGCCATGAGTTTCTCATTCATCTTTTATCATGTGCGCGTCGCGCCGAAAGCGCCCCGTGCCAGGTGTGAAGTACCCGAGCCAGTTCGTGTTCCCCGTATTCCGAAAATTAAAACGCATCGAAGCGACGCCCACAAGGAGAAACAAAAATGAGCACACAGATCTTCGTCAACCTGCCCGTGAAAGACCTGCCCAAGTCGAAGGAATTTTTCGGCAAGCTGGGCTACACGTTCAATCCGCAGTTCACCAACGAGCAGGGTGCGTGCATGGTGGTTGCGGATAATATTTTTGTCATGTTGCTGACTGAGGATTTTTTCGGCACGTTCACCAAAAAGCCGGTGGCCGACGCGAAGAAATCCACCGAAGTGCTGGTGTGCTTCTCCGCGGAAAGTCGCGCGAGTGTCGATGAACTCGTGGCGAAGGCGGTTGCTGCGGGCGGCGCCGCACCTAACCCGAAGCAGGATCACGGTTTCATGTACGGCCACGGTTTTGAAGACCTGGATGGGCACCTTTGGGAAGTGGTATACATGGATCCCAACGCGAAATTCGAAGCCGGCCAGCCCGCCTAGAATCATGTGCCTGTGCGTGCCCATGCTGCTCGAGCGCGCACCGGATTTCATTGCAACGAGGACCCCGCATGCCGGCTGCCGAACACCAAGCCATCGCTACCATCTGGCGCCTGGAAGGCGCAAAAATCATCGCCAGTATTGCGCGGATTGTGCGCGATGTCGGCCTGGCCGAAGAGCTGGCGCAGGATGCCCTGGTGGCGGCGCTGGAGCACTGGCCGCGTGAGGGCATCCCGGACAACACCGGCGCATGGCTGATGGCCACGGCGAAAAATCGCGCGCTCGATTACCTGCGGCGCGCACGCATGCAGTCGGAAAAGCACGAAGAAATCGGCAACGATATGGAGGCGCTGGAAGCACTTGTGGTGCCCGACATCAGCGACAGCATCGATGAACGTCGCACCCGGGAGATCAGCGACGACCTGCTGCGGCTGATCTTCACCGCATGCCATCCGGTGCTGTCCACTGAGGCGCGTGTTGCGCTGACACTGAAGCTGCTGTGCGGCCTCACGACCGAAGAAATCGCCCGCGCCTTCCTGGTGCCGGAAACCACCATGGCGCAACGCATCGTTCGCGCCAAGCGCACTTTGTCGGAAGCACGCGTGCCGTTTGAAATCCCCGTCGGCAGTGAACTGGCCGTGCGCCTGGCCTCGGTACTGGAAGTGATCTACCTGGTATTCAACGAGGGCTACACGGCCACGACAGGAAACGACTGGATGCGGCCGGAGCTGTCCAATGAAGCGTTGCGGCTGGGGCGCATTCTCTGCGGCCTGGCACCGGCCGAGCCCGAAGTGCATGGCCTCGCGGCGCTGATGGAATTTCAAAGTTCGCGTGCCGCGGCGCGGGTGGATGCTGAGGGCCGGCCGGTATTGCTGCTGGAACAGGACCGGCGAAAGTGGGATCCGTTGCTCATTCGCCGTGGTCGCCAGGCGCTGCAGCAGGCCGAACAACTCGGCGGCGCGCGTGGCCCGTATGCGTTGCAGGCGGCGATCGCGCAGTGCCACGCCATCGCAGTTGAAGCTTCCACCACGGATTGGACCGGCATCGTCGCGCTGTACGACGCGATGGCGCAAGTGGCGCCGTCGCCGATTGTCGAACTCAATCGCGCAGTGGCCGTGAGCATGGCATTCGGTCCTGCCGCTGCTCTGGCAATCGTCGACAAGCTCCTCTCGCATCCGCAGATGCAGGCCTATCACCTGCTGCCCAGCGTGCGCGCAGACCTGCTGGCAAAACTGGGACGCCACACTGAAGCCGGCCCCGAATTTGAGCGTGCAGCCGCCATGGCGCGCAACGCGCGTGAAAGCGAATTACTGCTGCAGCGCGCGCGTGAAATAAAATTGCAGGCGGTGTAGAGTTCCCATCCACATCCACATCCACATTCACACCCACACCTCCACCCAAAAAATAAAAGGGCATCACCATGAAACTCGCCACCGCCATTCCCGCGCTGCTGGTCTCCACCGCCGCGATCGTTACCACCGCCGTTGCGCTCAACGCATTCGCCGAAGACGCGAAAACGGTCGGCCCCGTCCGCGATGTGTTAATCGGCCAGATGGGCAAGCGCGTTGCAGTGCGTCTTAATGGGGATGCCGACATCGAAGGTACGGTCGCTTCAGTAGGTGCGGATAGCGTGCTGCTGACGAAAGTATCCGGCAAGGATTTTTATGATTCCGTGTTGATCATCAGCAAGATCAGTGCGGTGACGTTCAAGGCGCGGGATAAGTAGATTGCATAGCGTAGGCGTGTGTATAACGCCATCCGGCGCGGTTCCCGGCGCATAAATGGCCTGGAAGGCGCGCCGGTGCTAGTGGTGATAATTCATGAGCAGACTAAAAATAGTACAAATCGGTGATGATTGCGGCGTCATCCTTCCCCGAGAGTGGCTGACACGTCTCAAGCCTGGCACAGGCGACACACTGAATGTCAGCGTAATCCCGAATGGTATTTCGCTGGCACCCATCGATCCCGACATTGACGATCAGATCGTCGCTGCCCGGACCATCATGAAAAAACGGCACACCGTTTTGCGTGAAATAGGCAAGTAAAGAGCAAGGGTAGTGGTTTTGTAAGCGCTGATATCGGGGATTGCCCGAAATACCCGGCCGCACAAAGGTGATATTTTTTCCGTTGGCCTTTCATTGAAAGAGAACGTGAAAATATTGCGCAGCTTTGCCGCCCTGAGCCTTGTTTTTTTCATCCCGCTTGCCGCTGCCCAATCGGGTGCCCCGAACGCATCGAAAACGAAGCGTGCGGCACCACCGAATGCGGTCGATCGGTACCTGTTCGGCGTCAGTGAAGGCACTTCGGGCGGTATCGATGCGGCGGTCGCACTCGACAAATATCGCCCACTGGCCAACGTTATCGAGAAAACACTGGGGCGCAAAGTCATCGTCACGTTCGTGCGCAGTTTCGAGCAGCTCGAAGCCGGCATGAAGAAAGGTGAATTCGACCTGGTGATGGCGCGGCCCAGTGATTACCCGGCGCGCGGCGTGCGCGATTACAAATACAGCATGGTCGCTGCGTCAAAACCGGATGGGCAATGTGTGTTCATTGTCGAAAAAACCTCGCCCCTGCAAAACATCGGCGAAATCAAGGGCAGGACCATTATTTTCCCCGAGAAGATCGCGTACATGAGCAAATTCTGCACCGCCGAATTGCGCGACCGCGGCATCGACGTGAACAAGGAAAAGATCACCTATGCCAAGGAGCAGGGTGCGGAGGGCTGGACCATTGAAAATAAATTGTCCGATGTCGGCGGGGTAGCGTCGTATTCCGGCGTAGCCAAGAACTGGGAGAAGGGCGGGCAGCGCGTGCTGCACAAATCAATCACGCAACCGTACTCGCCATTGATTGCGGGCAATCGATTAACGCCCGACCAGGTGGCTAAACTCAAGACGGTGTTGGGAGACCTCGACAAGACCGAGGACGGCAAGAAAGTGCTGTCCACACTCGGCATCCAGGGATTCAACCCTGAATCTTCCGAACGCCTGCTCGCATTGCTGGCATGGCTGGAGAAGCCGGCGTCATAGTCGTTCGCGTTCGTGCGAAACGACATCAAGTAAACGATTGAATTGAAATCGGTTGAGGCCGCTTGACAGCGGCCGAGCTTATATATAACCTAATGGTTATGTACTTGAATATCTGCAGGGGACCGGAGTCAAAATGTCAGTCGAGAAACCAGCAAAGAGCGCACGCACTGCGAAACCGGCAGGCGAGATCGATGAACGCGCCGCGGGTTCGGCCGAGGTCGATGCTTTTGTGCAGAAGCTGGAGCATCCGATGAAGCCCGAACTGGAAGCGTTGCGCGCGATTTTCCTTGGTGCCAGCTCCAGGATCGTTGAAGGCATCAAATGGAATTCACCCAGCTTTCGCGTTCGCGAATATTTCGGCACGGTGAATCTTCGCGGCAACGCGCTGCAAGTCATCCTGCACCAGGGGGCGAAGGCGACCGCCGCCAGCACAACCGGCCTGGACATTGACGATCCCGCCGGCCTGCTCGAATGGCTGGGCAAGGAACGCGCCTCGGTGAAATTCACCGACCTAGCCGGCATCAAGAAAAACAAGAAAGCGTTCCAGGCGATCCTGCACCAATGGGTTGATCGTCTTCCCGAATGAAGATATTTGAGTCAATCAAATGAATACAGCCCGTCTCGATGCCACGTTTGCCGCACTCGCCGATCCCACGCGCCGCGCCATCCTCGCGCGGCTGGCGTCGGGCGACGCGTCGGTGATGGAATTGGCCGAACCGTTCTCGATGAGCCAGCCGGCAATTTCCAAACACTTGAAGGTGCTGGAGCGGGCAGGTCTCATTTCCACCGGCAGTGATGCCCAGCGCCGCCCGCGAAAACTGGAAGCAAAGCCGCTGGAGGAAGCCACGCAGTGGCTCGAGAAATACCGCGAATTCTGGGAGGCGTCGTTTTTGCGCCTGGATGACCTGTTGCAGGAAATGAAGGCAACGGCAGGCGAATCGCGCAAAAAAGTAATTGCAAAAAGCACCCCAAAAATTTCGGGCCGCGCAGCGCCGCGAACCCGCCGCTCAAAAACCAGCAAGGAGAAAAAATGAATTTTGCCGCTACATTCAAGGTCGCGATGCTCTCTGACAAGGAGATCGAAGTCTCGCGTGTTTTCAATGCGCCACGCACGCTGGTGTTCGACGCACACACCAAGCCTGAATTGATCAAGCGATGGATGTTCGGTCCGCCGGGCTGGTCGTTCGCGGTGTGCGAAGTCGATCTGCGCGTCGGCGGCGCCTATCGTTTCGTCTGGCGCGGCCCGGAAAATGTCGAGATGGGCATGGGGGGCATTCACAAGGAAATTGTGGTACCGGAAAAAATCGTCAACACCCAGAAATTCGACCAGGACTGGACCGGCGGCGAAGCCATCGGTACCTTGCTGCTGAGCGAGCAGGATGGCAAGACGACCCTGCGCAATCGTGTGTTGTATGTGTCGAAGGAAGCCCGCGACGGCGCGCTGGCCAGTGGCATGACCGAAGGAATGACGTTCACGTACAACCGGCTGGAAGAGGTATTGCCGGCGTTTGCCACGGAGGGCGCGTAGTGAACACCGACAATTGCGAAGCAAATCACACAGGGGAAGCCGGCAGGATTGATACCCCGAAAATTATCCAGACCGAAGCAAAGTTGGTCGCTAAAATTCATCTCAAGGTACCCCGCAGTGAAATGCAGGAAGTCATGGGACCTGGCGTGGTTGAAGTCATGGCCGCCGCGCGCGCACAAGGTATCGGCCCGACCGGCCCGTGGTTCACGCATCACCTGAAAATGGAACCGGGCACGTTTGATTTTGAAATCTGCGTGCCCGTGAGCGCGCCGGTCAAACCGGTGGGCCGCGTGGTGGCAGGCGAATGGCCCGCCATGTCGGTGGCGCGCACAGTGCTGCATGGCGGCTACGAAGGACTGGGCAACGCATGGGGCGAATTCTATTCATGGATGAAAGCCAACGGCCATGTACCGGCCGCCGATCTTTACGAATGCTATGTCGCCGGTCCTGAATCCGGTGCGGATCCTGCGAACTGGCGAACCGAACTCAGCAGCCCGCTGGCCTGAGAAACTCGACATGGTGACTGCGAAGCGCATGCCTGTCGCGCCGGCAAAGTCT
>JBDTWS010000042.1:0-23693 GCA_040006575.1 Betaproteobacteria bacterium
GAGCAACCGCCTTGTAAGCGGTAGGTCGTCAGTTCGAATCCGACTGTGGGCACCATATATTCGGGGCAAGCTTGCCGTCCCGGGGAACGTCGTAGCAGATACCATCTCAAAATATGGTCAACTTAACGTCATTCCCCATGCCACACCTGCGAATTTTTCCGCTTGCGTTTTTTTGCGCCCTTACGCTGCTTTCAGCGTGGTGGCCGGTCGCCGCCTCTCCCGTAAAAACGCCGCACGTTGAAGCCGCGCTGATTTCGCGAGACCAGTCCTTTGTGCCGGGCAAACCGGTCGAGCTCGCTTTGCGGCTCAAGATCATCGATCACTGGCACACTTACTGGCAAAACCCTGGCGACTCGGGATTGCCGACGAAATTGACCTGGTCGCTTCCGGCGGGTTTCAGCGCGGGACCCATTGAATGGCCCTTTCCCAGCAAGCTCCCGCTGGGCCCGCTGATGAATTTTGGCTACGAGGGAGAAGTACTGCACCTCGTTTCGATGACGACCCCGGCAGGCATTGCACCCGGCAAGAAAATTGAGCTGAAAGCGAAGGCCGAATGGCTGGTGTGCAGCGATGTGTGCATTCCCGAAAGCGCGGACCTGGCAATCACATTGCCGGCCACATCGACACCGCCGTTGCCTGGCAAGCAATGGGCTGCGCAGTTTGCAACAGCACAGGCCGCAATTCCGGTAGCGGTTCCGGACTGGAAGATTTCGACCACGGTGGCCGATGGCAAACTTGTGATCGACTTGTCCCCGCCGGCCACCAAAGTAAATCCAGATATCCCGGATGCAGCGTTTTATCCGCTTGACGAAGAACTCATCGCAAATGCCGGAAAGCAGGATTGGAGCAAGACGGCTTCAGGATACCGGCTGTCGATTCCTGCGGCCGATGCCATCAACAAGTCTTTGACGACGGTTCGCGGTGTGGTGGTCGCTTCAAATGGATGGGGCGGATCGCTTGCGACAAAAGCGATTTCCATATCTGCGCCCCTGCTGCTAACCGGCGCTTCAGCATTGACGACGTTACCGGCCACAAAATCCCAAGGCGCAGCGGTATCCACCGACTCCCTCAGCCTCGCCGCGGCACTGTTGTTCGCTTTCGCCGGCGGACTATTGTTGAACCTGATGCCGTGCGTATTCCCGGTACTTGGCATCAAAGTCATGGGATTTGTACGCCATGCAGAGGCCGACCCGGGTTTGCTCAAGAAACAGGGATTTTCTTTCCTGGGCGGCGTACTGGTTTCATTCTGGATCCTGACGGCCGTATTGATGGCGCTTCGCGCTGCAGGCGAATCGGTGGGATGGGGATTCCAGTTGCAATCACCCCTGTTTGTGACCTTCCTGGCCATCCTGTTCTTGCTCATGGCGCTCAACCTCAGCGGCGTGTTTGAAATTGGCCTGCGAATCCAGTCTGCTGCGGGCAATCTCGGTGGACAGTCGCAACGCAACGCGCTTGTTGATGCCTTTCTTTCCGGTGTACTTGCCACCATCGTCGCGACGCCCTGCACGGCCCCAATGATGGGCGCCGCCCTCGGATTTACACTTTCACAGCCGGCGCATGTTTCATTTCTTGTTTTCACCGCAATCGCGCTGGGAGTGGCATTGCCGGTGCTGATGCTTTCGTTGTTTCCAAGGTGGCTGCGCGCGCTGCCAAAACCGGGCGCGTGGATGAACACGCTTAAACAATTCCTGGCTTTTCCGCTGTTCGCAACGGTGGTATGGCTGGCATGGGTACTTGGCGCGCAATTGGGCAATGATGGCGCCGCCAAACTGTTGTTCGGCCTGGTCCTGATTGCACTGGCAGCGTGGTTGTACGGCCACTGGCAGGCAGAAAAACCGCTGCGCGCAGTACTTGCCGCTATTGTGATTGCGGCTTGCGCCTTGACCATCGCCTGGCCGGACGCAGTGTCTCCGGGCGGTGTGCAAAGCACTTCGACCGAAAATGGCTGGATACCTTTTTCGACCGAAAAAATCGCTGAACTCCGTGCACAAAAGCGCCCGATATTTGTGGATTTCACGGCGACCTGGTGCATCACCTGCCAGGTGAACAAGCGTGTTGCCCTGAACCAGGAGCGCGTGGTAAAGCGGTTCAAGGAACTCGATGTCACACGAATGAAAGCGGACTGGACAGTGAAAGACGCAAAGATCACCGAAGCGCTGGCCGCGTTTGGCCGCAATGGTGTTCCTCTTTATGTTTTTTATCCCGCCAACGGCGAGCCCCGCATCCTGCCGGAAGTTCTTACCGCAGATATCGTGCTGTCGGGCATCGAGCCTGCTTCAGCTGCGGTCGCAGCCAGATAGATGGGCAACGTGGACACAATCGAAGGCCATTCACTAGCATGGGGTAAACGCGATCGCCCATTCAAAAAGCATGTGTTGGTGAACTGGTGATGAGCTCGCGACCACTCCCGCTATTGCCGTTGAGCGTGCTCGTTTTGCTCGTCGCCCTCACCTTCTGGCTGTCGCAGGTTGTGGATGTCGTCGGCAATCGCCCCGAAGAAGCAAAGCGGCACGAGCCGGATTTGATCATCGAGAATTTTTCCGCGCACAAGTTGAATGTGGCCGGCGACATTGAATATTCGGTCAACGCGGAAAAAATGTTGCACTATCAGGACGACGACTCGTCCGTGCTGGAGCGTGTACTGCTGGCCGTCACGCAAACTGACCAGCCAAAAATCACGGCAACCGCGCCACGCGGAAAACTCCTCAGGCAGCCGAGTGGCGACGATGAGATTAGTATGGAAGGCGGTGTGCAGGTGAACAGCGAAGCCAACGAAAAATACCCGCCACTCAAACTGGTCACGCCAAAGCTGACCGTGATCCCCGACCAGAACCTGGCCAAATCGACGGATGGCGTGGTGCTTGACGGGCCAATGGGCGACCTGAAATCGAAAGCCTTCGTATTGAATACGCTAACCAGGAAAATATTGTTCGACACAGTCCACATGAGCTATTTGCCGGTAAAAAAACCATGATGCGCATTTTTCTAGTCCTGGCGATTGCATTTTTCACCTTGTGCGGAAGCGCTGCCGCACACGCCGAGAAAGCTGATCGCGACCAGGTGATGAACTGGTCTTCCAAGCAGGCTTCAGCGGAAGGCACCAAGGAAACCAACGTGATGGCGTTTGATGGCGATGTATTGATGACGCAGGGCACCATACGCATTACTGCTGAACGCGCGGTCGTCAAGCAGACCGGTGCCACGCGCTTCGCCGAGTTGTTCGGCGCATCCGGCAAACAAGTGACATTTCGCCAGAAGCGTGAAGGTGAGAGCGAATTTGTCGACGCCACTGCCGACCGCGCAGAATATGAAGACGGATCGGGCATCATCAGGCTGTTTTCGAAAGTACATTTCAAGAGTGGCGGCGATCTTGTGGACAGCGAATATATGCAATACAACATCACCACCCAAAAGATGGAACTGCGCAACCAGGTGCCGGGGCTGAAACCCAAGCCTGGCGCGGACGGCAGGGTAACATTTGAAATACAGCCGCGCTCCCAAGGCGAGAAAAAGCCGGGTAGCGCGAAGACGCCCGAGAAATAGTCGGCAACCGGCCAAGCATAACTTAATGAATCGAGCCACTGAATCTGCCGCATCGCAAGATGTGCTCACCACCAAAAGCGTGTTGCGCGCCGATGGGCTGCGCAAGGCTTACAAGAAGCGCGTTGTCGTCAGCGATGTGTCGTTGACGGTGGAAAGCGGCGAGGTGGTCGGCCTGCTTGGTCCGAATGGCGCCGGCAAAACGACCTGTTTTTACATGATTGTCGGACTGGTCCCGGTCGACGGCGGCAGCATCACGCTCGACGGCAAGGATGTTTCCAAATTGCCTATTTACCGGCGTTCCCGCATGGGCCTGGCCTATTTGCCGCAGGAGGCGTCGATTTTCCGTAAGTTGACTGTGGCGGAAAATATCCAGGCCGTGCTGGAGCTGCGCGATTTAACTTCGGACGAAATCGAAGCAAAGCGCGAATCACTGATGGACGAATTGCACATTGCGCATCTGCGAAACAACCCGGCCATCAGCCTTTCCGGCGGTGAGCGCCGCCGGGTGGAAATTGCCCGTGCACTTGCGGTTGAGCCGCGCTTTATCCTGCTTGACGAGCCGTTCGCGGGGGTGGATCCCATCGCCGTCATCGACATCCAGGAAATCATCAAATTCCTGAAGAACCGTGGCATCGGCGTGCTAATTACCGATCACAATGTCCGCGAGACGCTGGGCATATGCGATCATGCCTACATCATCAACCAGGGCTCGGTCCTGGCCTTCGGCAAGCCGGAGGAAATTATCTATAATGAATCTGTCCGCAAAGTCTACCTGGGAGAAAACTTCCGCCTTTAGGTTTCTGAGGGCGGCGATGCATCTCCAGTATGAAACATAGCCTCCAGCTCAAGCTCTCCCAGCACCTCACACTGACGCCGCAATTGCAGCAGTCGATCAAGCTGTTGCAGCTATCGACCGTAGAGCTGAACCAGGAACTTGAGCGCTATCTCCTGGAAAATCCGCTGCTTGAACGCGTTGACTCCGCCAGCGACACCGAAAGTGTGCCCATCAGCCTGAATGGTGCGTCGGATTATTCCGCGCCGGCCGCAGAGACAAGCGACGCGTCGGAACCATCAAGCGGCGACGCTGGAACCGACTACAGTGGGCCATCGGATGATGGAATCAGCTATGGCTCGTCTTCACAACGCCAGAACGGCGACGATGAAGACAGCGAGTATTCGCAGTTGCCCGCCGCCGATCCGACTTTGCAGGAGCACCTGACGACCCAGCTGTCGCTCTCGCCTTTGACCGAGCACGACCGCCGCCTGGCGCTGATGGTGATTGCGCATCTCGATGATGATGGCTACCTGACCTACGACCTCGACGATCTTGCGGTCTCGCTGGCGGAACACATCGAAGTCGAGCCAGTTGAACTCCAAATCGCACTGCGCCATGTGCAGAACATGGATCCGACCGGCGTCGGTGCGCGCTCGCTGGGCGAATGCCTGGCGTTACAACTGCGCGCGATGCCGGCAGGCACACCGCAACTCGACCGCACCATCCAGGTTGTTGAAAACCACCTCGATGCGCTGGCGGCGCGTGACTTCATCAAGCTCAAGCGGATCCTGCGATGCGATGACGCCGAACTGAAAGAGGTTCGCGAACTGATTGTTTCCCTGGATCCCAAGCCCGGCCGCAATTACGGAAGTGGCGATATCCGCTATGTGATGCCGGACGTCGTCGTCAAGAAAGTAGGCGGTAAATGGGTGGCGCAGTTGAACCAGGAGGCGATGCCCAAGCTCCGTGTGAACAAACTTTATGCCGACCTGCTGCATAAAAGCCGCGACAGCGACGGTAAGAATCTCTCCGGTCAGTTACAGGAGGCACGCTGGCTGATCAAGAATGTCCAGCAGCGTTTCGACACGATCCTGCGGGTTACTCAGGCGATCGTGGAACGCCAGCGACACTTTTTTGACCACGGTGAAGTCGCCATGCGCCCACTCGTTTTGCGAGAGATCGCAGACCAGGTAGGACTGCACGAATCCACCATTTCGCGCGTGACAACACAGAAGTACATGCTCACCCCCAAGGGTATTTTCGAATTGAAATACTTCTTCGGATCCAGCGTTTCCACCGATACCGGCGGCGCCTGTTCCGCTACTGCTATCCGTGCGCTGATCAAGCAACTGGTGCAGGCGGAAGATGTGAAAAAACCGCTGTCAGACAATCGAATTTCAGATATTTTGGCTCAACAGGGCATTGTGGTTGCGCGTCGCACGGTAGCCAAATACCGGGAAGCCCTGCAAATTCAAGCCGCCAGCCTGAGAAAATCTTTTTAAAACCACGTTGTCTCATTGTCTTTAAGGAGGTCTGCCCGCAAGTAAATTATGCAAGTTGCAAATTGTTGTCTATCGAGTAGTTCAACAGGCTGGGCGTGCGCACTGTTTGCACGATAACAAAGGAGATCGGCATATGAACCTGAATATGACAGGCCATCACCTCGAAATCACACCCTCAATACGTGATTACGTCTCTTCCAAAATGACCCGGATCAACCGGCACTTCGATCATGTGATCGATGTCAGCATGATCCTCAGCGTCGAAAAATTACGACAAAAAATTGAAGCGAACGTACACCTTTCCGGCAAGGACATCTTTGTCGAAAGTGAAGACCCCGACATGTACGCCGCCATCGATCTCCTGGTCGACAAGCTTGACCGACAGATCATCAAGCACAAGGAAAAAGTCAAAAACAAGCACGATATATCCGCCTTGAAGCGGATTGCAACAGAATGACGCAGCCGGGCGACCGCGATGCGCGAGCGCCCGGAAAATCCCTTCGTATCTTGATAATGCCTGGCGGCGGAGTTTCGCAAACCGCGACAAAAAGCGGTAAGCTACGCGCCTTTCCCGCCCCGGGCTTTCCTCCAGCCGCATGAACCTCATCAGCAAGTCCTTGACTGTGTCGCGCGTATCCCTCGACATGGACATCACCAGCAAGAAACGCCTCTTCGAACAGATCGGCCTCATGTTCGAAAATGAGAATCGCATCGCCCGCGCCAGCGTGTTCGACGCTTTGTTCGCGCGCGAAAAACTCGGCTCTACGGGCCTGGGCGTGGGCGTGGCCATTCCGCACGGACGCATCAAGCAATTGCGCGACACAGTCGCCGTGTTTGTGCGCGTCAAGGAAGGTATTCCGTTTGAATCGCCCGATGACGAGCCGGTGCGCCTGGTCTACGCCATGCTGGTACCGGCACACGCCACCGAACAGCACTTGAACATGCTTTCCGAACTGTCGCAGATGTTCAGCGATGTGTCGTTGCGCGAAGCGCTGCTTGCCGCAGGCGATCCCGCCGCGGTCTATGCGCTGTTGACTGAATGGTCTCCCTATGCCGCGCTTAAGCGTTCAGCAGCTATTTGACGACCGTCGCGAAAAGCTCCAGCTCACCTGGATAGGTGGTCAAAATGGAGCCTCGCGAGAACTCACCCACGAAGCGTTGAACCGTCCCGGTGTCGGCCTGGTCGGTCACCTGAACCTGATCCATCCCATCCTTGTACAGGCGCTGGGTTTCAGCGACCTCGAGTACTTGAGCAGCCAGCCCCCCGTGGCACGTGCCGAAAGCCTGGCGACGCTTTGCTCAGGTGAAACGCTCTGCATTTTCCTCTGCGACGGCGCCGACGCGCCGGAGCATCTCATCAATGCCTGCAATCATTACGGCACGCCGCTTTTTCTTTCCGAAAAGAAAAGCCGCGTGTTCGTCAATCTGCTGCGGCCCTATCTGCAGCGCGAGCTTTCCGAAGTCACCACCAGCCATGGCGTATTCCTGGACGTCCTGGGCTTCGGGATGCTGATCACGGGCGACTCGCAGATCGGCAAGAGTGAACTGGCACTCGAACTGATTTCACGCGGTGCCGGCCTCGTGGCGGATGATGCCGTGGAGCTCTACCAGATCGGCCCTGAAACCATCCAGGGAAGATGTCCTGCACTGTTGCGTGACTTTTTGGAAGTGCGCGGCATCGGCGTCATCAATATCAAGGCCATTTTCGGCGAGACCGCCGTCCGGCCACGCAAGACACTGCGGCTCATCGTGCACCTGGAACGGCCCACCGAGGAATATTTTCGTGGCCTCGACAGGCTGCAGACCAAATCAAGCTCAACCACCATCCTGGGCGTGGAAATTCCGACCGTCACGCTGGCGGTGGTGGCCGGACGCAACCTTGCAGTTTTAGTTGAAGCTGCGGTGCGGCACTATATTTTGCAAACGCGCGGCTACGATTCCACCAAGGATTTCCTCGATCGCCACGAAGAAGCGATGCGGGAGCAGGGCGAAAGCGATGGTGCCGGCCGCCGCGAGAGTGATATCAACTTTCTTGAATCGGGAGAATTCCGCGCCTTCGGCTCGGAATAACGCCCGCCGTGCAACTTGTCCTCGTCAGCGGACTGTCAGGTTCCGGAAAAAGCGTTGCCCTCAAGGCGCTCGAGGACTCGGGCTATTTTGCGGTCGACAATTTGCCCGCCACGCTGATTCCTGCGCTGGTGGCGTCGCACCGGAGCAATGCCGGCAGCGGCGAAAAAATCGCCATCAGCATCGACGCGCGCACCAGCAACACATTGGCGGCGCTCCCCCTCATCATCGAAGAGTTGCAGGATATCGGCATCGATTGCCGTGTCATTTTCCTGGAAGCCAATGACGCCGCATTGGCGCGTCGTTTTTCCGAAACCCGACGTCCGCATCCCATGTCGGACAAGATCAGCGGCGGCATTGCTTCCTGTATCGCCGAGGAACGCCGCGTGCTGGCCGAAGTGGTTGATCTCGCGCACCGCATGGACACCTCGGATGTCAGCCCGAACACACTGCGCGCATGGATCAAGGACTGGCTCAAGCTGGATCGTTCGCGCATTGCGCTGTCCTTCCAGTCGTTCGGTTTCAAGCACGGCATTCCCATCGATGCGGACCTGGTGTTCGACACACGCTTCCTGCCCAATCCTTTTTACGATCCGAAGCTCAGGCACCTGACCGGAAAAGACGCCGCCGTAAAGGAATTCCTGGAGGCGGATCTCAATGTGCCGCGCCTGATTGACGACATCTCCTCGTTCCTGCTGCGCTGGCTGCCGTTCTATGTTCGCGACAATCGTGCTGCACTGACGATTGCGATCGGCTGCACCGGCGGCCAGCATCGTTCGGTTTACATCGTGGAAGAACTCGCCGCGAGATTCGGTTCCGAACAGCAGGTCATCATCCGGCACCGGGACCTCTGACGACTGTTGACGGTGCACCCAACATTTTTCACTGCTTTCAATCTTCAAACTCAAATCGCCCGTGATCAAATCCATTCTCAGTGCCGTGACCGATACGGTCCGTCCCCGCGCCATCGCCCCCACACTGCTGCCGGTTTTTCCACTGGGTTCCCTATTGTTCCCGGGCGGCACCCTGTCGTTGAAGATTTTCGAGCAGCGTTACATGGACATGGCGAAGGCGTGCCTGAAAAACAGCACGCCTTTCGGCATCGCACTGATCCGCTCAGGCGAGGAAGTCGGCACGCCAGCTGAACCCGAGTCCGTGGGGACGCTGGCCCGCATCACGGAATGGGATATGCAGGAATTGGGCATCCTGCAGGTGCGCGTGCGCGGTGAAAGCCGTTTCCGCCTCTCTGCGCAATCGCTCACCAAATCCGGTCTCATCATCGGTGAAATGACGATGATTCCCGAAGACCTGCACATCGATTGCGCCGAACTTCCTCCTTGCGCGGCGTTCCTGCGCAAGGTGCTCACGCAGACAAGTTCCGAGCACCTTGCGTCCACGCACTTTGACGATGCCGGTTGGGTGAGTCTCCGCATCACCGAGTTGCTGCCCTTCAACAACACGGTCAAGCAGAAGATGTTGGAACTGACCGACGCCCGCATGCGGCTGGAAATATTGCACCGGTTCCTGACCACGCAGGGCTTGATTGCTTGAAGCCTGCACTAGCCCGCGCTGCACGACGAAAGTGACTAACTAGCGATCCCGCAATATGCGTTTAACCGGCGCCGGCAGCGCAGCCCCCGGCGCGTCGTCCAGGTTTAACCAGATCAAACCCGGCTCCATCGCACGGGTATCGGCCATCGTGACGGCAATCTCCGTCGGAAAAATCGACAACGAATAGTGCGTGAATCCATGTTCCATGCGATCCAGCGTTCGCTGCGTTCGGCCCTTGAGACCGTAGCGTTTGTGCAGCACATCGAAAATATCCGCTTCCACCGGCAGCTCGGGCAGGCACCACAGGCCACCCCAGATGCCCGTCGGGGGACGCTTCTCAAGCAATACCTCCCCATTGCGAATCACCACCAGCATGCGCGTCTGGCGATGCGGTGTTTCGCGCCGGACGCTTTTCCCGGGCAAGGATTCAACAAGACCTTCGTTAGACGCCACACACGTTTTCTGCACGGGGCACAGCATGCAGGTTGGCTGCGTGCGCGTGCATACAGTGGCGCCAAGATCCATCAGTCCCTGCGTGTACGCCTCGATGCCTGACTTCGGCAACTGCTCGTGCGCAAGCGTCCACAGCTTGTCTTCAACTGCCTTCGACTTAACGTCGCCTGCCACACCGAAATGCCGCGCGAAAACGCGTTTCACATTTCCATCCATGATCGCGCAACGCTCGCCAAACGCGAACGCGCTGATGGCCGCTGCAGTCGAACGGCCGATCCCCGGAAGCGCATGTATTGCATCGAAGGAACGTGGAAATACACCGGTGTGCAATTCCACAACCTGCTTTGCAGCGGCGTGCAGGTTTCGTGCGCGCGCGTAGTAACCCAGCCCCGCCCAATGCTGCATGAGATCGTCCGCAGGTGCCGCCGCTAACGAGGCGATGTCGGGAAACCGCTGGAGAAAACGCAGGTAATACGGGATGACCGTACCCACCTGCGTCTGCTGCAACATGATCTCGGAGAGCCAGATGCGATACGGATCAGTGGTGCCCTGCCATGGCAAACCGTGACGCCCTTCACGCGCCTGCCAGGTGACAATCTTCTTTGCGAAACCACTCATTCGACTCTTTACCGGGACGATATTTGGAAAACACTTGCAACGCGCATGAAACAAGCGCGAATCGCGCATCGCGTCAATTGCTTGGCATAATACCTGTGTGAATGCACCGCTGAAAATCGGCCTGTCCGCCCGCCTGATGTATCCCGAAGCCGGACGAGCATGGTTACCGACCAAGACACTGCAGTATGTCGAACAATGCGTCGCCAACTGGGTGATGTCGGCCGATGTGCTGACGTTCATGATCCCGGCCATCAGCAAATCCACGCCACACGGTCCCGATCGCCTGAATGTCGACCACTACGCCGCGCACCTTGACGGACTGGTGCTGCAGGGTGGCGCCGATGTGGCACCGGAAAGCTACGGCGAAAAACCGCTGCGCCCCGAATGGTCGGGCGATCGCATTCGTGATGTCTATGAACTCGAATTGATCCGCGCATTCATGGCGCGCAAGAAACCGGTGCTGGGAATTTGCCGCGGCATGCAGCTGGTGAACGTCGCGTTCGGCGGCACGCTTTTCCAGGACATCGCTTACCAGACCGGCTCGGAAATCATTCACCAATGCCGCCAGACGTATGAAAATAATTTTCATACCGTGCGCATCCTGGCGGATACCGGGCTCGCGCGCCTGTATCCCGAAATCCAGCAGGCGACGATTAATACGATCCATCACCAGGCAGTAAAAGGTGTGGGCCGTGACCTGGTCATCGAGGCGCGCTCAGCGGACGACGACATCGTCGAGGCGATCCGCTGGACCGGCACGAGCTATGTCGTCGGCGTGCAATGGCATCCCGAATTCATGTCGCCCGACGATCCCACCTTGCTCGACGGCAAGCCGTTGCTGAGCGAATTCCTCGACGCCGCGCGCACTGCAACTGCCGTTTAATTCGCAAGAAATTCCCCGAATTTTTGTGCCGCCAGGCGCACGAAATTTTGATAGACCCGCGCTATCGAAAATATCCAATCAATCAATTGGAGCAATCCCCTGAAACACCGTAAGCTGGGATGCTGCAATACGTGCAGAAGCTGTCCGACGTTTTACTGAAGAGGAGATTCACCATGAAGCTCAAAGGCACCAAAACCCACGACAACCTGAAAGCCGCCTTTGCCGGCGAATCGCAAGCCAATCGCCGCTACCTGTATTTCGCAAACAAAGCCGACGTCGAAGGCCACACCGAAGTCGCTTCGCTGTTCCGCAATACCGCGGAAGGCGAAACCGGCCACGCTCATGGCCATCTCGATTACCTGGCGCACGTAGGCGATCCCGCCACGGATTTGCCCATCGGTTCTTCCGAGCTGAATCTCAAGGCTGCTGTTGCCGGCGAGACGCACGAATACACCGACATGTATCCGGGCATGGCGAAATCGGCCCGCGAGGAAGGCTTCGACGAAATTGCCGACTGGTTTGAAACACTGGCAAAAGCCGAACGTTCACATGCCAACAAGTTTCAAAAAGCATTGGATGGATTGGTTGCTGCCTAAGTAGTAGCCAGTAATCGACGAACGTGGACGGCTTGGCGCAGGCTTTCCGTCCACATTCCCTTGCCGGCATCGTTGATCGCCGCGCAAACATCCGCTCACGTTCCACGCGCACCGCAGGTGCGCAACACAAGCCACCAGGCACACATCCGGCGAGCCCAGCATGAGCATACAAGAAGGTTCACTGCAGGCGCCCACGCGCCACCCTATCGACTGGCGGAATCCCGACTTCTACTCGGTCGAATCGGCCCTGAAAGAGATGGAACGGGTTTTCGATATCTGCCACGGCTGCCGCCGTTGCGTCAGCCTGTGCAACGCGTTTCCGGTCCTGTTCGACCTGGTCGACGAAAGCCCGACCACGGAGGTCGACGGTGTACCGAAAGAGAAATACTGGAAGGTAGTGGACCAATGCTATCTATGCGACGTGTGCTACATGACCAAGTGCCCGTACGTGCCACCACACCCGTGGAATGTTGATTTCCCGCACCTGATGTTGCGCGCCAAGGCCATCCAGTTCAAGCAGGGCACGCCGACAAAATTTCGCGACAGCAATCTTTCGTCAACCGACCGTAATGGCAAACTGGCGACCATTCCCGTCGTCGTGCAGCTCGTGAACGCGACAGCAAAAATGCCGGCAGTGCGCAAAGTCATGGAGAGCACGATCGGTGTTCACAGATCAGCCTGGCTACCCGAATTCGCGTCACATAAATTCCGGCCCAACGCCGCCATGAGTGCTGCGCATGCCGTGAAAGACGGCGCGCGCACCAAGGGAAAAGTCGCCATCTTTTCCACCTGTTACGTCAACTACAACGAACCCGGCATCGGCCACGACCTGCTGAAGATCCTTGCGCACAACGACATTCCGTATGTGCTGGTGGAAAAAGAAGCGTGCTGCGGCATGCCCAAGCTGGAAATGGGCGATCTCGACAGCGTCGCGAAGTTGAAAGAAAAAAATATTCCTCAGCTGGCGAAACTGGCGCTGGAAGGTTACGCCATCCTCACTCCCATCCCGAGCTGCACACTGATGTTCAAACAAGAACTGCCGCTGATGTTCCCGGAAGACAAACACGTGCAGGCGGTGAAGGCAGCGATGATGGACCCGTTCGAGTACCTTGTCTTCCGGCAAAAAGATGGTTTGCTGAAAACCGATTTCAAAACATCGCTGGGCAAGATTTCATATCACATCCCCTGCCACTCGCGCGTGCAGAATGTCGGCCAGAAAACACGCGAAATGCTCGAGATGGTGCCCGAAACAACGGTGACAACCGTTGAGCGCTGCTCGGGCCACGCCGGCACCTGGGGCGTGAAAAAAGAATTCCACGAGACCGCGCTGAAAATCGGACGACCGGTGTTTCGCCTGATGGCGGAAGCCGAACCCGATTACATCAGCTCCGATTGCCAGCTGGCCGGTCATCACATCCAGCAGGGCATCGGCATCCTGAAAGAAGGCCAACCTGATTCCACCGTTCAGCTCGCGCACCCCATCAGCCTGGTGCGCAAGGCATACGGCTTACCCGAGTAAATACCATGACCACTTCCGCAACCAACCCGATTACCCGCGACAGCCTGATGTCGCTTGAAAGTTATGCCAAGGCGCGCCCCGAATTTCGCGCGAAGGCCATTGCCCACAAGCGCCTGCGCTCCGTGCATGTTGGCGATCACGTCACGCTGTTGTTCGAGGATGAACTCACGGTGCGCTATCAAATCCAGGAGATGTTGCGCATCGAGAAAACGTTTGAGGAAAGCGGCATCCAGGATGAACTCGATGCCTACAACCCGCTCGTTCCCGACGGCCGCAATTTCAAGGCGACCATGCTGATCGAGTACGACGACGAGGGCGAGCGTCGCGTGGCGTTGACAAAATTGAAAGGCATCGAGGACAAGACCTGGGTGCAGGTGGAGGGATGCGCGAAAACATTCGCGATCGCCGATGAAGACCTGGAGCGCGAGAACGATGTCAAAACATCGGCCGTGCATTTTGTGCGCTTTGAACTGACCGAGGAAATGGCGGCGGCGCTGAAATACGGCGTGACGCTTTCAATCGGTGTTGACCACCCGAACTACACCGAGTCCATGCAGGTGAACCGGGAAACGCGCACGGCGCTGGTCGCGGATTTGCGATAGCGGCAAAATGGTATGACAAACCTGACGGTCCTGATTGGGGCCGTTTTTCATTGGAAGACTCCAGCACGGGCGCGGCTTTCAGGCCGAAGATGTGTCAAATCGCGTGCAAAGGTGCTCTACCCTAAAACGCAATTTTCAGGCGTTTTTCATAGGGAAATTGACGAAATCTGCGCGGGTTGACCACCCCGCGAAAGCGGCCCGTAGTGGGTCAATCGTGCGCGCGACGCAACAACTGGAGCGGGCGAAGGGAGTCGAACCCTCTTCTTTAGCTTGGGAAGCTAAGGTAATGCCGTTATACGACGCCCGCTTTGTTTGCTCCCACTGCGAACAATTGTAGCGTCATTTTTGCAGCGCTGATTTTCCGTTGCCCCGCTGCATCCATTCAAAAGTATTACCCGTAGCTATCCATGTGATCACCTCGTCTCCCTGAGGTGTCCGTGGTGGAAGTTCACTACGGGCAATTGGCCCGCCCAGACCCACGTCCAGGCGGGTTTTTTTTCGCCCTCATCGGCCTTCGCATGCTCGCGGGCGTGTTTGGGCGCGCGCCTGTGGCGCGTTTGCCGGTGCATCCACGCCGCCAGGCGGCGATTGGCACCGGAAAAAGCCGCATTGGTCGCAGCCACCCCCATGCGCCCGCACGCCGGTGCAACATCCGCTCACCAGATGGCCCCGTCATCTGTAACAATCCCGAAAGGAGCTGACCATGAATCCGTTCAAGCCCATCACCAACCTCACCGACGCCATCGTGTTCCCGTTCAAGGCGATCTTTGTCGTTGGCCTCTGCTTCGCCATCAACGCCATGACCAATCCGGGCCACTGGTGGGCACAGTGGGTCGCACTCGGCATGGGCATCGCCTTGCTGCGTGTGTGGGGCCGCGCATTGTCGACCGTTCTCACGACTGCCGTTGCCGGTGGGCTGGGCTACGCCGTATACCGCTGGTGGACCGGCCGTAAACAGGACACCCACGCGTCGCGCGACACCTTCACGGCGTCACGTTCGCGCTGATATTTCGAGTACCCTCGGCCATGGACCACGCCAGAATTCCTCCCAGCCCTCAGGCCGTCTCTCGCGCGCAGCAAACGCTGGCGGCGGAAACGGAGGGTGATAACTTTCATCCGCTGGAGGCGATCAGTTTTTTCCGGCGCTGGCCGAGGAGTTTTCTCCGCAACGTGATCTTCACGGTCATTTTCAACACCCTGTTCGCGGTGGGCTTCCTGACCATGGGCCTGATGTTCCAGCGCATCGAATCGCTGTCCCAACTGGGTGAAGCGTTCAGCCGCAACTTCGTCGTGTCCAATGTGGTCGGATTCGCGTTCTGGGGTGTGTTCGAGGTGCTGGGGCCACTGCTGCGCTATGTCAACCGGCGCCCGTTCATCGTCATCGTGCTGTTCTACGCCGTGCTCGGTACGTTCATCGTCACGGCGGCATTCTTCGCCGTGACGTTCATTCCCGGCTACGGGAACATGAACCAGTGGCTGTTCACGCCGCAGCAGCTCACCACCAGCTTTATTATTTCGCTGTGCATTTCATTGGTACTGGCGCTCACCTGGCGCCGTCGCGTGCAGGAGCTGTCCTCGCAAATCGCGCTGGCCGAAGAGCGCCAGCGCGTCGAGGCGGCCGAGCGCGCCATGGCGCAGGCTAACCTGCGTGCGCTGCAGGCACAGATCGAGCCACACTTCCTGTTCAACACGCTGGCCAATGTGGTCGGTCTCATTCACTCGCAGCCGGACACCGCGCAACGGATGCTGGAGAAATTCATCGCCTACCTGCGCGCCACACTGGCCGCGACGCGTGAGCAGGAAACGACACTAGGCACGGAGTTCCAGCTGATGGCAGATTTCCTCGCGATCCTGCAAATTCGCATGGGCGACCGGCTGCAGGTTTTGCTGGACCTGCCGGCCGAACTGGCCGCGCAGCCGATACCTTCAATGCTGCTGCAGCCGCTGGTGGAGAACGCAATCAAGCACGGACTTGAGCCGAAAGTGGAAGGCGGCAGCATTGTGTTGAAAGCGCGCCGCACCGGCGATGCGATTGAAATTTCCATCAGCGATACCGGACTCGGCTTCAGCGGCGCGACCTCCACCGGGCTGGGTTTGCGCAACGTGCGCGAACGCATTGAAAAACTTTTTGACGGCAAGGGCTCGCTGGTCATCGAGGAAAATGCGCCTGCCGGCACCTGCGTCAAGGTCGCCATTCCCAGCGAATATTACTTGCAAAACTCCAGCGCTGGCGCGGCTTACCAGGCACTTTTGGCTGAAAAAGCGCGCGGATGCTAGGGTTTCACTTTCGAATTGAATGAAAATCTCATGACCACACCTACCGCCATCATCGCCGACGACGAACAGCATCTCGCCAATTATCTGAGCGATCGCCTGGCCGCATTGTGGCCGGAGCTGAACATCGTCGGCATCGCCAAGAACGGCCTAGAAGCGATGCGCCTGATCGATGATGAGAGTCCTGCGATCGTGTTTCTCGACATTCGCATGCCGGGCCTGACGGGACTGGAAGTGGCCTCGCGCCTTGACGCGAAAACGCACGTCGTGTTCGTCACCGCATTCGACCAGTACGCCGTCGAGGCGTTTGACCGGCAGGCCGCGGATTATTTGTTGAAGCCTGTCACCGATGAACGCCTGATCCGCACCATTGCGCGCCTCAAGGAAAAAATAACTGCGGAGGAAGCGCCCGGTGACGTCAGTGGCATCCTCAAGCAACTCTCGCAGTTATTGCCGGGTGCGAAGAACGCCTACCTGCGCTGGATTCGCGCGTCGGTCGGTGAATCGGTGCGGCAAATTCCCGTCGATGAAGTGCTGTACCTGCAGGCGCAGGACAAATACGTCAGCGTCTACACCAAGGATGGCGAATCGCTGATCCGCACGCCGCTGTCGGAGTTATCCGCGCAGCTCGATCCCACCGAGTTCTGGCAGATTCACCGCTCGACCATCGTCAACATCAATCGCGTGGTGTCATCGCAGCGCGACGTGATGGGCCGCACGCAGGTGAAGCTGAAGGACAGCAAGGCCGAGCTGCACGTCAGCCGCGCCTACGCGCACCTGTTCAAGCAGATGTAGTTTTTGCAGCCGCGATCTGCTTATCGTGCCAGTGTGAGAGCGTGAGCAGCGCGACGCAGGCGCCCAGCAGCGCAAAGGCCATATCGGACTGCGTATCCCACGGATCTCCCTGCGTGCCGAGGAATTCATCGGCACCTTGCCCCAATGCCATCGCGGCACCCCACTCGATCAATTCATACAGCGCCGAAAAACCGAGGCAGATGGCAACGCACAGGAATATCACCAGCCGTTTTGAGGTGAGCCCGGACACGCGAATCAACACTTCGCGCGCCGCGATGGCGGGGATGAAACCCTGCGCAAAATGGCCGATCTTGTCGTAGTTGTTGCGCGTAAAGCCGAACCAGTCCTCCATCCAGAAACCGAGCGGCACATGCGCGTAGGTGTATGCGCCGCCCACCATCAGGATCAGGCCGTGAATGGCGGCCAGTCCATACAACAGCGGGGTCAACTCAATATTGCGGCGCGAGATCCACATGATCGCGAGTGCGATGACGGCCGGAAAAACTTCCATCGCCCAGGTCGCACGATCTTTCGCTACCCAGAGCGAAACAGCCAGCCCGGCGATCCAGACTCCGGTCAGCACTTTCAGGGCACCGGAGTTTTGGCTTTGGCTTGGGGCTGGACCGATACCATTCATCGCGACTTCGCTTCCTCGTTCACGTTATTGGTTCCGGTCAATCAGCCGCGCCACCCTGCGTGCTAGAATTTTTCATCGAATGCGCAGCGTGTGCATTGCGTGGCAATTCTTCCGGGGCAGTATACAAGCGATGCTGGAACTTCAAATCAATGGCAAACCGCAGCAGGTTGCGCCCGGCAGCAATGTCGCCAACCTCATCGGCACGCTGCATCTCGAGGGCAAGCGTTACGCGATCGAACTCAACGGCGAGATCGTGCCCAAAAGCCGCCATGCCGTGACCGGCCTGAACCACGGCGACAAACTTGAAGTCGTCATTGCGGTAGGCGGTGGCTGATGAACGCACCGGAAATCATCGCTGAGCCACTGGTCATTGCGGGCAAGTCCTATCGCTCGCGCTTACTGGTGGGCACCGGCAAATATCGCGATTTCGCCGAGACACGCGCGGCCATTGATGCCAGTGGTTCGGAAATCATCACGGTCGCCATTCGCCGCGTGAATATCGGCCAGAACGCCAACGAACCCAGCCTGCTTGAATACCTGCCGCCCTCGCAATTCACCATCCTGCCCAATACCGCCGGCTGTCATACCGCCAAAGACGCCGTGCGCACCTTGCGCCTTGCGCGCGAATTGCTGGATGGACACTCGCTCGTAAAACTCGAAGTGCTGGCCAATGATGAAACGCTGTTTCCCAACATGCCCGAAACCTTGATTGCCGCCAGAGAGCTGGTTGCGGACGGATTTCAGGTGATGGTGTACTGCACCGACGATCCGGTGCAGTCCAGGGTACTGGAAGAAATTGGTTGCGCCGCCATCATGCCGCTGGCGTCGCTCATCGGTTCCGGCATGGGCATCCTGAATCCGTGGAATCTCGAAATCATCATCGACCGTGCGAAAGTTCCGGTACTGGTGGATGCGGGAATCGGCACCGCATCCGACGCCGCCGTCGCGATGGAAATGGGCTGCGACGCCGTGCTCATGAATACCGCGATCGCAAAAGCGAAAAATCCGGTGCTCATGGCGAGCGCCATGAAGAAAGCGGTGGAAGCGGGACGTGAAGCGTTCCTGGCCGGCAGGATGCCCAAGAAGATTTACCAGGGCTCACCCAGCTCGCCGGCCGAAGGAAAAATCTCCTAGCTGACAGCCGTAGTGGCGACAGCAAGGTGTCAGAAGCGAACGGTCACGCCGAATGAAACGTGATCGGCATCGAGATCACCCATGCTCGACCCGCGCAGCGCACGATAGCGTTCGACATTGAAGCGCAGTCCCAGGCTGTTGGTCCACTGGTATTCCATCCCCAGGACGAAGCGTCCCGCGCTGGCGCCATAAGCGCGCGAACCCGCATTACCCACCAGGTCAGGATAAAACCCGCCGTTGAAATCCGGCTCGCCACGCAGGCGCGCGAACCCTGCGCTGCCGGTGACGGAAAAACGCGAGGTCAGCGGCAGGCGGCTTTCCAGCTCGATGCCGTAGCTGCGGGAAAGTTTCGACAACGTATCGCGCCGGTCAAAATCAGCATAGCGGGAAACGATGGAAAGGAAGGGTGCCACCTTATAGCCGAGCTTCAATCCATAGCGGATGCGCCGGTCGTCGAGCGCGGTGCTGGCGATAAAAAATCCCGGGTCGTCCTGCGTCAGTTCCTGCAGGATGCCGAACTGTGCGGCGTTGAGGTTGAGCCCGCCATGATATTGCGCGTTTGCCGCGCTGCTGCCCGCGACAATCCAGATCAAGGAGCCGAAGCCCACTGCCGTGCGTATTATTCTTTTCATGGCTGAGTCCTTAATCGAATATCTATTTACCGATAATTCGCGAAAAGGTTCCCGGTGAAGCCGCGTCTGCGAAGAGTACAACGCCACAATAGTGCGATGGCATGGTGCTGTCAAATAGGCTGTGTAACGTTTCCGCCACAGTTCTGCAAACAGCCTGCTACATCTTTCGCAGCAGAAGGCCCTTCAGGTAATCACCTTCCGGGAAATTGAGCGCCACGGGATGATCGGCACCCGGACTTAAACGCTGCACAATCTGCGCATCCACATGCGCGTCCAGCGCGGCGCCGGCAACAATTTTCTGGAAGAGGTCGGTTGAAATCCCACCCGAGCACGAAAACGTCATCAGGTAGCCGCCCGGGCGCAGCAGCTTGAAGCCGAGCAGGTTGATGTCCTTGTACGCGCGCGCCGCTTTTTCGGCGTGATGGGCGGTGGGTGCAAATTTGGGCGGGTCCAGGATGATGATGTCGAAACTCTTCGCCTGGTCGCGCAATTTTCGCAACGCCTGGAATACGTCGGCTTCCATCCACGTGGCGTTCGCAGGGTCGAGCTGGTTCAGCGCGACGTTGCGTTCGGCCATCTGCAGCGACGGCCCCGAACTGTCGATCGACAGGACCGATGACGCACCACCCGCCAGTGCCGCGACACTCATGGTGCCCGTGTAGCAGAAACAATTCAGTACTGCCGCGCCACCGGGAAATCCGCTCGCAAGCGATTTCGTGAGCGCGCGATTGTCGCGCTGGTCGAGATAGAAACCGGTTTTGTGCCCGTGCGCAATATCGACGGCGATGCGCATGCCGTTCTCGTCAATGACGGTTTCGGCGGACAGCGGCGCGCCCGCCAGCAGGCCATTGCTCGGCGCCAGCCCTTCCAGCTCGCGCACATCGGCATCCGAACGCTCGTACACGGTCGCGGCACCCGTCTCCTCCATCAGCAACTGCGCCCACAGCGCGCGCCGAGAATCAACGCCGGCCGTGAGCAGCTGCAACACGATGACATCGCCATAGCGATCCGCAATGACACCGGGCAAGCCATCGGATTCGGAATGGATCAAGCGCACCGCGTTCCCGTGCATGGACAGCGGCGCACGACGCGCCACCGCGCTTTTCACCCGCGAACGAAAAAACACTTCGTCGATGACATCGTGCTCATCGAACGACCACACGCGTCCCACGATCTGCGATTTTTCGCTGTACGCCGCCCACGCAAGGAAGCGGCCGTCTTCGGATTGCACACGCAGCACGTCGCCCGATTGCGCGCCATCTTCCACCGATTTCACGGCGCCCGAAAAAATCCACGGATGGCAGCGCAGCAGGGACTTGTCGCGCCCGGTCCTGACTATCATTTTCTTCATGGGCGAAATTATACGGTGGCGTACCGGCGCCCTTACTCGTTACCGTAACACCCCCGTATAATTTCGCCATGACCGAACAAGAAAACCTGCACCTGCGACCCATCCGCAGTTTTGTATTGCGCCAGGGCCGCATGTCACCCGCGCAGACGCGCGCATTTGAAACGCTGGGTCCGACATTCATCGTGCCGTTCGACACGGCCACACCGCTCGATTACGCGGCGCTGTTCGGCCGCGTCGCGCCGACGATTGTCGAAATTGGATTCGGCATGGGCGAAAGCACGGCCGCGATTGCCGCGATGGCGCCGGAGAAAAACTTCATCGGCATCGAGGTCCACACCCCCGGCGTCGGTGCGCTACTGAAGCTGGTGGGCGAACGGGGTCTCACCAACCTGCACATCGTCCAGCACGATGCCGTCGAGGTGCTGAAGCACATGATCCCCGATCACTCGCTGGCCGGGCTGCACATTTTTTTTCCCGATCCCTGGCCCAAGAAGCGTCATCACAAACGCCGCCTGATCCAGCCGGAGCTGGTGAAACTGCTGGTGCAGAAGTTGCAGCCCGACGGCTACATCCACCTCGCCACCGATTGGGGGGAATACGCGCACCATATGCTGGAGGTGCTGCAGGCCGAGCCCAGCCTTCGCAACACGGCGGACGGCTTCGCGCCGCGTCCCGACTATCGCGGCACATCGGGATTTGAGCGTAAGGGATTGGCCAAGGGCCACGACGTATGGGATCTGGTGTTCCGTCGCGCGTGAATCCGGAAAGAGACAAGCGGCGTAAAAAACGAATAACAGGCAATTCAGCCAGGCGACACGCACCACACTGGCTTACTTCCACAACAAGACACTCAGGAACTCCACCATGTCCACCCCGCAATCTCGCCGCACGCTGCTGAAACAACTCACCGCCCTGGGCCTGCTCGGGCCCGCAGGCGTAGCCGGATTGATCCAGGAGGCGCTGGCAAAAGGTGACGCCCCACCTGTCCCCGGTGTGAACACGATGACGGGTTCGGTTATGGTCAACGGCCAGCCTGCAAAGGTCGGCACAACCATCAAGCCGGGTGACAAGATCGCGACGGGCAAAGGCAGCTCCACCGTCATGGTGGTCGGTAAAGACGCGTTCATGCTGCGCGAAAACACCACCGTGGTGCTGGAGGAAAAAACCGGCAAACCCGGCGTGCTGGATAACATCCTCATTTCGACCGGCAAGGCGCTGCTGGTATTTGCCAAGCGCGAAGGCGACGGCGTGACCATCAAGGCCGCCGGTGCCACCATCGGCATTCGCGGCACGGGTTGCTACATCGAACTGCAGGAAACACGCACCTACTTCTGCCTGTGCTACGGCCAGGCTTCCATCGACGGCAGCGGCATGCCGGCGACCAAGTTCCTGAAGACCACGCATCACGAGAGCCCGGTATGGCTGGATGATCGCGGCGGCGTAATGAAAGTCGACAGCGCCGGCTTCGTCAATCACAACGATGACGAACTCATCATGCTCGAAAATCTCACCGGCCGTGAGCCGCCGTTTGTGAAGATGGGACTGCGCGGAAGGTATTGACTTCGGCTGTCGTTACGATGGCGCAACGCGAAACTGCTCTTCAGCGCTCGCGGCGAAAAATGCAGAAATTCTAACTTCAAACTCCAGCATTGGCGCGGCGTTCCAGGTGTTTCTGTCCTGGGAAGCTTGCCAGTGCTGGAGTTTTCCCCTCAGTATTCGTCGAATTTCCTTCGCCGCATCCCAAACCAGGATGAATTTTACTTTCGCTTGCACATACAAGCGCGGTCACGCCTGCGCGATTTTTTTGCGAATGCACGTGCATTGAATACAGTAACGCGTCCCGCGCCGTCGCCCAAACGCTGACATCCCACGAAAGAAAATCGTTAACCAAAAAGGCGCCTGTACTACTTTCAGTTATCTCATCTGGTAACTGATAGTTACGAGGCCAGATGCTACGGTCACGCCCATGGCAAATGGTAGTGAGCGTGATGAATTCAGCAAGCGGTTTCGCACGGCGTTGCGGCAGGCAAACGTGCCGGTGGACAGCCCGACGCGGCTTGCCGAGGACTTCAGCCTGCGCTATCCCGAGATGCCGGTGACGCAGCAGGCAGTGCGCAAATGGCTGAACGGCGAGGCCATCCCCACGCAGTCAAAAATCCAGGCGCTGGCAATATGGCTTGCTGTGGGAACAGAGTGGCTGCGTTACGGCAAGGAAGTCCCCGAACCGCACACGGCGCAGCAAACACGGGCAACGTATCGCAATGCATTTAGCGACCAGGAAATGGCCGTGCGCTATCGCCAGTTGAGCCCGTTGCACCAGCAAGTCGTGTCGGAAGTGGTTACGTCTTTCCTGACAAAACGCAAGCTGCGCTGAGGCCGGCCATGGCGGTGGTGGTCGTGGTCGTGGTCGTGGTCGTGGTGGAGTGGCGCATGCGTTACACCGAGTCCCGCGCAATGCCGGTTATTCAGCCTACCATCGGACCGAAATAAACCCGCGTGTCGTATTCAAACGCGACGGCGCCATTTTGCTGATGCTTCGCAAAGATTTCCTGCGCGCGCGCAACCACCGCCGCATGATTCGGACTATCGCGTCCGGGAACATAGGACGAAGAATTCAGCCGGCCCAGCAAACCATCGAGATCGAAGCGCTGCACGTTGTCGAATGAGGCCTCGAACGGCGCGGCGCCGTAAAACGATGCAAACACGGCCTTGTCCTGCACGTTCTTGTGATTGATCTCGTTATAGTCGGTGCCGAACTCCT
>JBDTWS010000043.1:0-23609 GCA_040006575.1 Betaproteobacteria bacterium
TCATATGCACCTTATGTACGGGTATGCTGTGCTACTCACGACGCCTCATCAAATTCTTTTCCCCAGGACACCTCAATTGAATCCGTATCCTGTCATACGCTGGACCGAAGGCGGACTCGCGCACTCCGCGCGCTGGCGCTCGGAAAGCGGCATTGCCCCGCATCCGCGCGTGGTGGTGGCCGACGAACAAATGGCGGCCGATACCGCCTATCGCCTTGCCTGTGAAGGCACGGCGCTGGTGTGGCGCGGCGATTTCCAGAATGCACGCCACATGCTGCAGGCGATGGCGCGACGGGTGGACCAGAAAAGCCGCAAGGCCAGGAAAGCGCCGGCCGTGAAACCAAAAAAAGACGCGTTGCCGTTGGCAGCAGCAACCGCTCCGGCCTCGATCAGCGACGCCTTCCACAAACACCGCCTCAGCCAATCGCAACGCGCGCGCACGCTGGGCATGTTGCTGATTCCGCTGTCGGGCGATTACACCATTCCCCTGCGCCGCGCCCCCGATGTGGAGGACGCGTGCATCGGCGCCTACGGCCCGCGCGAGATCGGCGCCTCATCGGGCGATTCGCTGATGTCGATGCGCGAACTGCTCGGCCTGATCGGTGCATTCGAGTGGCGCAAGAAAGGTGTCGACGTACCTGCGCTGAACGATCGCATCCATCCGCATTACGGTGTGTTCGCACCCGTGCGTGGCGAATACGTGGGCCTGGTGCAGGACACGCCATTGCCACCGGGCACGGCGCTGGCCTTCGATGTTGGCACCGGTACCGGCGTACTTGCTGCCGTGCTGGCCAAGCGCGGCGTGGCGCGCGTGGTCGCCACCGACAAGGACCCGCGTGCGCTGGCCTGCGCGCGCGACAATATTCGTCGCATGAAACTTTCATCGCACGTGCAGGTGATTGACGCCGATCTTTTTCCTGAAAGCCGCGCGCCGCTCATCGTCTGCAATCCGCCATGGATTCCGGCGCGGCCCAGTTCACCCATCGAAGGTGCGGTCTACGATCCGGACAGCCGCATGCTGCGTGGTTTCCTCAATGGCCTGGCCGCGCATCTGGATGCAGGTGGCGAAGGCTGGCTCATCCTGTCGGACATCGCCGAACACCTGGGACTGCGTTCGCGCGAAATGCTCCAGGAATGGATCGCCGCAGCGGGGCTCATCGTGATCGGCCGACAGGATGTGCGGCCGACCCATCCGCGCGTATCCGATACCGAGGATGCGCTGCACGCAGCGCGCGCGGCGGAAGTTACGTCATTGTGGCGTCTCGGCGCTGCAACCGCGCCCGGCTAGGTGGCGTCGGCCGTCCTGAAAGTATTGCGGCCCGCCGCCTTGGCGGCATAGAGCGCACGGTCGGCGAGATCCATCAGGTCGCGCGCCGATTCCGGGTTGGCGCTGTACACCAGTCCGATGCTGGCGCTGACCACCAGTTCCTTGCCCTCGATCGCCACGGGCTCCTGCATGATCGACAGCAATTTGCGAGCGACATTTTCCGCCGATTCGATGGCCGGATTTTCCATCAGCAGCACGAATTCGTCGCCGCCGATGCGCGCCACCAGGTCGCTTTCGCGGATGCAGGCGCGCAACCGCTCCGAAAACGCCACGATCACTGCATCGCCGAACGGATGGCCGTGCGTGTCGTTGATTAATTTGAAATGATCGATGTCCAGGCAGAGCAGCGCCAGCGCCTGTTTCTGGCGACGGCTGCGCGCGAGTGATACATCGAGCCGTTCTTCGAAGTGACGCCGGTTGGCGACGCCCGTCAGGCTGTCCACGCGCGACAGCCGGTCCAGTTTTTCCTCGGCAAGCTTGCGCTCGGTGATATCGAATGTCAGCGCGAAAAATCCCTGCACCCGGCCCTGCGCATCCAGGTCGGGTACATAGCTGGACTGGTAATGGTGGAGTTGGCCGTTGACTTCGCTGGTACCTTCGAAATTGACCATGTTTCCCTGCAACGCGGCATCGATGTGCGGCTTGATGGTCGCGTAGATTTCGGGGCCGCGCACTTCCAGCATGGTGCGGCCGATGATGGCGGCGGGATCGAGCCCGAAGATTTCGCCGATGAACGCGTTGGCAAAGGTGTATCGCTCGCTCGTGTCTACGCGCGCGATCATCGCCGGAATATTATCGGTGATGGCGCGAATGCGTGATTCACTGAGCGAGAGCGCCTCTTCGGCGCGCACCCGCGCCGTGATGTCGCGTGCTGCATAAACGATTTCAGGGGGGCCGCCGGCTTCATTGCGCACCAGCTGCGCCAGCACTTCCAGCCACACGTATTCGCCATTGGCGTGGCGGGCGCGGTAGGCGATGCTCAGGGACCCGCCGTTCTCGCCCAGGTCGCGCAGCGCCTTGACCATTTTTTCGCGATCATCGGGATGCACCAGGTCCCAGCGCGGCTCGGTAAATTCGGAGGGCTCCAGGCCCAGCAATTCGCGTGAGGCCGGCGACACGTAAAGGCGGCGGCCATCGGGCCGCATGCGTACCACCATGTCGCGCGAATTTTCCGCGAGCATGCGGTAGCGCGATTCACTTTCCTGCAATTGTGCGACGACTCTTTCCAGGCGGTCGCTGAAACGCCGCTGCCACAGGAAAAACACCCCCAGCACCAGGAACAGCCCGATGCTCAAAATTGCGACGACCAGCGCCAGCCTTTGCTGGCTGGCCAGGGCAGACTCGCGTTGCGTGGCCAGCGCGGCCGAGGCTTCCAGCCGCTGGACATCGAACTCCTGCTCGGCGTACTTGATGCGCGCTTCGAAATCATCGGCGGCCATGGTGCGGTCGGCAGTTTCGACCGCACCTTCCAGTGCGATCGAACGTGCGACCAGTGTTTCCAGCTCGGCCTGCGGCGCGCCGCGGCCCAGCATGCTGCGAATCAGCATGCGCAATACGCGGCGTTCCTCGCGTTCAAGTTTCAGTTCGCGGAAAGCGTTGTACGAGAGGCGCAGTTCGCTTTCCGCGCCCGCGCTGTCCTTGCTACTCATCGCGGCCAGGCCCATCACCTCATGTCCCAGCGCGTTCAGTTGCAGGTTATTCAGCCGTGCGCCCAGCGCGAGGATGCGTTCCCCGTTGGCGACCTGCGTCGGCACGTCGCCCTGCATGCGCGCGATGCGGGCGTCCTCAAGATGCAGTTCGGCGCTGAGTTTCGGGTCCTTTACTTTTTCCAGCAGCAATAGCGCCTGTTTCAGGATGTCCTGCGCCTGGGCGGCTTGCCCCAGCTGCGCCATGGCGCGCGCGCGGTTGCGCAGCAGGCGGATGCGAATGGTCGGCGACGGACGGTTTTCCAGTGCGGCCAGCCCGCGTTCGGCATATTCGCCGGCGACCGCGTGCTTGCCAACCGAGTAGCTCAGCGAGGAGTAGGCCAGGTAGACATCAGCCGACAGTTCAGGAAAAGGATTCTGCTTCAGCAAGCGCTCAGCCTCGGCCAGCAATTGTGCGGTGCGGCTGAAGTCCTGCATCGCCATGCGGCTGCGGCTCTCGGCGATGAGGCTGCGCACTTCCAGTTCCGGCAGCTTTGCGGCGGCGCTGGCGTCGCGGGCATTGCCGGCGGCTTTGCTCTGGCAGGGCCAGTCGCCGATCACACGGCAGGCATTGGCCTGGGCGAGATAGAGCAGCGCGACTTCGCGGGAGTTTTTGGCCTCGCCTGCCGTCTTCAGCAGTGCCGGCAAGTCGCGCAAAACACTTTCAGGATCGGTCAGTGCGCGAATTTCCTGCGGATGGCGCGAAACCGATTCGATATCGGAGGCGTCCTGCGCGCACACACTGAAAGAGGCGAAAAGAATGCAAATGAGCGCGAGTGCGGCAACCTGTGCGATGGCATGGGTGGCCACGGGTTTCGCCACATCATTGGTCACGTGTTTGGCCAAATGAGCGGCTGCAACGAAGATCGGCGCGCCCCGGGAGGATGAAAGTGACGAAGATAAAAACGGGCCGCGAACAGAACGCGGAGCCATGAAGCGGGAAATCATTCACATCCTTTTTTGCTGCGGGTGTTGATTCTTGATGTTGGTGCAGCGCTGCGGGTTGCGGTCCCTGCTGTTTCATCATAGCGGAACAGCGTCGGCCGTTAAGGCGCAAATTGACTTGTTTCTTGTAGGCGCCTGTCCGGCATTGCGCGCGGCGCATGCAGTTATCGTCGGACTCCGCTGCTTTGTCAAAGAATCAATTGTCAACATTCAAAACTCCAGCATGGGTGCGCTTTCCAGGCCGAAAATGACCTGGGAGGCGCGCCCATGCTGGAGTTTGTGCCGTAAATTTTCTGCAGTGGCGCTTTTTCGCCGCGAAACGAGAGATCGATCAGCGCACTCGTGTGGACAGTGCAATCACATCTTTCTGCCTCACAGCGTCGTCTTCCAGCGACTGCGCCGCACGCGCCTGGCCGCTGACAAACAGCGACTCGTTGGCGGGGCCTTCGAGGATCAGGCTGAAGGCGTCCCAGTCGTTGGCGGCCTCGCGCATCATGGCCAGCATCACGTCGGTGAGTACCGGGTCAAACTGCCGGCCGCGCATATCCGAGATAAAGGCGAGTGCTTCCTCGCGCGGCCACGCGTGTTTGTAGGGGCGCGCATGGGTCAGCGCGTCATACACATCGGCCAGCGCCGCCACGCGCGCGGCCAGCGGGATCGCTTCACCGGCCAGGCCGTGTGGGTAACCGGCACCGTTCCAGTGTTCATGGTGATAACGCGCAATCTGCTCGGCCGCATGCAATAGGGGCACGTCACCACCCTGCAGCAAGTCGGCGCCAATGGTGGTGTGGGTCTGCATCAAACGCATCTCGTCGGCGGTGAGTTTGCCGGGCTTCAGCAGGATCGCGTCGGGGATGGCGATCTTGCCGATGTCGTGCAGGCGCGCGGCAACGTCGATATCGGCCAGCAGTGCGGCCGGCAGGCCGGCGCGTCGCGCCAGCAGCAGCGACAGGCGGCCCACGCGAAAACAATGGCGGCCGGTGGTGTCGTCGCGGAGTTCGGCCGTGACGGCCAGGCGCTCCAGTCGCAGCAGCGTCGCCTCGGGTGCCACGAACCGATCGTGGGCCACCACCCGCCGCTCTGCGGACAGCGTGGTGCGCATCAGTTCCGGGCCGCGCATGAGCACGGCCAGCGCGCCGACCCGTTCCGAGGACAGGCGCGTGAGTGCGTCATGCGCGTGCACGCTGTCGCCGATGCGGGAAAACAATTGCGCCATGATTGAATAGGTTTCGATCACGTAGGTGCGCGCCGGCGCTCTATCGGACAGCAACATCTCATCGAGCGCGCGGCGGTGGGCTTCGCTGTTCTCGTCGCGGATATCCGCCATCGCCGCGATGGCGCCGATCAGCCAGCGCGGACGCAGTCCCAGGTTGGGTAGTGCACCTGCCAGTTGCAGGCAGTTGCGCGCCTTATCCGTTTCGCCGCGCAGGATGTAGAGTACCGCGCGATTGCACCACGCCGTGCATGACATCGTGTCGCGCACCATGGGCGAACTCTTCGCGGCCCACAACAGGGTTTGTTCGCACGCATCCTCCGCCGCGTCGAGTTCGTCGAGTTCCAGCAGGGCGCCGAAGCGCAGCGCCCAGATGTTGCCGCACAGGTGCGGGTTGTCAGTGGAAGGAGAATCCGGCGTGGACGATGGACCGGCGTTTTCCAGCGAGGATGCCAGCACCAGCGCCTCCTTGTAGCACGTGTCGGCCTGCCGGTAGAGGCCCGCACAATGCAGCGCATAGCCATAGTCGGCCGCAGCGTAGGCTTCCTCCAGCCTGAGCCCTTCGGCGCGTGCCAGTTCGATGGCGGCGGCGGTGTGGTCCAGTGCCGCGCCGATGTCGAATTGCAGCAGGCCGAAATTGGCGCAGCGCAGGAGCACGCTGACTTCGGTGCGCGCATCGAGACCCGCGCTCAATTGCAGCGCGGCGGCCAGCATCCGTTCGCAGTGCAGCAGGTGTCCGGTGCGATAGCGCTGGCGTTGTGCCGCCAGCAAACCGGTCACGGCAATTTCGCGCTCAGCGGCCGGCGTGTCGACGGGCAGCGCCATGAATACCTGCGCCAGCCGGGTCGCGTTCGCATCCGTGTCTGCGGTACTGGGCACACTTTGCGCGGCCGCCAGCCGGTCGATGTCGTCCTTGAGTGCCGGCCAGTCGAGAGGAATAGTCATTGAGGAGCGCTGTGTTCGCAAGGGCCGCCGTTGGCAACGGCAGGGTCGATGGCGCCAATATTACCGTGACTGCGGTGGCCGGCGATATTGCGTCCTTGAAAGGCCGCCCGGACGGCATAACGGGACAGTGCGCAGGTGAATTACCTGCCGGCGATTTATGCCATCATCGCGCAATTCCAATTTGGAATTTCAATTCCAATTAACCCGGGGACGCCAGATGAGTTTTCATTTAACGACACGCGCAGCGGCAACCATCCTGTTCGCCTCGCTGGCCCCAGTTCATCTCGCAAGCGCACAGACACCAACGCTGGCACCAACCCAGCCGGCCGCCTCACCGCCGATGGTGGCCGTGAAGGCCGCGCGCATGATCGATGTAAAGACCGGCAGCGTTCTCGCCAATGCGGTTGTGCTGATTAGCGGTGAACGCATCACAGACGCGGGAAGCAACCTGCCGATTCCCGCAGGTGCAACCATGATCGACCTGGGCAGCGCAACATTGCTGCCCGGCCTCATGGATATGCACACCCACCTCACCAGCGAACCCGATCATGTCGGTTACGTGGGCGTTGGCATTTCGGTGCCACGCCAGACACTGTACGGCGCCAAGAATGCCAGAGTCACGCTGGATGCCGGTTTTACGACGGTGCGCAATGTGGGCGCGGAGGCCTATTCGGATATCGCGTTGCGCGACGCCATCAACTATGGCGACATCCCCGGCCCACGTATCGCGGCGTCCGGCCCCGGCCTCGGTATCACCGGCGGCCATTGCGACGACACCGCGCATGCACCGGAGTACAAGATCAGCAGCGACGGCGTGGCCGACGGCAGCGCGGCGGTGATGAAGAAGGTGCGCGAAGTCATCAAGTACGGCGCCGACCTCATCAAGATCTGCGCCACCGGCGGCGTGCTGTCGTTCCGCACCGATCCGCAGGCGGCGCAATACACGCTGGAAGAAATGCGCACGGTAGTCAGTGAAGCGCACCGGCTGGGCCGCAAGGTGGCCGCGCACGCGCACGGCGTGGACGGCATCAAGCTGGCGGTGCTGGCCGGTGTGGACTCCATTGAACACGGCTCGTATGTCGATGCGGAAGCGGTGCGCATGATGAAGGAAAAAGGCACGTGGCTGGTGCCGACGCTGTATCTCTCCGACTGGTTCATCGAGAACGCCGAAAAAATAAATGTACCGCCGTCGATTTTGGCCAAGGCAAAACAAGTCCTGCCGATTGCGCGGAAAAACCTGGCCGAGGCATTCCGCGCCGGTGTGCCGGTGGCATTCGGCACCGACGCGGCGGTGTATCCGCACGGCCTCAATGCGCGCGAATTCAATATTTATGTGAAGCTCGGCATGACACCGCTTCAGGCCATCCAGACTGCGACCATTAATGCGTCGAAACTACTGGGCTGGGAAAACCGGGTGGGCACGATCGAGAAGGGAAAATATGCCGATCTTATCGCTGTCGGCGGTGATCCGCTGAAGGATGTCACCGAACTTGAACGCGTGCGATTTGTGATGAAGGGCGGGCAGGTGGTGAAGCGGCAATGATGGTTATCGGACAGGAGCAATTCTGCTTGTCCGAATGTGCAGCGCGGCGACATACGCCGCATTGAATTGCATAATCACAACTTCAATGGACTGATGTACGTGAACCGATGTAACTGAACTGATGTAACGGACCCGACCATGTTCCCGCAAACCAATATCAACGACATCACCCACGTCATCCAGCTGGCCATCGCGCCGGTGTTCCTGCTCACCGCTGTGGGTGCGATCATCGGCGTGCTGGTCAATCGCCTCGCGCGTATCGTCGATCGCATTCGCGTACTGGAAGACCTGCTGCGCCACGCGACACCGGAGGAATACAAAAAAGAGCAGGACGAACTCACGCTGCTGGATCGCCGGCTGAAACTGATTTACCTGGCCGTCACCTGCGCCGTGTTTTGCGCACTGTTTGTGGGCCTGCTCATCGTGGTCGCGTTTATCGATGCGCTGCTGGAAATCAACCTGGCCAAGGTGGTGGGTGTGCTGTTTGTATTTGCGATGCTATCGTTTATCGCGTCGCTGATTGTTTTCCTGCGCGAGATTTTCCTGGCCGTGAGCGCGACCGGCAGGACTATCAAATAGGCACGACCTTGCGGGTAACATGACGCTTCCCGGCGGCATGTGACCCGCAAGATGCCGCGCGGGATTTACGGCGCGACGTGCTTCGCAGCAAACTCGGCGTGACGTGCCGCACCCTTGCGTAGCGCATCGATCACCACCTGCTGCTGCGTGCCGTTTAGCGTGCCGTAAAAACCAATCAGCTGGTCGCGCACGGATGTGCGAAGCGATTCACGTGGAAGTTGCAGGCTGTCGCGCAGCTGGGCGATGACTCGCAGATCCGGTTGAGGTGTGGCGAGTTCGGCATTTATCTGCGCGACGACCGTTTGTGCAGAAGCGCGCAACGCAGCGCCCTGGCTTTTTGCGCCGGCAATAATGGCGTCAAGTGCTGCGGATTGGTCGGCGGTGAGATTGAGTTGCGAACGCAGTTTGATAATGCCCATACCTACGCCGGCAGGGCCATGCGCACGATGGTGAGCGCCAGGCCCGGACTGCGCCATTGCCGGAAGCGTGGCAACGCCGATGCTGGTGGCGAGCGCCAGTGCGAGGGCGGATAAGCCGGTGCGCACGGGGAAGTCTGAAACGATTTTGAGTGGCCGCATGATGTTCTCCTTGGGGGCGGCGCGACATGCGCCGCTTGTGCAAAGTCAGAGTGGCTTCGCGAAAAGTTGGTTCTGCAAACACGCCGTGCTGTTGTAACGAGTTACGTCGTACGTTACATGTGGGTGAAAAAATTCTTTCTGTCTGCGCTGCTGGTTTGCCGACGGAATAACAGTCGCGGCATAATTGTTTTTTGCATGCGGACATACTTTCGGCACGATGGGAAAAATTTTGGCAATGTAAATTTCTTGTAAGCCGCCGCCGTCAGAAAATATCGCATATTGTCTGGAAGCTAAATCCAGCATTGATGAGCGTCAGCGGCCTTTTGTGCCCTGCGAGCCGCGCCAGTGCTTGAGTTTCATTCCATGATTGCTGCATTCCTGTGGACCCGACATGGACAAGTGAGGAGTGTGAATTTGTTTACGCGCGACCGTTTCAATTCCCGGCCCATCGCAAACCACGATATCCACGAGCGTCACGCTCGCAACCGGCGGTCGGAGCTGATCAGGAACGGATGCCGGAAATAAAACATGGCCCACCTGCTCACACCTGCATTGGCGGAATCGTTCGCGCGCGTGGCGCTGGAAAATGTTGTCACCGAATATCCACACAAGCTGGACCACCTCATTCGCGGGCCGCATGACCTGTCGGCGCCGCGCGCATTGCATCCGGCTTTTTATGGCGCATGGGATTGGCACTCCGCAGTTCATATGCACTGGACACTGGCGCGGCTGCTGCGGCTGCACCCAGGCATTACGAGTGCGGAAAACATCAGCAACGTGTTCGACAGGCACATCAATGCGGAAACCATCGCGCAGGAGCTGGCCTACCTTCACGAACCCGGTCGCGAGAGTTTTGAGCGCCCGTACGGCTGGGCTTGGCTGCTGAAATTGCAGGCGGACTTGCATCTGCTTTCTGCGTCGAAACCGGGAAATGAAAACTGGCGCCGTTGGCGTGATCAACTGCAACCGCTGACGGAATTATTGCGCGATCGCTTCATCACCTTTATCGCGAAAAGTGATTTTCCGGTACGCGTGGGCACGCATGGCAACAGCGCGTTTGCGCTAGTGCTGGCGCACGACTACGCCGAAGTCATGCAGGACCGCACGCTGGTCCATGCCATCAGCGACCGCGCCAATCAATGGTTTGGCCGCGACCACAATTATCCGGCGGCCTTTGAACCCGGCGGCAGCGATTTCCTGTCGGGTGGTTTATGCGAGGCGGTGCTGATGAGCCGCGTCGTTGACGGTTGCAGTTTTTTTGACTGGTGGCAGGTGTTCCGGCCGGACCATGCGGCGCTGGCGAATTGGCTGCTACCGGTGACGGTGAGCGACCGAGCCGACCCGCAGATCGGCCATCTCGCCGGACTCAACCTGTCGCGTGCGTGGTGCTGGAAAATGCTCGCCGCGAGTGACGCCACCGACGTGCCGGCCGATGTGATCCAGCGTGCCATCGACGCACACCTGGATGCCACGATGCCGCATGTGACCCATGGCGAATTCAGCGCAACGCACTGGCTGGCCACATTTGCACTGCTGGCGCTCACGCAATAGTTCGCCCCGAAAAGGAAAAGGCCCGCACGACGAATCGATGCGGGCCCTTTTTGTGCTGCAGCTACTATTCGATCAGAACGACGTCAGGTTGGTGCCGTTGGCGCCGACCGCAATGTAGCCCGTACTGGTGCGGGCGATGCCGAACAGGTCGTTGGTGGTTCCCGAGCTGCGTGCCGTCCATGCCGTGCCGTCTGCGCTGGTGTAAATGACGCCGCCATTGCCGATGGCCACGAACTGACCGCCGAAGCTGACGGCGTTCATGCGTGCCGCGGAAATCGGCGTGCGCACCGTCCAGGTGATGCCGTCGTTGCTGGTGATCACGGTACCGGCGTCGCCGACGGCCACGAAGATATTGGTGGTCGTGGTAACGGCCGTGCTGCCGGTGCCGGTGGTGGTGTTGATCGCGCCGAAGGTCACGCCGCGCAGGTTGCTGGTCGTACCCGACGTTACCGCTGTCCACGTGCTGCCGTCGGTGCTGTTCAGCACCGTGCCGCCTTCGCCGACGGCAACATACTTTGCGCTGCCGTAGGTCGCCGCATACAGGTTCTTCGTCGTGCCCGATGTGGGCAGGCTCCAGGTAAGGCCATCGCTACTGAGCGCGATGGTGCCCGCTGCGCCGACCGCCGCAAATGCGCCATTGCCCGGCGTGGTGATGCTATACAGGTCGCTCACGGTGCCGGTGGACTTGGCCGCCCAGGTCGCTGCGTCGGCACTGAACACGGCCGTGCCGGTCGCGCCGACGGTAACGAAGCCGACGCCGCCGTAAACAATCGCGTTCAGGTCAGCCGGGGCGGCAGGATTGGTCTGTACAGTGGCTGCTGCGCCGCCAATGCTGGTGTAGATTGCGCCTCCCGAGCCGACGATGACACTCGACGTGGACAGTACGGATACACCTGTCAGCGTGTTGGCGCCCAATGGCGTGCCGACGACCCAGTTGGTGCCGGCGAAGCGCGGCATCGCAACCTGCGTGGGGGCACCGGGACCACCGGCACCACCGTTCTTGCGGCCGTTGATGGTGAAGGAATAGGTTGTGCCGTTGGCCAGTCCGCCGAGGGTGTAGGGTGAGGTGGCGTGCTGGATGGCAGCGCCGCCCTGTGCCAGCCAGTTGGTGGTGGTCACCGTGCTGCCCGGGGCATAGAAAAGCCAGTAATCGACGTCGGCCGCTGCTGTCCATGTCAGGGTGACCGTGCCGTCTCCCGCGACGACCTTGAGATCCGGCGGGGGATCCGAGGATGAGGCATTGCCGCCGCAACCAAATAGGGCGACCGCGGTGGCCATCGATGCCAGCAGGAGGGCAAATTGTTTCAGCTTCACAGGTGATTCCTTGTATTTTTCTGACCGTGGATTATCCCACAATCCCCTCTGACTCCCGCAGTCCGGTTTAGTGCGATTCAGCTTTCCTTTCCCTTTCCGTTCCGGTGGCGGCCGCGCGGTCATGCGCTTCCATGGCGAAGCACGTATCAAGGGCAGTCCAGTAGAATTCTTCTGAGCCATGAGGATTTTCACAGGGAGTTGCCAGGAAATGACAATGCGGGATGTTTCAGTTTCAAGTCGGTTTGTCTACATTCTGCACGCGATGGCTCGGGGGCTGCTCGCATGCGCCGCCTTCCATTTCCTGGCCATTGCCGGCCCCGTGGGCGCCGCCGTGTTTCGCTGGTCCAGCCAGGGTGATTACCTGACGGCCGATCCGCATGCGCAGAATGAGGGTTTGAACAACCTGCTCAACGATCACATTTATGAGCGCCTGACGGTACGCGGCAAGAAACTTGAAATACTGCCCGCGCTGGCGGAATCCTGGACCAAGGTCGACGATCTCACCTGGCGTTTCAAGCTGCGGCAGGGCGTGAAATTTCATGACGGCACGCCGTTCACGGCCGACGATGTGGTGTTCTCATTCGAGCGCGCGCAATCGGCGTTGTCCAATTTCAAGGTGTTCGCGTCGCCGCTGGGAAAAGCCCGGCGCATCGACGACTACACCGTCGAATTTGTCACGCCGCGACCGCATCCTGCATTCATGGGCACGATGGTGTTCATCAATATCATGAGCCGCAAATGGTGCGAGGACCATGGTGCGCAACTGCCGCAGGATTACAAATCCGGGACCGAAACATTTGCCTCACGCAATGCCAATGGCACCGGGCCTTTCAAATTGGTGAGCCGGCAGGCCGACGTAAAGACGGTACTGCAGAAAAATCCCGACTGGTGGGGTATCAAGGCCGGGCGCTTTGAAGGCAATGTGACGGAAGTGCAGTACCTGCCGATTCGCGCCGACGCGACGCGCATGTCGGCGTTGCTCACCGGCGATATTGATTTTGTGCTGGACCCGCCGCTGCAGGATGTGCCGCGACTGAAGCGCGAGGCGCGGGTGCAGATTGTCGAGGGCCCGGAAAACCGGGTGATCTTCCTGGGCATGGACCAGGGCCGCGATGAACTTCAGTACAGCAGCGTGAAAGGAAAAAATCCTTTCAAGGATATTCGCGTGCGGCAGGCGCTGTATCACGCCGTCAATATCGAGGCCATCCGCAGCCAGGTCATGCGCGGGTTTTCGGTGCCCACCGGCAGCATCATCGTTCCGGCATCTTTCGGCTATCGCGTGGCGATGGAAGGGCGCCTGGCGTTCGACGTCGATCGCGCGCGGAGGCTGCTTCGCGAGGCGGGGTATCCGCTGGGTTTCGAGGTCACGCTTGATTGCCCGAACAACCGTTACGTGAATGATGAGCGCATCTGCATTTCTATCGCGGCGATGCTGGAAAAAATCGGCGTGCGGGTACGCGTTGCCGCGATTCCGCGCGCACAGTTTTTCCAGAAGCTGGAGCGGCGCGATTCCAGTTTTTTCCTGTACGGCTGGGGTGGCGCGCCCAGCGACGGCACCACCTTCCTGAATCCGCTGGCGCACAGCTTCGACGGCAAGGGCAAGGGGGACTTCAACATGGGCCGTTTTGCCGATGCCGAAGTCGATCGCGATATTGACCTCGCCGCAGGTGAAATGGACGACACGAAACGCGAAGCGCTGCTTGCCGCTGCAGCCGGGCGCGTGCGCGACCAGGCGTACCTGATCCCGCTGCATCGGCAGATCATTCCCTGGGCGGCGCGCGCCGGCGTCAGCGTGGTTCACCGTCCGGACAATGTGCTCAGCATGTTCTGGGTGAAATTACCGGGGCCCTGACTTTGGCCGGCGAATACACGACGGCCACCATCAGGATGAAACCGGTTTTGTTTACCTTCCGGCGCTGTCCCTACGCGATTCGCGCGAGGATGGCCGTGGCCGTGAGCGGCGTCGCGGTGGACATGCGCGAAGTCGATTTGCGCAACAAACCCCAGGCGATGCTGGACTGCTCACCGAAAGGCACCGTACCGGTGCTGCAATTGCCCGACGGCACCGTGATTGACGAGAGCGTGGACATCATGCGCTGGGCGCTTGGCTTGCATGACCCGGAAGCATGGCTGGAAGCGGACCAGGTTCGCGCCGCCGATACGGCCGGGCTGATTGCCTTGAACGACGGCACATTCAAATATTTCCTGGATCGCTACAAGTATGCCGGCCGCTTCCCGGACCACAGCGCGGAATATTATCGCGGTGAAGGCGATAAATTTCTAACGGGACTTGAAGCGCGACTGGCGTCCACAACTTGCCTCGCGGGAGCGCGGCACGGCTTCGCGGACATGGCGATTTTTCCCTTTGTGCGCCAGTTTGCGCAGGTGGACAAAGCCTGGTTTTACGCAGCGCACCGCGGCGCGCTTGCCGACTGGCTGGAAGCGCTGGTGGATTCGGCGTTGTTCCGCGCCGTCATGGCAAAACCAGCCGGCGAATAGTGGGCGCCAGGGAATGCGCAGCACCCGCACTTACTGGCGAAGAGTGTTTATCCATGTGGTCTCCCGGCTATTTGTGGCCTGGAAGCCGCCACAGTGCTTGAGTTTTCCAGGCATGCACCATGTGCGGTTCGGACTGCCGGAGCTTGCGCCGGAATCCATGCAACTCGTCCCCCATTTTTAGCGTTCCATCACGGTCACGTGGCGGCGGACGCGATGCTCGCATAGCCTCACGTTTTCATATTCCTGATGGCCTGCCGACATGACTCACTCCTCCCTTCCCGAAACGTTTCGCCCTGGCTGCGAGCGCGGTGACAATCTGGCACAAAAGCGGCACATGGCGCGCCGTAACATTCGTGCGGAAAGCAGTCTGCAGGGAATGCCAACTGCGATCGCGTCTCAGCAAGGGAGTCTGGCGATGGCGGCGCAATCAGGGTACTCGAGCGACTCAAGAGACGCGAAGCCGGGCGCGTGGAAGCGCGATAATACGCACTTCGGCTTACACCATGATTGCCATGCACGCTCCGCGTCGCGGACTGCGACGGCGCCCGTGTCTTCGGCCGTTTCACTCATCCAGCCAATAATCAATTCCGGACTTCACGACATGCTGCGTCATAAATTTCTTTCTCCTGTTTTTGCAATTCTCGTCGCTTCAACGCTGGCCGCATGCAACCAGGCTCCGGGAAAGACCGAGAAGGACGCCGCTGCCGCCAAGGACAAGGAGCGTCCACTGCTGATTTCAGCTGAAGACCTGCACACCGTGCGCAGTAACGCGCTGGCGTCGGGCCCCACCATTACCGGCTCGGTGCAACCGGAGCGCCGCGCTGATTTGCGTGCCGAGGTATCGGCAGTCGTTTTGCAGGTACTGAAGGAAAACGGCGACACGGTGCGGCGCGGTGACCTGCTGGTGCGTCTGGATGACACCGCCATTCGCGACAGCCTGTCGTCGGCAGAAGCCTCCACACGCGCAGCCGGCCAGGCGTACGAACAGGCCGAGCGCCAGTTCCAGCGCATGACCACATTGCGCGGTTCGGGCATGGCTTCGGCGCAGGCGCTGGAAGACTCGGAAATTCGCCGCAACAACACGCAAAGCGACCTCGCGGCCGCCAAGACGCGTGGCGCGCAGGCGCGCCAGCAGTTGCAGCGCACCGAGGCACGCGCGCCGTTCGACGGCATCGTCAGCGACCGCAAGGTGTCGGCGGGCGATACCGCACAGATAGGCAAGGAACTGCTGAAGGTGATCGATCCTGCCAGCATGCGCTTTGAAGGGCTGGTGTCGGCGGACAAGATCGGCGATGTGAAGGCAGGACAGCAGGCTGTTTTCCGCGTCAACGGTTATGGCGAGCAGGAATTTGTCGGCAAGGTCCGGCGCGTCAATCCGGCGGCCAATGCCACCACGCGCCAGGTTGAGGTCCTGGTTGATTTCGTCGACAAGAAACAACCCAAGCTGGCAGGCCTGTATGCCGAGGGCCACATTGAAGCCAGCAGCACCACCAGCCTTACCCTACCGGCCACGGCACTGATTCGCGACGGCGACAAGGCGTCGACGTGGCGCGTAAAGGACAAGAAGGTACAGAAAGTAAGCGTCGTGGTCGGTGACCGCGATACGCGCAGCGGCGATTACGTATTGATCAGCGGCGTTGCCCCGGGCGACACGCTGATTCGCTATCCGGCATCGACGTTGAAGGATGGCCAGGCTGTGGAAATGAGCGCTGCACCTGCGGCTAAGAGTACGCCCATCGCGCCCAGCACGGCTTCGGCAGCGGACAACAAGGGGAAATAAGCCATGTTTCTATCCGACTTCAGTATCCGGCGGCCGGTCTCGACGGTCGTCATCATCATGATGCTCATGTGCCTGGGCTTGCTGGCACTGAAAAACCTGCGCGTGAACCAGAACCCGGATGTCGAACAGCCGGTCATCGTGGTGAACATTCCCTATCCGGGCGCGTCGCCGGAAACGGTGGAACGCGAGATCATCAACCGCGTCGAAAAAGCGCTGCAGAGCATTTCGCAGGTGTACCAGATCCGCTCCACCTCGGCGGAAAGCAACGCCAGCATCGTGATCATTTTCAATTTCAAGAAAAACATGATCGAGGCGTCGGACGAGATACGCAACGCCATCGCCTCGGTACGCCATAAATTGCCTGTCGAAATGCGCGAGCCCATCCTGCGTCGCATCGATCCGTCGACCCAGCCCATCATGCAGATGGCGTTGTCGTCGGCGACACAGTCGCATGCGGAAATTTCACGCCTGGCGGAAGACACGCTGGCCGACAAATTCCGCTCCATCGACGGCGTATCTACAGTGAACGTGAATGGCTCATTGCGCCGCGAATTGTCGGTGTTGCTGCGCGCGGAAAAATTGCGCGAGTACAACGTCTCGGTGACCGAGGTGGTGGGTGCACTGCGTGAACAGAACACCACCGCGCCGGTCGGGCGTGTGAAGGGTACACTGGACGAGCAGAGCATTCGCCTGGTCGGGCGTATTGAATCGCCGGCCGAGTTCGAGCAGATCGTGTTGAAACGGCGCGGCAATGAGGTAGTCAGGCTGGGGCAGGTCGCCTCCATCGCCGATGGATTCGCCGAACTGAACAGCTTCAGCGTGCGCAGTGGCCATCCCAACGTCGGTATTTCCGTGACGCGTTCGCGCGACGCCAGTACCGTCACGGTGGCCGACAAGGTGCGTAAGGAAGTCGCAGAAATAAACAAGATTCTTCCGGCCGGTTCCAAGCTGGAGATCACGCAGGACGGCGGCGAAAATGCGCAGAGCAGCCTGCAGAACGTGATCGAGGCGCTGATGTTCGGCGCGCTGCTGACGATTTTCGTGGTGTACGCGTTCCTCAATTCGTGGCGCTCCACACTCATTACCGCGCTCGCCTTGCCGACCTCGGTCATCGCCGCGTTCATCGCCGTGTGGCTATGCGGATTCACACTTAATTTCATGACACTGCTGGGGCTGTCGCTGGCCATCGGCGTGCTGATTGACGATGCCATCGTGGTGCGCGAGAACATAGTGCGTCACATGGAAATGGGCGAGGACCGCCGTACGGCCGCCAGCGCCGGTACGCAGGAAATCGGCCTGGCTGTCATGGCCACCACATTCTCGATTATCGCGGTGTTTATCCCGGTGGCTTTCATGGGCGGCGGCGCGGGCGAGTGGTTCCGCCCCTTCGCACTGACGGTGGCCACCTCGGTGCTGGTCAGCCTGTTTATCTCCTTTACGCTGGACCCGATGCTGTCCGCCTATTGGGGCGACCCGGTGGGTTATGCGCACATGCCGAAGACGGGCCTGAGCTTGTTGCTGTCGCGATTCAATGTGTGGTTTGATCACCAGGCCGACCGTTATGGCCGCGTCATCGCCTGGGCGCTGCATCACCGCAAATGGATGTGGACCATTGCCGCGCTGGCTTTCGTGGGTGCGCTGGTGTTGCAGTTCACCGTGGGCGGATCGAGTTTCCTGCCGACGGCGGATGGCGACACCATCGCCATTGAAGTGCGCACGCCGTCGAGCGCCAGCCTGGAATATTCGCGGCTGAAAGTGGAGAAGGCCGCGGAACTCGCGCGTACGATGACCGAGACGGTCGCGACCAACAGTAACGTCAGCCCGGGTGGTGGACGGGTTTATGTCGACATCGGCAAGAGCACCGGGCGCAAGCGCTCCGGCAGTGAAATTGCGGTGGAATTGCGCAAGCTGATGTTGCAGGTGGTGGGCGCGGAGTATACGGTGCTCGATGACCTCAACAATGGTGCACGCAAGCCCGTGCAGATCCAGTTCTCCGGGCCGGATTCACGCCGCCTGATGGAGATCACGACGGACTTCATGGACAAGTTGGCCAAGGTTCCCGGCGCGGTCGATGTCGGCCTTTCGCAGCAGGACCCGAAGGACGAACTGAAGATCGAGCTCAATCGCGGACTCGCCAATTCACTGGGGATTTCAGTGGGTGACGCGGCGCAGGCGCTGCGTGTGGCGTTCGCCGGTGTCGAGGTGGGCGACTGGGTGGATCCGACCGGTGAATCGCGCGATGTCGCGGTCCGCCTTCATCCCGACGACCGCATCAGCGCGGCCAATATAGAACACCTGCCGATTGCCGTGAGCGGCAGCAACATGATGGTGCCACTGGACCAGATCGCCACGGTCAGCATGGGCAAGGGCCCTGCGCAGATCCAGCACTCGGACGGCAAGCGCATGATCTCGGTTTCGGCCAACGCGCAGGGGCGCTCGCCGGGTGAAGTCACATCGGACGCGATGAAGATCGCGAAGCAAATCGATTTCCCGACCGGATATGGGTTGGAACTGGGCGGCGCGTCGCGTGACCAGAAGGAAGTTTTCAGCGAAATGGGTATCGCATTGGTGATGGGTATCGGCCTCATGTACCTCATCCTGGTGATCCAGTTCGGTTCATTCACCGCACCCTTGCCGGTCATGCTGTCACTGCCGCTCAGTCTCATCGGCGTGGTGGTGGCATTGCTGGTGACCAAGGGAACGCTGAACCTGATGAGCTTTATCGGCATCATCATGCTGGCCGGGCTGGTGGCGAAAAATGCCATCCTCCTGCTCGATTGCGCGCGCAAGGAAGAGGCGCAGGGCGTGGCCCGTGAAGATGCGCTGATGCACGCAGGCCGTGTGCGCCTGCGTCCCATCCTGATGACCACATTCGCACTGATCGCGGGCATGATGCCGGTGGCGATCGGGCTGGGCGAGGGCGGCGAGTTTTATCGCCCGATGGCGGTCGCCATTATCGGCGGCACCATCACGTCGACCATCCTGACGCTGCTGGCGGTGCCGACGTTCTACGACAGCATCGAAATTTCACGCGACCGCGCTTTCGAGAAATACCGCCTTCGCGCGGGCAGCATGAATCCTTTCGTCGCGTTTGTGATGACCTTCGGCGAAGCGATCATGACGCTGACTTTCCTTCGGTTTCTTTACAGGACCGTAACCAATTTCCAGGCGCCGGCAAAACGTCGCGCCGCGCGCACCGCACGGGCGCCTGCACAGGGGGATTAGGGACGGTCGAGGTCGCCTGTTGCAAATTTGCGACTCAGGGCGCGTCGCGTTTGTTCACTGATTATTTACTGGATACAATAATTGTGTAGCGACAAGTTGTGTGACGGTCGCAGTTTTGTCGCAGGCCATGCCGTTACAAACTGGCACAAACTGATTTGTATGTGATCTTTAGAATTATTTCCGGACATGATCTTCAATGAGCAAAGGATGATAAACATGAAAAAAGTATGGGTGTTCGCAGTGACTGCCAGCCTGGTTGGCCTGGCGGGCTGTGCAACGAAGGCAGAGACGGATGCTTATGTGAAATACAAAGCCAGCCAGACCACCGACGGTGAAACGCTGACCGGCAGCCGCCTGGTAAAGCCGACCACCGAGCGCATGGTGGGTGCCATAGGCAACAAGGAATACAACGAACTGAACCTGCACAAGGGTATCGCCAACTCTGTGGGCGATAAAAGCAACTAGGACTTGTTGGGCGCCCCTGTTGGCGCAGCGCATTTAGTTTGGCGCAATGGTGGACAGTCCATCCTGCATGGCAATTCGCAGGGTGTATTTGTCCACCATTTTCATTTGTGGGCGCCCCTTCCGTCTAGATTCCTCCCGTCATTCAGCAACGCCCTGGCGCAGACTGTAGCGGTTTGTGTTTCCGCCTTGTCAGCCTGTGCATGCTGGCGTACCGTGGATTGGCGGCCATGCCGGCCGCAGGAGGACGGTCAATGCAATCACTCACGCGTCGCCTGTTGACGATCATCGCGGCCCTGCTGGTGGCTGCTTGCGGCAGCGGGTCCGGTGGCACATCGAATAGCGGTGCTGCGATTCCCCCTGTGGCGGCGGCGCCGGTGGTGCCTGCCGTGGCGGACATCAACCTGCTGTTCATGGGCAACAGCCACACCACCGTTCACGATGTCCCGGGGATGGTGGGCGCGATGGTGCGTGCCGGCAAAAGCAACAAGACCGTGTCATCGGTGGAGGCGCCCAACTGGATGTTCCTTGAGCAGCGCGCGACCGATCCTTCCTCGCTTGCCCTGTTGAAAAGCCGCAAATGGACTGCCGTCATTCTGCAGGCACAGGAATACAGTTCCAGCGGGCAGTTCTTCTATCCCACCACAGGCGCGGAAGCGCTGGTGAGGATGTCCCGCGAACAATCCGCCGTGCCGGTGATGTTTCCCGAATGGTCGAGGCGCGGCATTGCGGAAACGCAACGTATTTTTGACCTGCATGTTTCCATCGCGCGCAAGGAGGCGGCGTGTGTGGCGCCGATTCCCCAGGCTTGGGATCTTGCACTGGCGCGTTATCCGTCGATGGTGCTGCACGATGCCGATGGCAATCACTCGGCGACTGCGGGTGCATTCCTCGCAGCACTGGTGATCTATGCGACTGTCACAGGTCTTTCGCCACAGGATTTACCGGCATTGCCGTTTGACGTCGACGCCGATACGCAAATGAAATTGCGTGGCATCGCGAGCGAAACCGTGCTGAATATTCCGCCGAGGATGTATTGCCCCAACGATGCGCCGGGCTGACCTGCGGGCTAGTGAAATTCACGGATGCTGAAATCCAGGTCGCCCAGCATGCTGGTCTGGTCGATCAGCTTGCCGGCGATGAGGTGCACCACTTCTCCCTGTCGTTCCACACGACCTGCCACGCACAGCAATCGTGAGAAAACCAGCTCCTTGCGCTGGCGCTGGGCCAGCCGTTGCCATACCACCACGTTGACGTAACCAGTCTCGTCTTCCAGCGTGACGAACGTGGTGCCTTTGGCGGTACTGGGATGTTGCCGGCAGGTCACCATGCCCGTGACGCGCAGGATCTGGCCATGGCGGGCGTACTTGATATCTTCGGAGGTGCGAATGCGCAGCTTGTTTAATGCGGGTCGCAGCAAGGCCAGCGGATGGCGGCGCAGGGTGAGTCCGGTGGTGCGATAGTCGGCGAACACATCGTCAGCTTCAGTGAGCGGCAGCAATGAGCCGGTTTCACCGTCGGTGGCGGTGTTGAAAAGCGCGGTGTCTTTTTCGAGGGCCAACACTTCCCAGACGGCGTCGCGGCGGTGGCCGACGAGGGGCGCCAGCGCATCGGCGGAAGCGAGTGCGGTGATCTCGCGTGAATCCAGTATTGCGCGGCGTTTCAGGTCGGTCACATCGTGAAATTTAGCCGCATTGCGTGCTTCAACCAGCCGCTGCCCCGCTTCCTTGTTGAAGCCGCTGACCATTTTCAGTCCCAGCCGGATCGAGGGTTTTTCCATATCGCCTTCGAGCGTGCAATCCCACTGGCTGATGGTGACGTCCACTGCAAGGGCGATCACGCCATGGCGCTGCGCATCCTGCACCAGTTGCGCCGGCGAATAAAAACCCAGCGGCTGCGAATTGAGCAGGCCGCAGGTGAAGGCGGCGGGATGGTGATGCTTCAGCCAGCAGGAAACATAGACCAGCAGCGCGAAACTGGCGGCGTGCGATTCGGGAAATCCATATTCGCCGAAGCCGTGCATTTGCTTGTACATGCGTTCGGAAAAATCCTCGCTGCAACCGTTGGCCATCAGTCCCTTGATCAGTTTTTCGTGAAAGGGCTCCAGCCCGCCCTTGCGTTTCCACGCAGCCATGGCGCGCCGCAGGCGATCCGCTTCGCCTGCCGAGAATCCGGCTGCATCGATGGCGATCTGCATCACCTGCTCCTGGAAAATCGGCACACCCAACGTTCGCTTTAAAACTTTTTCTATTTCGGGACTGGGCGAGTCCGATGGTTCCTCCCCGTTTCGCCGCCGCAGGTAGGGATGCACCATGCCACCCTGGATGGGCCCCGGCCGCACGATGGCGACCTCAATCACCAGGTCATAAAACTCTTTCGGCTTCAGGCGCGGCAGCATGCTCATCTGCGCGCGTGATTCAATCTGGAATACGCCGATGGTGTCGGCGTGCTGGATCATTTCGTAGGTTTTTTCGCATTCGCGCGGAATGGTTTGCATCGAAATGGCCGGGCGGTTGATATTATTTTTTTCTCTCCAGCCGTTCAATAAATCCATCGTCTTGCGCAGCGCCGTCAGCATGCCCAGCGCCAGCACATCGACCTTCAACAAGCCCAGTGCATCGAGATCGTTCTTGTCCCACTGTATGACGGTGCGCTCGGGCATTGCGGCATTTTCGACCGGTACCAACCGGGTCAGTTTGTCGCGTGCGATGACGAAGCCGCCACTGTGCTGGGAAAGATGGCGCGGAAATCCCACCAGTGCCTGCGTGAGCATCATGAGCAACTGGATGCGCGGCGTATCGGGATCGAAGCCGGCTTCAACCAGGCGATCCGGGGAAATCTGATGGCCATCCCACCAGACGATGGCCTTCGACATGGCATCCACCTGGCTTAAGCTGAGGCCAAGCGCCTTGCCCACATCGCGAATCGCGCCCTTGGGGCCGTAGGTGGAAACGGCTGCGGTCAATGCGGTGCGCTCGCGTCCATATGTGCTGTAAATATGCTGCATGACTTCTTCGCGCCGCTCGTGCTCGAAATCGACATCGATATCGGGAGGTTCCTTGCGTTCGCGCGACAGGAATCGTTCGAACAGTACCTCGTGAAATTCCGGATCGACCTCGGTGATTCCCAGGCAATAGCACACGGCCGAATTGGCGGCGGACCCTCGCCCCTGGCAGAGTATTTTTTGATCGCGGGCAAATTTGACGATCGAATAGATCGTCAGGAAATAGGATTCGTAAATCAAGTCGGAAATAATTTCGAGTTCATGCTCGAGGATCTTTCGCACCTTGGCGGGGATGCCGGCCGGATACCGTTCCGCGGCGCCGTCATAGGTCAGCTGCCTCAGGTAGCCGGCAGGGGTCTCTCCCTTCGGCACCACTTCCTGCGGATATTCATAGCGCAATTCCGAGAGCTCGAAGCTGCAGCGTTTGGCGATGGCCATCGTCTGCGCCAGCATCGCCACGGGATAGCGGCGCGCGATATGGCCGATGGGCTTAAGGTAATTTTCAGAATGTGCGAGTAGCGCGGTACCCAGTTCGGCGATGGTGGTTTTCTGGCGAATTGCGGTGACAACATCCTGCAGGGGCTTTTCTTCGCGGGTGGCGAACAGGATGCGATCACACACGGTAAGGGGGAGTTTGCAAACAGCGGCGATTTGCTCGAGCAGATGCAGCTTGGTTTTATCATCGGGACCGTAGTCGAGAGAGGCGCCCAGCCAGCAGCCCGCGGGATTGCCCTGCCGGAAAATTTCCGCGAGGCGCATCGAATCTTTTTGCGCATGTTCGTGGCCGGCATGCGGCACGATGAGGGCGAGGCAATCCGGCAGGTTGCCCACGTCGTCCGCATACAGGCGGTACTCGCCTTTCCTGGCACGTGAGCGCGCCAGCGTGATGAGTTCGGAGAGGTCGCCATAGCCTTCGCGCACGGTGGCGATGAGGATCAGCCGGTCGATGCCCGGTGCAT